>JBKCTK010000115.1:0-4017 GCA_046319055.1 Synechococcaceae cyanobacterium
TGGAGCTCTAATGGCTGCTGGTCTTCCAAGTCGCTCCGCCAACGCGTCATGAAGGAATGAGACTCCTCTTGGGATTTCATCCATGTTGGTCATGGGCATTGATTGCACTAGCTTTGTGGACCTCCAACTCTGTTTTCAGCCGGACCCGCCCAAGATACCCCAGCCGACGCTTTTTGCCTCATAAGATCCCCATTCAAAGTTGGTGCAATGCCGAAACGCCTTGGCCAGGAATGAGTCCAAGGCAGAAGCGGAATGATTCCCTCATCATATCCTGATCAACGATTGACGATGTGCACAATTTAACAAAGAGTCAAGTGGGTGGGCGACGCCATAGTGGCAGCGATTGAGCGCATGGTTGTCGATCGCGGTGATGTTGATGGCGCTATCCCCCATGAGCTCCTGGCTAGTTTGAACTTGTTCGTCGTAGGTTCCGGGAACCACAGAACCCACTTTGCTCCCTGGCGAGAACCAATTAGCCACAAAGCTACAACTCCCCAATCACTCTGTTGGGTCCCGCAGGCAAAAGCAAGCAGACCCGACCAGCACCCGGCTGATCACGCGCTTCGCTCCAGGATGTAGCGTCTCGCACCCCCATGGACCCAGCAACCAACTCTCACTGCGCCTTCAGCATCGACCCGGCCGTGGACGGCATCCCAGATCTTCGGCGGCGGAGTGCCTGTTCATCCAGCAGGCGGATGCAGTCACGCTTCTTGGTCATCACCACAACCCCAGCCTCCTGAGCCGCATGGAAGATCCCCGGGTCTCTGGCATCGCGCAGTCCGACATCACGGCCGGCGAAGGCCTGGATGCCCCACTCCTGCGCGTTGATCCCGCCCGCGAGCAGCGGCGATAGCTGGTCATCCCGCCAGGGCTTCATGCCCCCCAACGGGATGGTCGATCTCCCGGGCTGGATAGGCCAGGGCTGCGTTGAGGTCCTTCGCATCCAGATCAGGGAAATCGGCCAGGAGCTGCTCGCGGCTTTGGCCGGCGGCATTGGGCTGGCTGCATTGAGCTGGCGGCCTTGAGGGCAAGGATGTCCCGCACGCGGATCCTCATGCCGCGGATGCAGGGACTGCCGCCGCACGGGTCGGGATTGTGGGGGATGCGGCTACGCCTGTTTCCAGGCGTAGCGCCACAGCGGGATGGGTCGCCATCCGGTGCAGGACCTGCCACCAAAAACTGCGGCTTCGGCAGCGACGTTCTCGACATCGACCAAAGCTTTGATGGCTCAATGCGGCAGGGGGGCCTGCGCAGCTCTCATCCATGGTTGCGCTTTCTGGCGGCTAGGGCGCTATAACCCAGCGTGCTGAGAGGGAACCCATGCCGCGCCTTCGCATCCAAGCTTCCGACACCTTGGCCGGCGACCCGGCATCCGGGTCGCGGCGTCTTGGTTGTCGGTCGCATGGGGCTTGGCGGCTGGCCGCTGCCCTGGCCTTGTCGGCAGCCCCGCTGGCTGACCTGCTAGCCGGAAGCCCAAGTTTGGCCGCCTCAAACGTGCGCTTCCAAATCAACCTGCCAGCCCCTCCGAGCTGGTGGAGCGACTTTCAGACTCGTACTGACGTGCTCCTCAACCACTCCCAACCCAGCCAAACCGACTGGTACACATCTTCGTACAGTCCACATTCTTACGGCCCGCTCAATCCCCAACTTTATTCTGTCGATCAAGCTGCGATTGGGGCTCCGTCTCTCGTTGCCGCTCTTGCCAATTTAGATCGAGGACAAGCCGTTTACAACACCACGATCAATCAGACTCCAGTTGGCGTGTCCTATGCCGACTGGGCCACGGCCAGATTGATGGCCGCAGCCAACCAACTGATCGGCACGGCCTATGAGCACCTGCACCTGCCTCAGTTCGACCCCAATCTGGTCGTTCCTTCCGGCAGTTTTCAACCGAATCCGGCAACGACCAATACAACGCTGCAGAGCACTCAGCAGTTGCTGCACAATCCCCCAATCAGCGGCACCCTTAACAATCCTTATTATCCCGCATATAGCCTCCTCAACCCTGGGATTGATTGCACCGATTTCACCGCCTACATCTACAGCTTGGCTTTGGGCTATCAGATGCACTCTGGCACAGCGAGTCAGATCACGTTCCCCTCAAGCAGTTCCGGCGTGGGTGGCACCGCCGAGGCGATTGTGCTCGATTCATCGGGCAGCCGGCTCACCCCTACATTTTTCTACAGCCCCAATTACGGCACCACGAAAATCAATGCAGGCAGCGACCTGGACGCTCTGATCCAAGCCTTCCAGCCCGGCGATCTTCTTTATATCGGTCCGCCATCCGGAATCCACCATGTTGTCATGTGGCTCGGTGCCTTCGGCACCAATGCCGATGGCTCGCCCAGCGCCGTGCCCTTGGTGATCAGCAGCCACGACAACACCCCAGCGATCTTCACCACCCAAAACACCAATTCGGACCCCAGCTCGCCGGAGTACGGCTTCCCCATTCTGAGCTCTGGAGAGACCATCGAGACCTACCTGCCGCCTCCAGGGGTGCAGATTCTTCCTTTCACCAACCAGAACTGGTTCTACACCAATTTCCAGGTGGCGATGCGGGTCCTTCCCAGCAATGATCCCCCCGCCGTGCCAGCCCCAGCGGCGCCCCTGGGTCTTCTGGCGATTTTCGGCCAGCGCTGCCGTCAGCTGCGGCGTCGACTGGCGAACCGCCAAGCGACCATACAATCGTAAGTGCGGTCCAGGCCCAAGTGCTTTGGCGCAACTGCGGCTAAAAGGCCCCTTGGAGGCCCAAGAACTTGCCCAAAATGGCCTCCACCCCAACCCGCTTGCCACATCCCGCAGCATTCGCGCTACCCCAATAGCGGCAGCACGAGGGTCACCAGCGTGTACACAACAGCCGGCACAAACAGATAGCTGTCGATGCGATCGAGGATGCCGCCGTGGCCGGGAATCGCATCACCGGAATCCTTCAATCCCGCATCACGTTTTAGCATCGATTCCGTGAGATCTCCCACCACGGCGAACAGCGCCACCACGGCCCCAAGCACGCCACCGCTGAGCCACCCCCAGGGCCAGCCCAGCACCACTCCGCCTCCAGCTCCCACCAGCAGGCTGCAGAAAATGCCCCCCAGGGCACCCTCCATCGTCTTGCGGGGGGAGATCGGCGAGAGCGGATGGCGACCGATGCGCCGCCCAATCACATAACTGCCGATATCCGTGGCCACGATCAGGAAACAGGCCAGCAGGGTCAGGGCCAAACCCGAGCTCCAGGGCCAGCCCAACCCCGGCAGCTGGCCCTGCAGGCTGGGCGCCAACTGGGGATCGCTGAGATCCCGCAACTTGATCCAGTGGCTGGGGAGGAATCCCAGATAGAACAGCCCAAAAATCGAGGCCGCCACATCGGCGATCGTGCCGGTGCGGGGTTGCAGCAACAGCCAGCCGCAGACCACCGCCCCGGAGGCCGGCAGCACCGCCGCCGCCACATCTCCCCCCAGCACAGCTCCCCCCAGGCCGCCTCCTCCAGCCGCGGCCTGGGTGGAGAGCAGCAGCAGTTGCACCGCCACCAGCGTGGTCTTGGTGGCGGGGCGGATCCCCTTGAACTGGGCCATGCGGAAAAACTCCAGCAGGCCCAAATGCACGATCACCCCGACCGCCACGGTGAACCACCAGCCCCCCAGCAGCACCACCACCAAGCCGATGCCACCCGCTGCCATGCCGCTGGCCAACCGGGCCAGGGAGGTGGTGGAACGAGGGCGAGATGGGGCAGCCACCAGGGAGGGGAACAACCGCAAAGCATCCAGGATCATCGATCGTTGAGCGGCGGGCCAGCTGGCGGGCCTTGCGGCAGCCAGGGCCTGGAACGGGGTCCGGCCACACCACGCCAACACCGCAGACCCGGCGGCCGCGTCGCCGTTCGCCCGCCATGGCGTCTGCCCACGCGACAGCAGCCTTCGGCCAGGCGGCGCCGACAAGCGGCCGGCATGGGCTGGCACACGGCCGGCATGGGCGGGCACGCGGCGGGCACGCGGCGGGCCCGGGGCGGGGACGCGGCAGGCG
>JBKCTK010000116.1:0-11785 GCA_046319055.1 Synechococcaceae cyanobacterium
CAGGCCTCCTCGTGGACTTGGTGAACCTAGCAGCTCACCCTCCGCCTTACCCCTTGCGCTTTGTCGGGAACTCTCGCCCCCGCTTCGCTCCTGGCTCGGCAGCCGCGCGGTTTCCCGCGCAGTCCAAAACCATACCACCAATCTCCCGGACCTCGTCAACCCCCAGCACCCAACAATCAGGAACACGCCTTGCGGCACTCCCCCACCTCACACCTCACACATCTGACCTCAACGCCTTCCAACCGCAACGGCTGCCAACTGCTCAAGGCTTTGCGCCAGGGCTTGCGGCTTGCAGCAGAGGCCAAGGCGGCGGCGGCTCCAACACTCCCCCGCACACTCCCGCTGGCTCAGGATTCAGAGCGTCCTGATACCGACACATTCCGCCATGCTGATCTCGATTGCGGGCCTTCGCAGCAATGTCCTCTCCCCAGGGGCGAGCCACCACGGCAGGAGCTCCCGGAACCGTTTTGGCGGGAAATTGGCCCTCAGCGGGAAGCTGCCGCCCATGGAGGTTGGGCCGTTCGCGGCATCAGACCTCCAGAGGTCCCCCCTTGGCAGGTTGAGGGCATCGCTCAACTGGCCCTTCAGGGCTGAGGGTGACAGGCTCCTTGTCCCAGCTCCCAGCCCTTTCCGCAGGGCGGCGGGTCAAGGCTGCACTGCCTTGCTGCTCCCAAAGACAGAAGCAGCTCTGGCACACTGGCCGAAACCAGGACCACCCCGCAAACGCCACGGCAGCCCATCGCGGTAAAGCGTTGGTGTGAGGAAGGTCGCAGGACTTGAAGCTCCACCTTCAGAGCTCGGAGGCCTCCCGGCAGGCCTGATCCCCGGGTACAGAGCGTTCTCATGGCCCTCCGATCCCTGCAACACCAGCCGAAGGCGGTCCCCCGGGGTGGCGCGTCTGTTGCAAAACGTGATCAAATCCAGGCGGAGCCAACAAAAAAGCCGCAGCAATCGCCGCGGCTTTGAAGACAATGGAAAGATGGCTTGACCAGCTTGAAGATCAGAACAGTCCTAGGGTGAGGGATTTGTCGATCGGCAGACAGGCGCCAATGCCAAGGTAGATGGTGAACACAGTGCCAAACAGGAATGTGGCCATGGCCACAGGACGCCGGAACGGATTTTGGAACTTGTTGAAACTCTCGATGAACGGAACAAGCATCAAACCGAGAGGCACCAAGGTTTGCAGTGCGATACCGAGAAGCTTGTTGGGGACGACTCGGAGGATCTGGAAAACCGGGTAGAGGTACCACTCCGGAAGGATCTCCAGCGGAGTTGCAAAGGGATCCGCCTTATCCAGCAACATGGCTGGATCAAGCACAGCGAGGCCCACCAGGCAAGCAATGGTTCCCAGGATGGTTACGGGGAACATGTAAAGGAGATCGTTCGGCCAAGCCGGTTCTCCGTAGTAGTTGTGGCCCATTCCCTTGGCCAACTTGGCCCTTAGGTTGGGATCAGTGAGGTCAGGCTTCTTGACGAAGTGCATGACTGAGGATCGCGAGGGGGAGGTCGTGAGGAAAGACTAGGAGCAGAAGCGGGCTTCAGAGCGGGCCAGAGATGCCTTGCTTACGAATCATCAGGAAGTGAATCAACATGAACACCGCCAGCAGCCATGGCATGACAAAAGTGTGAAGGCTGTAGAAGCGCGTCAGGGTGGGCTGGCCAACGCTTTCGCCGCCTCGCAGGAGTTCAACCATGAAATCGCCCACAACAGGGATAGCTGCAGGAACACCACTTACGATTTTGACAGCCCAGTATCCAACCTGATCCCAGGGCAGTGAATAGCCAGTGACGCCAAAGGAGACCGTAATGACAGCCATGGTGACGCCGGTAACCCAGGTCAATTCACGGGGACGCTTAAAGCCACCGGTGAGATAAACACGGAAGACGTGGAGGATCAGCATCAGCACCATCATCGAGGCGCTCCAGCGATGCACGGAGCGGATCAGCCAACCAAAGCTGACGTCCGTCATGAGGTACTGAACAGAGCTATAGGCCTCCGCTACGGTGGGCTTGTAATAAAAGGTCATCGCAAATCCAGTGGCGAACTGGATCAGGAAGCATGTGAGAGTGATGCCGCCCAGACAATAAAAAATGTTGACGTGGGGTGGCACATACTTGGCCGAAATGTCGTCGGCGATCGCCTGGATTTCCAGACGCTCCTGGAACCAGTCATAGACGGGGTTCGACGGGGAGCCGGATCCGGCCGTCGGAGAGGAGTTCGCCATGCAACGGGCGGTTTGGGTTGCGAGAGTCTACCGATCGCCCCGACCGCTCCGTGAGCGCCAAGACCAACCGCCTACCAAGGCCTCAGCCGCCTGCCGCCCCCCCCCACGGGCCCTGGAGCCAGCTCCAGCAGGGTCGTGCCCCAATCCCTCCTGCCGTCAGGGCCGCCGTGCGGCCGTCGCTGGCCGCTAGCAGCGACGGCAAGGGCCATCCGCCAACGCCGAGGCTCCGCCCCGGGGATGCCCTCCTCTCCCTCCCCTGCTGGTTGGGGGGACTCGCCCTGGTGCTGCAGCTGCTGCTCTTTGCCCTGCCGGCCCTTGCCCTCAACGACGCCCAGCAGCTGGTGGTGGAGGCCTGGCGACTCGTGAACCAGAGCTACGTGGATCCCCAGCAGCTGGAGGCGGTGCGCTGGCGGCGGCTGCGCCAACAGGCCCTGGAGAAACCGATTCAACAGTCGGGGCAGGCCTACGCCGCGATCGAGGCGATGCTGCAGCCGCTCGAGGACCCCTACACACGACTGCTGCGGCCGGCAGAGTTCGCCAGCCTGCGCTCCAACACCCGTGGCACGGTCACCGGAGTGGGCTTGCAACTGGGCCTGCGCGACGGCGGTGAACGGATCGTGGTGATCGCGCCCCTCGACGACTCCCCGGCCGCCGCCGCGGGGGTGGCTTCCGGCTGGGAGGTGCTGGCCGTGAACGGTCGCTCCACCAGCGAGCTGGGATTGGAGGGCACCGCCGCCGCCTTGCGGGGTGTGGCCGACAGCGAGGTGCTGGTGCTGCTTCAGCCGCCAGGGCAACGCCCTAGGGAACTGCAGTTGCGCCGCCAAGCCGTTGCCCTGCAGCCCGTGCGCAGCCGTCGCCTCGACGCAGCCAACAGGGACCTGGGCTATCTGCGCATCACCCAGTTCAGTGAGCCGGTGCCCCAGCTCCTGCGGCAGGCCCTTGCGGATCTGAGCGACAGCGATGGCCAGCCGCCCCTGAGGGGTCTGATCCTCGATCTGCGCAACAACTCCGGCGGCCTGGTGAGCGCCGGTCTGGCGGTGGCCGACGCCTTCCTCGATGGGGCTCCCATCGTGGAGACCCAGGACCGCAGCGGGATTGCCGATCGCCCTCAGGCGGGAGCCGGGCAGCTCTACAGCGGCCCGATGCTCACCCTGGTGAATGGCGGCACGGCCAGCGCCAGCGAGATCGTGGCAGGAGCCCTCCAGGATGCCAATCGCTCCCGGGTGGTGGGCAGCCGCAGCTTCGGCAAGGGCCTGATCCAGACCCTGATCCCCCTCAGCGATGGCAGCGGCCTGGCGGTCACCGTGGCCCGCTACCTGACCCCCGCCGGGCAGGACATCCAGAACCACGGCATCCTGCCCGACCTCAGCCTGGAGGGAGAGGAGCCCCTCAATCCAGGAGGGGACGGGGACACCTGGCTCCACCAGGCCACCAGCGCCCTGGCCAACGCCATCCGCAACGCTCCAGCGGTAGGGGGCCCCCTTGGCTGACCATCGCACCTACCACGACCCGCTCCACGGCGCGATTCGACTCTGTCGCGAGGAGCCTGCCGAAGCACTGGCCATCGCCCTGATCGACACACCCCCGTTCCAGCGCCTGCGCCGCATTCGCCAGCTGGGACCCGCATTTCTCACCTTTCATGGGGCTGAATCCAGCCGTTTCACCCACTCCCTCGGGGTGTTGCATCTGGCGCGGCTGGCGCTGACGCAGCTCGAGCGGTTCGCGGCCGATCTAGCCCAGTGGCGGCCCCTGCTCTATGCCGCCGCCCTGCTGCACGATGTGGGGCATGCCCCCCTGAGCCACAGCGGCGAAGAGATGTTCGGCCTGCGCCATGAGACCTGGTCGGGGCGACTGATCCGTGAACACCAGGGGCTGCGGGAACCGTTGGAGGGCTGCCAAGCGGGCCTGGCCGACGCGGTGGCGGACCTGCTGGAACACGGTCGCCATCCCTGTCCGGCACTGCTGGCGTTGGTGAGCAGCCAGCTCGATTGCGATCGTCTTGACTATTTATTACGCGACAGTTACAGCACCGGCACCCGGTACGGCGTGCTCGATCTGGAGCGACTGCTGGCTAGCCTCACCCTGGCCCCGGATGGCAGCGTGGCTATCCATCCAAAGGGGCTGATGGCCGCAGAGCACTACCTAGTGGTGCGCCAATTAATGTATCGCACCGTCTACAATCACAGGCTTAATATCGTCTGTAACTGGTTGTTGCAGCAGGTCATTGCCGTGGCCCGGAGGCTTGGCCCCAGGGCTGTCGAGGCTGATGCCGTGATGGCGCGCTGGCTATGGCACCTCGACCAGCTGGATCTGGACAGTTATCTCGCCAACGACGACCTGCGCACCGGCTATCACCTGCTGCGCTGGCGCGAAGACGGTCCGGCGCCGCTGGCGGACCTTTGCGCCCAGCTGCTGGATCGGCGCCTGCCGCAGGCCACCGATGTGAGTGAGTGCACCCCGGAGCAACGTCTGGAACTGCTGGCCGAAGCCCAGCGGCTCAGCCATCGCCAAGGCCTGCCCAGCGAACAGAGCTGTGGTCTGCAGCAGCGGTGCAGCCGCGGCTACGACCCCTACCGCGGCGGACTGCGCCTCTGGGATGGCGCAAGGCTCCAGGCTCTGGAACAGCGCTCAACCCTGGTGCAGGCCCTGGCCACGCCGCTCGACATGACCTGGCTGATCCACCCCCGCGAGGTGACCACCGCGCTGCGGCTCAGCCTGGCAGCCCAAAGACAGGCCCCTTAGGTTCAGGCGACCGACGCCGCCCCGATGGCCGCCCGCCTGATTCCGGCGCCGACGCCGTTGCTACCCCACTGGTTGGTGCTGCCCCCGCAGGCCACCGCCTCCCCCCTCTTGGAAGAAATCCAGCATGGGCTGGGCACCGCCGTGTCGCCGGGGGCCGTGAACCTGGACGCTGGCGACTGGCTGCTCCCGCTGCGGCAGCTGCGGGAGCTTCAGCAGCTGCTGGCCAGCCGCGGCCTCCGGCTCCAACAGGTGGCGAGCCTCCAGCGGCAGACCCTGGTGGCCGCCGCGGCCCTCGGCCTCGAAACGGAGCTGTGCTTCCCCCCCAGCGCTCCATCGCCCCTTGGGCTGCCGGAGCCCGCCGAGCCGGGGGGTCTGACCATCCATCAGGGCCCACTGCGCTCGGGGGAGCACCTGCAGAGCGAAGGCACCGTGCTGCTCCTGGGGGATCTCAACCCGGGGGGACGCATCAGCGCCGCCGGCCATGTGCTGGTGTGGGGGCGCCTGCGGGGCGTGGCCCATGCCGGCTGCCGGGGCGACCGCAGCGCCCGCATCGTGGCCCTGCAGCTGCGGCCGCTGCAGCTGCGCATCGCCGAGGTGGTGGCCCGCGGTCCGGAGGACACCCCCGCCGCCGGAATGGTGGAGCAAGCTCACTTGGTAGATGGGGTTATCCAGATCGATCCCGCCAGTCCAACCTGGCCCCTGGCGGAGGGGCGCCGCTGAGGCGTTGGCGGGGCCCAAGGACGAGCGACGCGCCCAACGGTGCGCCATCGACTGGCCCGTCAGGTGTTTCAGCTGTGGGGCGTGGCGTTGAGCAGTCCGATGGCTCCGAGCACACCACACACGGCCATG
This sequence comes from Synechococcaceae cyanobacterium, assembly GCA_046319055.1. Taxonomy (GTDB): domain Bacteria; phylum Cyanobacteriota; class Cyanobacteriia; order PCC-6307; family Cyanobiaceae; genus Cyanobium. The sequence goes on from JBKCTK010000116.1 coordinate 5,817, forward strand.
AACAACAGGGGCGAGAGGCGCGTGCGCAGCATCAGGACACACACCACCAGGGAGGCAATCAACCCGGCAAGATCCGTATCCGACACCCGGATGATCTTCACGCCAACGGCGAACAGGATCCCAAGGGTGATCGGGCCTAGGGCCTTCTCGAAGGCTTGCCGCCAAGGAGAATGGCGCAGACGGTTCCAGCTCAGGCAGGCCAACACCATCAACAGCGTGGAGGGCAGCAGGATCGAGACCTCGGCCGCCACCCCCATCAACACCGACCAGTAGGGGCCATCGCGCCAGGCCGCCCCCATGCCCAGCAGGCCGACGATCATCGAACTGGGGCCAGGTGCCGCCTCAGCCAGGGCATAAAGATCGGCGAACTGGCGGGAGCTGAGCCAGCACAGTTCATCAACCACCAAATGGTGGTACTCGCTCAGCAGCGTGTTGCCGCCGCCGAGGGAAAACAGTGAGAGCCCCAGGAAGTTGCTGACCACCTGCCAGAGCACCGCGAGGTGCGACAGGTGCTGGGGATGGCAGGCGGGGGTTGCCGCGGCCGTGGACTGCACAGCCCCGCTGACCGCGAAGCCCGCGGAGCTGAGCGAAGCCAGAGCCCAGGATGACGCCGAGAACTCCATCACAGATTCGAACGGCGGCCGCGGGGCCAGTACCACAGCATCGCAAGAGGCCCAACGATCAACACCAGCGGCATGATCCTGACGTGAAAGAGATCCATGGCGACAAAAGAACCAACTGCCAGCAGCACGGCGACGGGATCACGCCAATAATCCTCCAAGATCTTGAAGCCCATCGATAGGGCCATGCCGGCGGCGGCGGCCACCACACCCGCCAGAACCCGATCGACGCTGGGCAACATGTGAATCTGGAAGTAGATCACCCCCGCCAACATCAGCAGGCTGAAGGGCACCAGCAACATCCCGGACAGGGCTGCGAAAGCGCCGGGCAGCCCCCGGAAGAACACACCCACATAGACCGCCATATTGATCTGATTCGGACCGGGCAGCAGGCGGGCCACGGTGAGGCCGGTCACGAATTCCTGGTCGGTCATCCAGCGGCGCTGCTCCACCACGATGCGCTGACTCCAGGCGGAGAGACCCCCACCGAAGGCCATCAGTGCCACCTGCAGCATGCCGATAAACAACTCGGACAGGCGCGGGGGTGGCGCCTTGGCTGTGGGTTGGGGCGATCCAACGGGAAGCGGGGATTCAGTCATGGACGAAATGGGGATCCGGGGGCAGCTCTCCGTCCTGGTGCAGGCTGGGATCGAGGGGATCAGGGGCGTTGTATTTGCTGGCCGCCTCCCAGTCGGCTGTAAAGATCTGCTGCAAGCGAACCACCACCTCAGGGGCATCGCTCTCAATGCCGAGTTCACGCCGGAGATCGAAGGCGCTGCGATCAATATTCATCGAGCCTGTCTGGGCATAGGCCGAATCAACCAGAATCAACTTCGCGTGCAGTTTAAGATGCTTTTGACGGCGCACCTTGACACCAAAACGCTGCATCACGCGCAGGGAGGAAAAGGTGTCGTAGATATCCCAGTCGCTGATGCCATGCTTGCCTCCGCACAACACTCGAACCTTCACGCCGCGATCGCGGGCACAGATGATCCTTTCGAGGATCACAGCATCGACGAACTTTGGATGTTGAATCCAGAGCGTGTTCTGGGCCGAATCGATGATGCGCGCCATCTGTCCACGGCTATGGGCACTGCTCCACAGCAGACCCACCTCAAGATCAGGCTGGAAGAAGTCCCGCCGCCAGTCGGCTTCGAAACCGGCGATGACTTGTTGCACCACAGTTGGGTTGTGGGTGATCACGCCATAATCACGGGTTTCAGTGAAGTATTTATCCGCCAGGTTAAAGGTAGCGATCAGTGCCTGTTCAGCATCGATCACCATGGACTTCTCATGGGTGACGGGGAAGGCCTCGCTCGTCCAGGCCACATCGATGCCCCACTGCTTGAGGCGGTTGTAGACCTCATCGTTCCAACGTTCGCCGCCGGATGTGTGGGGATTCAGCATCACCCGGATCTGAACCCCCCGTTGGTGGGCCCTGAGCAGGGCTTGCTCGACGCGATCGGACATCAGCTTGAACTGCTTGAGCAGGAGCTGCTGACGGGCTGCGTCGATCAACGCCACCACCGCGTCAGCGCCGTCATCCGGCATCACAATCAGACGCTGATGGGGGTGCTGGGGTTCGGGCACGACGTGGATGTCTGGGTTCAGGTCGGGACATTTTGCGCCAAGTGGGCTTGGCTCAGCCTGGCGAGTGTCAGCGAAGCCAACCCTCGGAGATGCCCACTGCCTAATCTGACGCGGCCCCGTCAGCCGTTGTGTCCTCTGCGCGCATCATTCTGATCTGCTCCGGCAAAGGGGGCGTTGGCAAGACCACCCTCACCGCCAATCTGGGCATTGCCCTCGCTCGGCTTGGTGAACGCACCGCAGTCCTGGATGCCGACTTCGGGCTGCGCAACCTGGATCTGCTGCTGGGATTGGAAAATCGCATCGTGTACACCGCCCAGGAGGTGCTGGCGGAAACCTGCCGTTTGGAGCAGGCGATGGTGCGCCATAAGCAGGAGCCCAATCTTTCGCTGCTGCCCGCCGGCAATCCCCGCATGCTCGAATGGCTGACCCCGGAGGACATGACAACGATCGTCGCCCGGCTGGCGGCCGTGTCGGACTACGTGTTGATCGACTGCCCGGCGGGGATCGAGGCGGGCTTCAAGAATGCCGCCGCCGCCGCCGAGGAGGCGATCGTGATCACCACCCCCGAGGTTTCCGCGGTGCGGGACGCTGACCGGGTGATCGGCCTGCTCAACACCATGGGCGTCAAGCCTGTGCAACTCGTGCTCAACCGGGTGCGTCCGCGGATGATGGCATCTCAGGAGATGCTGGCGGTCGATGACGTGACCGACATCCTGGCCTTGCCGCTGCTGGGCCTGGTGCTGGAGGACGAGCAAGTGATCGTGTCCACCAACCGGGGCGAACCGCTCACCCTCAATGCCGGCTCCTCCGCGGCGGGACAGGCCTACATGAATGTGGCCCGTCGCCTGCGAGGCGAGGAGGTGCCCCTGGTCGATCCCTCCCGGCAACGGCAGGGGCTGCGGGCGCGGCTGATCAACAAGCTTCGCCGCACCACGGGCCTGTTCTGAGCGCCATGACCCTGCTCGATTTCATCAACCGCCTGCTGGGACGCCAAAAGCCTTCCGCCAGCATGGCGCGGGAGCGCCTGCAGCTGGTCCTCGCCCATGACCGCAGCGACCTCAACCCCGAGCTGCTGGAGCAGATGCGCCGCGAGATTCTCGAGGTGGTGCAGAGATACGTCGAGATCGATCTCGAAAGTGGTGATGTCAGCCTCGAAACCGGAGACCGGGTGACGGCGCTGGTGGCCAATCTGCCGATCCGCCGCGCCCGCCCCCAGCCTCTGGCGGCTCCCACTCCGACCGGCACCGCTGAGGCCCCTGACGCCAGCCCCGCCCCGTCGCCCGACGCCGAAGACCAGGCTGAAGCCGAGTCAGCCCCCACCCCTGCCGGAGCGATCGGCGAGCCCGTCGACGGCTAGACGCGGGGCCCGGATCGGCCCTGGGAATGCTTGGGCAAGAGCCACTTCGCGCCATGGCCAACCCCTGCCAACAACCGCTCACCCCAGCCGAGGAACGGGTTCTTGCGGTTCTCCGCCGAGGCCAGACCAACAGGGCCATCGCAGCGGAACTGGTACTCAGCCCACGCACCGTCGAAGGTCACATCGCCAACCTGCTGCTGAAGACCGGCTGCCGCAACCGCTCCCAGCTGCTGCTCTGGGAACTGGCTCGGCGATAGGCTGGCGCATGGTTGAACACCACCCCCAGCCGGCTTAGCTCAGCGGTAGAGCAGCGCTTTTGTAAAGCGAAGGCCATCGGTTCAAATCCGTTAGCCGGCTTCCAACCGAGGCTCAGCCTTGCGCCCCGATAGCCGCCTGCCCCGAGTGGCAGGCGGCGATCGGGGCAGGCGGCGATCGGTTTCAGGGCCGCATGGCCCCGGGGCGGCCACAGCGGCAGTGCGCCGTGGCTGGGAGAGCCACGGCCGGGATCGCGGTGCGACCCGCTGGAGAAATGGTCGCCGTTGTGGGCGCTCCCCCACCAGGCTGTGATGAATCAGGGCCGGCACGGCTCCCGGGCTGCCGAGCCCCAGTGTCAGCGCCTAACTCAGACATCCAAGCCAACGCAACCTGGTCAGCAACCAAGCTCCAACAACCACAGCGGTGCGTCTTTGCGGGGTTCCGTCGGCCTGGAGTGAATGCCATCAGGGCAAGCCTGCGCTTGGGGGTCTTTGGCTGAGCGTGCGGAGCTGGGTGGTGAATCAGGACGCGACACGTTCGCCCGCCCGCCGGCCTGCCGTTCCCACCGGGATCGTTAGCAGACCCGCACATCGCGGAACCAGGAGCTCGGCCTGGAGGGCCCCATCAACCGGCGCAGTCTCGGGGCGCTCTTGTGTTCAAGGCCTCCCCACAGACGCGCCGGTGCCTGGATGGCCCGACGGATGGCGACACGGATGGCGCCGCAGCGGAGGCTGACGCTGATGCCGTCGGGGGCTTGGTGGTGACCTGGCCGTGGTGGTGGCCTTCGCGCTGCGCCCGCTGGTGTCGGCGGCCACCAACCCTGAAGACATGTCGAATGTTGAACCGGCGCCGGGAGGGGCTGCCTACGGTTCCAGCACATCTGGCCATGTCTTCCGTCCCGCTTTAACTCCCAACGGTTCTCCGCATTCCCCGCGCCCCCCATTCCCTGGCCCCGGCAGCTCCGGCGGATCGCCAGGCCCGCTCCAGGGAACCCACGGCTTGAGTCCCCCTTCCACTCCGACGCCGGGTCACCATGTCCAGCCCATCGCTTCACGCCAAAGGCCATTGGCCTGCCAGCGCCGCCCGACGCCGCGGCCGGCCACCGGCCCCCCAGCGCCGACCAGGCATCTGCCTGAAGGGCGGCCCGGGGCCAACCTGGCAGCCGGAGGGTTGGGAAAACCTCAGCGGTCGCGCCCAGATCCTGCTGGCGGCCGCCTCCCACTTGGATCAGCAGATCCACGAGCAGATCACCCTGGAGCGCATGTGCCAGCTGCTGGAACTCGATGCCCACAACCTCACGGCCGCGTTCAAGCAATTCCACGGCTGCACGATGAGCGCCTACCTGCTTCAGTTCCGGGTGCGCTGCCTGTTTCACGCCATGGCCGTCGAACCCCAGGCCAACCTGCGCTGCCTATTCCGACGCTTTGGGCTCGGCCCAACTCCCAGCGAACGCCGCAGCTTCCGCAGCCAGTTCGGCCTTTCGATCGAAGCGCACCAGCAGCATTGTCAGAGCGACCAGGTGGGTGCCGGGGAAGGGATTGGCGACCTGCCTGGGCCCAGCGCCATGAACGAGGCCCTCGCCCAGCTCGCGGCCCAAGCAGCGGCCCTCTCCAGCCAAGAACCTGCGACTTGCGGGCCGCAGCCGGCCTGAGGCCCCAGCCCGCGGCGACGTTTCACCTAGAAACCGACGGCTGAACATCCCCAACGGGCAGATACAAAGGGCAGGGGGGTGGTTATGCAGCACACATTTCAGCGGCGGCTGACTCCCCAACGCCGCCCATCATCAATAGTCTGGGCCCATCCGGCTAGGCGCCAGGTTGATGTCGCCCGATCCTGCCGGCTTGCCCCCCTCCCCCGCTACGGGAGCGTTCCACGGCCTGAAGGGTATGAGCCCAGGCCAGCCCAGCCCCACGGGCGGCGGCAACCGCTTCAACATCGGCGATGCCTTGCACGACGGCAAGACCGCCTTCCGCCGTGCACCACTCAGTTTCAGCCTGTATGCCGCACTACTGACAGGGCTGCAGGTCTTGCTGCTGCCGCTGCAAGAGCGGCTGTTGGTCGAACCCGGCACCTCTCTCCAGCCCGTGGACGGCCTGCTGTTCCTGTTGGGCGTCAACCTCAGTCTGGCGGTGAGCCTCTGGGGCAGC
>JBKCTK010000117.1:0-3979 GCA_046319055.1 Synechococcaceae cyanobacterium
AGGCACCGACCATAGCCGCTAATCGTGTGCTGCAGGCTACGAATCGCCCCCCCGGCAACTTTGTAGCAATCCACACTTTTGCGCCAGTGCTGCGGCGTCCCGATCGTCAGGGCGGGGCAACCGGGCCGCCGCCGCACTGCAACGACTGGGCGCGGAGGCTTGATCAACGGCGCACCCTGCCAGGGCCGCCCCGGCGCGGCGCGCAGAGCAACGTCGTTCCCAAAGAAGGATCCAAGGGTCTCCGGCACGCCCGTCACCGGTCACCTGCTGCCTGCTGCCTGCTGCCTCCCGCCTGACAGATAGTACAGACGCATGCGCTAGGGATGGTGTCCGATCGCTTGTGAGCTGGCCCATGGCCGCTACATTCAGGTTGAGGGGGCCCGCCCCTCCGCCGCCATCCCTGCCCCCCCAGGGACCTGGTCCTGTGACGCGATCCACCGCGACGCCCCCTTGACGCCGCGAAGCGTCCGCCGCTCCAGTGCCCTGCCATGGGCGCCCCCTCCACCCCTCGCGATCCGGTTGTCCATGACCGTCAGCCTCTTCCACTCCCGCCAACCCCAGCGGAACGAGGCCGACGGTCGACCCGGCCCCACCGCGAGCCCGGCGGAGAGCCCGCTGGCTGGGGCCTCCGGGGGCCAGGAACCACTGCTGCGGCTGGCGCCATCTCCGGTGCGGCACCTGGTGCCTCGGCCGGAGGGGCTGCTGCAAATCCACACCGCCCCATTTCGCGGCAGCTTCGCGGCGGTGTTCAGCCAGGCCCTGCGTACCGCCGGCCTGGGGAGTCGGGTGCTGATCAGCCAATTCCTCAAGGGTGGGGTCGATCAGGGTCTGGAGGGCAGCCTTTGGCTTTGCGGCCGCCTGCAATGGCTGCGACCGGCCACCGTCGCCTGCCTGGCGGAGCCGGTGCCGCCGCTGGCGGCCGCCACAGCGGCCACAGGCGAGACCCTTCCGGGCAGCGAGGGCGAGGTCAACGACCCGGCCGATCCACGCCAAGCCGTCCGCGCGGTGTGGGACTACAGCCGCCGACAACTGCTGGAGGGCAGCGTCGATCTGCTGGTGCTCGATGAACTCGGGCTGGCGGTAGAGCTGGGCTACCTGACGGCCGGGGAGGTCACCAGCGCCCTGGACCGGCGGCCCGCCCATCTGGATGTCATCCTGACGGGGCCGGCCGTGCCGCCCGCCCTCCTGGCGATGGCCGACCAGGTCACTCAACTGCTGCGTGGCACCCCGTAACCGAACCGCCCCCGGCCGACCTTCGCGATGCTCAAGAACGACCGCTGGATCATCGAACAGGCCGCAAACGGCATGATCGCGCCCTTCCAGCCCAACCTGGTGCGCCATCTCGACCCGGAGCGTCGGCTTTCCCCGGTTCTCAGTTACGGCTGCTCCTCCTACGGCTATGACCTGCGCTTGTCGGCTAAGGAATTTCTGATTTTTCGCCATGTGCCGGGCACGGTGATGAATCCCAAGCGGTTCAATCCTGCCAACCTGGAACCAGCGCCGCTGCATCATGATGCCGATGGCGACTATTTCATTCTGCCGGCCCACTCCTATGGTCTTGGCGTGGCCCTGGAGCGCCTGCGGGTTCCCGCCACGATCACGGTGATCTGCCTGGGCAAGAGCACTTACGCCCGCCTCGGCATCATCGTCAATACCACCCCCGCCGAGGCCAGCTGGGAGGGCCACCTCACCTTGGAGTTCAGCAACTCCTCCGGCGCCGACTGCCGCATCTATGCCGGTGAAGGGATCTGCCAATTGCTGTTCTTCGAGGGAGATCCGTGCGACACCACCTATCAAGACCGGGCCGGCAAGTATCAACACCAGCCAGAGCGCGTCACCCTGGCCAAGGTGTGAAGGGCAACGACTGTCCCTACCAAGATCGCGGCGCCGCTTGACCAGCGCTGACGGGCCCCGACCTCGGGAGGCTTGAGACCCGCCGGGCTGCAGCTCAGCGCATGAACAGTAGCTCCTGGTAGGTGGGTAAGGGCCAGAGGTCGTCGTCGAGCACAGCCTCCAGCCCATCGACCGCAGCACGGATCTTCAGCATTTCGGGCAGCAACACGTCGGCGCAGTGGCGCAGGTGGGCGTGGACGCCGTGGGGTGCCTGGTGGAGGTCTTTCTCCAGGCTGTCGCAGGATTCGACAAGCTGCTGCACCAGCCCTGCCGTGGTGGCGGCGATGCTGTTGGGGGTCTGCAGGCCCAGCTCCTGCTGCTGGCGCAGGGCAGCACTGATCCGCTGCAGGAACGTCATCGCCGCCGGATAGATCTGGGTGCGGGCGAGGCGCAGCACCAGCTTGGCCTCCACATCGATCGCCAGCAGGTACTGCTCGGCATAGACCTCGAAGCGACTCCCCAGCTCCACCGAACTGAACACCCCCTGACGCTCGAACAGCTCGCGCACCTGGGGTCGCTCCAGCACCGGTAGGGCATCGGCGCTGGTGCGCAGATTCTCCAGGCCCCGCTCCTCCACCGCCATCCGATGCCATTCGGCCGAGTAACCATCGCCACCGAACACCACGGCACCATGAGCTTCGATCGTGTTCTTCAGCACGGCGAAGGATGCTTCCTCCAGCGAGCCGCCAGCTTGCAGCTGGGCTTCTAACTGGTCGGCGATCCACTGCAGCGAATCTGCCAGGATCGTGTTCAACACCACCAATGGCCCCGCCACGGATTGGCCGGAACCCACCGCCCGAAACTCGAAGCGGTTGCCGGTAAAGGCGAACGGCGAGGTGCGGTTGCGATCGCCCGGATCACGGTTGAGATCAGGCAAGGTATCGATGCCGAGCGACATCAGAGCCTTGCTGGCGGAGCCGGTGAGCTGTCCGCTACGGATCTGGTTGTAGATGTCCTCCAACTGGCTGCCGAGATAAACCGAGATGATCGCCGGCGGTGCCTCGTTGGCGCCGAGGCGGTGGTCATTGCTGGCGGTAGCGATGGCGGCACGCATTAATGGTCCATACAGGTGGACACCACGAATCACCGCACCGCAGAACATCAAAAACTGAAGGTTTTGATGTGGGGTGTCACCGGGGTCGAGCAGGTTGCCCTGGGTTGAATTACCAAGTGACCAATTGACATGCTTGCCGCTGCCGTTCACGCCAGCAAACGGTTTCTCGTGGAGCAAACAAGTGAAGCCATGTTTTTTGGCGGTGCTCCTCAGGATCGTCATGGTCAGCTGCTGATGATCCGTGGCCACATTAGCCGCTTCGAAAAAGGGAGCGATTTCGAATTGTCCGGGGGCCACTTCATTGTGGCGGGTTTTGGCGGGGATGCCGAGCTTGTAGAGCTGGCGCTCCACATCCTGCATGAACACTTGCACCCGCTCGGGGATCGCTCCGAAGTAGTGATCATCGAATTGCTGTCCCTTGGCCGGCGGCGCACCGAACAGGGTGCGGCCGGCCAACTGCAGATCCGAGCGCAGAGCGGTGAAAGCCGAGTCGACGAGGAAGTACTCCTGCTCCGCCCCGCAGCTGGAGTTCACCGGCGCGATCTCGGTCTCGCCCAACAGGCGCAACAACCGCTGGGCCTGGCGATTGAGGGAGGCGTTGGAGCGCAGCAACGGCGTCTTATGGTCGAGCGCTTCACCGGTCCAGCTCACAAATACGGTGGGAATGCAGAGGGTGATGCCATTCGGCGTTTCCATCAAGTAGGCGGGACTCGTCACATCCCAGGCCGTGTAACCACGGGCCTCGAAAGTGGAGCGAATGCCACCATTGGGGAAGGAGGAACCATCCGGTTCCCCCTGCACCAGCAGCTTGCCGGTGAATTCGCTGATCACGCTGCCATCACCCTGGGGTGCGATAAAGCCGTCGTGCTTCTCGGCGGTGAGGTTGGTGAGCGGATAGAAGACGTGGGCGTAGTAGAGAGCGCCGCGGGAGGTGGCCCAGTCCTTCATCGCCTGGGCCACCGTGTCGGCGACGCTGGAATCCAACTTGCTGCCTTCCTTGATGGAGCGCTGGATCGACTTGAACACGGCCTT
>JBKCTK010000118.1:0-17630 GCA_046319055.1 Synechococcaceae cyanobacterium
CTGCCGGCCTGCTGCCGAACCAGCCAGCCGCCGTTGCCATCGGGCAGCTGCAAGGTGGTGTCGATCCAGATGCTGCTGTCGGGCTGCTCAGGAGCGGCGATGGCATTGAGCCAGATCTGGGTGTTCTGGGCGGCGTCGGCGCGCACGTTGCCGAGCAGCAGGGTGCCGTTGACCAGCAACGGCACGGTGCCGACGGCCGAGCTCAGGCCGTTGAGGGTGGTGGCCTGCCAGGTCTGCTGGATCAGCTGCTCCGCGGATGCGGCGGTGTTGCGGGAGCTGCCATCGAGGTTGAGTAGATCGAGGCGCTGCAGCAGCACCCCCTGGTTGGCGGTGCCGTACGTGAGCGCCAGCCCCGTGTCCGTGAGGGCAAGGCTGGGGCCCGTCGCCAGGGCCTCCGCCGTGGCCTCGAAGCTGGAGGCCTCGCTCCAGCTCAGGCTGCTGGCGGTGCTGGTCAGCACCCGGATGCGGCTGCCGCTGCCGTCGTTCGCGCCGATGGCCATGGCCACCATGCCCATGCCCGTGTCGAGCGGGGTGAGCGACGGAGCGGTGAGCGAGCGAATCGGGGCCGAGCTGCCGTCGGCGAGGCGCTCCTCCAGGGTGGTGGGCGGCAGCCAGTCGCCACCGCCGAGGGCATCGGTGGAATAGCTGGTCTGCAGGAGCCCATCGGCATCCACCCACACCAGAGCCAGGTCGAGTCCGCCCGAGATCAGTTGCGGGGTCTGACTGGAGCGGATCGGTTGGCCGTCGATGGTCGGTTGGGTCGGTGCCGTCCACTGGCTGAGGTCGGCGCTGGTGGGATCCCAGCTGCTGAGGCTGACCTGTCCCTGGGCATCGAGCAGGCCCAGCACCAGGCGACCGTTGTGCCAGGCCAGGGCGGGCCCGTGGCCGCTGGCGGTGCGCAGACCGTTCTGCAGGTCGCTGAGATTGGCCCAGTTGTCCCAGCTGCTGCCGCCATCACGGCTCTGGGTGAACCAGACGCTGTCGGTGTTGCCGACGCCCTTGACGGCGGTGTAGATGGTGGTGCCCACCGTGAGGAAGGCCGGAGCGGCATCGGTGAGGCCACCCACCACGTTGCGCTCGGGCAGCGGCGCTCCCTCGGGTGCGAGGAACCCGAAGCCACTGCCGAGCGGCAGCTTCTCGCTGCCGCGGCCATAGAGGATGCCGGTGCTGCTGCCGGCTCCCTGGCTGTCCGTGTTGTAGGTCTTGTCGATGAACAGGGCAATGTCAGCGTAGCCGTCGCCATTGCAATCGCCGATCGGAATAACTTCGGTAGCGTTGCTGATCGTGAAGCTGTAGAAATTATAGGGATAGCTGGACAGCAGTTCCTGGCTGGCGGCCCCGAGCTGCAACCGCACCGTCGTTAGCGCCGGACCAGGCTGGATAGAGATGAAATCGTCATAGCCATCGGCATTGAAATCGCCGACGGAGCGCAAGCTGCCCTGCGTTGTGCTGGCCAGGCCCTCCAACAGGAAGCCATTGGAACTGGAGAGTTTCTCGAGCGCCAGGTTATCGATGGCGGAGAGATAGGGTTTGCCCCAGGTGAGATAGGCGCTGCCATTGCCGCCGGAGCCCATCAGCACCTCATCGATGCCATCGCCGTTGAGATCGGCCTTGCCATAGCTTCCGGCTCCGGCCTGGCCATCCGGTCCGTAACCGATCTCCTCGAGGATCGGGGCCTGCAGGGGGCCGTTCGGCCCCTGCAGGGTGCCGATCGACCCTGGCGCGACCGAGCCGATCAGCTGGGCGGGATTGCTGGTCTCCAGCAGCCATTGGTCGGAGCCAAACACCACATAACCGGAGCCGGCCCCATCGCGGCTGTTGGGCGCGGTGATCAGGGCATCCTCATAGCCATCCTGGTTGACATCGCCGAGACTGACGATGCGCCGGCCGAATTGATCGAGATCATTGGCACCGAGCAGATTCAGGAAGGCCGCCTGGTAGGCCAAGTAGCTATTCGGCTGCGCGGGGATGGCAACGTCTGGGGCTCCGGCGAGATAGGGCGTGGGATCGATCGCCAGCACCGCGCCGCTGCCGCCGGTGCTGGCGGCACCGATCAGCAGCTGGGCGCTGTTGAGGTTGGCCAGATCGGCGAAGGCCAGGCTCGAGCCAAAGCCGGTGGCTCCCAGAGTGTTGACGACGTTGCTGCCGTAGAAGGTGGCCCCACCGAGCGAGGCGATGTCCTCTGGCCAGAGTTGCGGCGGCAGCGCCTGGTCGGCGGCCAGCGCCGCCAGGCTCTCGGCCTGGTCGACCACGAACACCGCGCCAACGGCATCGCTCTGCAGGGCCTGGTTGTAGAGCAGGGTGGGCTGGGCAATGTTGATCTTGGGGTTGGCCTCGATGAAATCGCGCAGCCGCTTGACGTTGTCGGACCCCGGCTTCCAGTTGCTGCCGGCGACGTTCGTCAGCTGCTTGCGGTCCATGCCCGAGAGCTTGCTGATCGTTGCGGGGTCGCTGGGTTTGCTGGCAAAATTTGCCGCCCAGAGCGACCCCCAGGTTTCGCGCTTGGAGGCATCGCTCTTGCCGGAAATCGCCTGCTGGATCAGCTCATCGGTGCCGTAGAACTCCTGGGCCGCCGGCGCGCCCGGCGCCGAGACCGCCAGCTGGCCCTGGCCGCTGATGGCGATGGCGCTGCCGAGTTGGCTGCCCCAGTAGCTGCGGGTCTCCGAGCCGTCGGAGCCGGGCGTGATCAGTTCGCCGGCAGCGCCGAGCAGCACGGGGGTGAGCGTGAGGCTGGTGCTGCCGCCCGTCTGCCGGACATCGAACCTGTAGAGTGCCCCGATGCTGACCAGCGCCTCCAGCTCGGTTTGATCCGCCAACCTGGGCAGCTCGCGCACGTACTGCGGCGCGCCGATCCAGAGCTTGTTGGTGGAGGGGTCCACGGCCAGCGCCGCACCGAAGTTGGCGAAGCTGACCCGATCGGATTTGGTGGGATTGCTGGGATTGCTGCTGCTGGCCCCTGGTTGCAGGATGGTGACCACGCCAGGCCCGTAGGCTGTGGGGTTGGCGAGATCCAATGTCAGCGGATTGGTGTTGAGATTGCTGGCAATCCAGGCGCCGGAAATGATGTAAACGCGGCCTCCGCCAGCGGCATTTGGGGCCGCGATGATCAGCTCATCATGGCCATCGCCATCGAGATCGGCGTTGAGCATCACCTGGCCAAGATTGGCATCAATGCCCAGGGTTTCATCGGCCTTGATCAGCAGGCCGCCGCTACCGCTGGGGTACTTGCCGTCGTTGAGCAGCGGCAGGTTGGGGGTCTCCGGATCGAAGTTGGAAGTGGAGAGGGCATTGAGCCAGGTGATCGGTGCCTGCTGCACCGGAACCACCGGATTGCCCGGGGCTGCTGGCGTCACAGGGCGCTGGCCGGTGTAGTTGATCCAAACCCGCCCGGCGAGATTGGTAGCCGCATCAGCGCTTATGGTCTGGGCGATGGCGATCCAGCCGCGCTCCAGCGCCGCCGGATCGCCGGCAAGCCGGTAGGTGCCGGCCACCTGGGCGGCCCCGAAGCTCTGGGACGGCACGGAGGCGGCCGGATCGTTGGCGGCGGCGGCGCTGGCCTCGCTGCTGAACTTGAGGCCGCTATCGATATATTTCAGTTGCAGGGGTGCACGTTCCAGCACCGCGGCGGTGGCCAGCGCCTGCTGGGCGTTGCGCAGCTGTTCCAGTAGGCCGCCGGCCACGAAGCCGCTGCTGGTGAAATCACTGGCTAAAGCCAGCTCCCGGAAGGCGATCGGGGTCACCGTGCTGACAACGACGTTGTCTGGACGGGCCGTGTCCTGGCTGCGGAAGCTGAGCTCGATCTTGGCGGTCGTGGTGGCGGGGGCGCTGAGTTCTGATCTGGGGATCAGCAGGGTGAGGGCCGGCGCGGCGTTCAGCACGCTGTAGTAGAGCTGCGGCCCGGCGGGATCGAGGCGACTGGCCGGAGCGGTGGATCGGGGCTGCAGCGTGGCAATCGTCTGGTGGCCCACCAGCACCTGCTCGGCCGACAGCTGCAGCGTGGTGCTGCTGCCGGTGGCGCTGTCGCTGAGGATGACGCTGACGCTGGCGAGGTCCTGGCCGCTGGGGTTGAAGCCCCTGCTGGTGCTGGCACTGGACTGCAGCAAGGCCCAGTCGCTGGAGCTGAGGCTCAGGGTCCAAGCGTCGGCCGGCGATCCGGCCCGGCTGGCGCTGGGCTCGGTCGGAACCGTGGCCATGACGGGATCGAGACCGCTGGCCTCAGACCAGGCCCAGCCGGAGCCGCTGGCGTCGGGCCGGTAGCTGCTGCTGTAGGTGGCCTGCAGGGCGGCGGCGGGGTTGACCTGGCGGGCCAGCCAGTGGCTGGTGACCGCCCCGGGGATCACACCGGGGTCGGGGGCGCCGGCCAGGGACGGGAGACCGAGGGCTTCCAGCTCGGCCAGGGCGTCCGTGGCCGTGAGCTTGGGCCACAGACCATTGGGCGCCGGGTTGGGATCGAGGGCATTGATGGCTGCGTTGTAGATCGCCACATGGTCGATGGCGCCGCCGGCGTTGTTGGTTAACAGCAGCGCCTGCCCATTGGGGTTGAAAGGCAGATAAGGGTTGCTGACCTGGGCGGAAGCAGCGAGTTGGCCATCGATGAACAGGTAGGCGGTGCCGTGGTCATTAGGCACCTGGATGGTGCTGCCATCGACGGTGTAGTCGGTGTAGGAAGGGGCATAGCTGACCGCCACGTAGTGCCAGGCGCCATCGCGTTGATCGCTGCCGGCAGGGGCCGTGATCGTGAGGTCTTTGCTGACATCAAAACTGATCTGGCCGCTGCCGTTGACGGTGAGGCTCGGTCCGCCCCAGAGGGCAAAACCGAGGGCATAGCCGGCATAATCCTCGGGGCTGTACGGATCGGGGCTTGACGGTTCGAGGCCTGATGGATCGAGGTTGGCGGTAGCCTGCTCTTGCGCCGGCGTGGGGTCCAGGCCAAAGACAATCTTGGGAGTGCCGGTTGCCTCCTGGTACTGCCAGAGGCGGTTCAGCATCGTGCTGAGGTTGGCGTTGGCGGCGGCGGTTTCGGCGCTGACGAAGCCCTGGTTCAGCAGGCTGGTGGCCGGATCGAAGGCCAGCTCATTGAGCTGGGCGGTGGGCTGCTGCGTCGCGGGATCGATGAACTGATCCAGTAGCAGCGAACTGGTGGGCACCATCGCCATGGTGTTGACCAGGGTGTTGTCCAGACCGGGCAACTGCGCCGCCGTGAGGCCGTAATTGGCGAGGAAGGCATCGACGCCATCGATCTTGGCGCCCGCCCCGAGATTGCCCAGGGTGAGGGCATTGGCATAGAGGTTTCTGCCACCGTTCCCGCCCATGGCGGTGGTGTTGGCGCCATCGGCCAGCAGGCTCCAAGTCCAGCCGTAGAGGCCATCCTCCTGGCCGGCGGGAACCGCCTCGATCAGGCCCAGGGCGGCGGCATCGCCATAGCTGAGGCGCTGCACCTGGAAGGAGCTCTGCAGCAACCAGCCCTGCGGCAGCGTGGCTGAACCGACGGAGGCTGCGGAGGGTTGCCCGAAGGCCACGAGGCCGGCACCGTTGGGATTGGATCCGGGCTGCAGCTGCACCCAGCACTCGATCGCATAAGGCAGCGAAGGCTGCGGCGGATCGGCGGGATCCGGCGTCGGCGGCTGGGGCAACTCGTCGATCGGGATCTGGCTGATCAGGTCGACAACGATCTGGTTGAAGCTGCCCAGATCGGTGCTGAGCACACCGGTGCCATCCAGATTGCGCACGGCCGTGGTTTGCTCCACGGCCAGGGCGCCGGGCACGTTGAAATCGAGCCCGCGGCTGGAGGCCTCAGTGGTGGAAAGGCTGGGGCTGGCGGTGCCGCGGTTGAGGCTGTTCACCCCTGCGGTCAGCCCCGCCATCGGCAGGTAGAGCGTGGGCTGATCCTGAAGCACCGCCTGCTGGTAAGGCGTGCGGACCGACTGGCTCCAGCTGATCAGCGGCGTCTGCAGCACCGTGCCATCCCTGAGCTTGATGGTCTGGGAGGCGATGCTGAGGTCGGCGATGCCCATGCCCACACTGGTTTCGGGGTCCCAGGGGATGGAGACCACCGCTTCGGTGATGTCGGACCAGGCGATCGTGCCGCTCTCGGGGTTGGCATTGATCCAGGTGGCCTTGATCGTGGCGGGCAGGGAGAGGCCGGAACCGAATTCACTGCGCAGGCCCTTGATCGCATCGATGGAGATCTCGGCCCAGGACAGCAGCGTGCGTTCAGCCCCGGTGCGGGGGTCGGGAACGTTGAACAGCTGTAGATCGGAGATGATCGCGTTCTGCGGGCGGTAAAGCTCGCCTGTGGGCACCTGCCAGTTGGTGGCGCTGCCGTTGAGGGCCACCCGGTAGTTGAGCACCTGGTTCCCATAGGCGGCCGTGAGATAGTTCTGATAATTGTTGTTGCCGTTTTCGCTGCTGTAGGGGATCAATGGGTTGCCGGCCTCCACCCAAACCACCAGCGTGTCGCCCCTGAGCAGGTCGTTTGGGGCGCCGGCGATGCTGATCGAGGTGGGATGGCTGGCAAAGCTGAATTCCGGTGCCGTGCCATTCACGATTTGCTCATTGCTGAGATCGGAGGCGGAGGCATAGGCCCGATCGAGGCTGTTGGTGTTGAGATAGACCGTGAAGGGCTTGCCCTTGGCATCAAGGGAGGTGTAGGCCACCCGGTTCTGCAGGCGCTTGTAGCCATCACTGGAGACGAGGGCCAGCTGATTCGCCTGGCTGTCGGCGAGGTAGACCCCGGTGTCCACCGCACCGGGCTCGGCCGAGAAGTCGCTTTCCTCCACCAGATTGTTGAGCGCAACGCTGCTGGGTGTCAGGCTCAAGCTGGCGGCGATCTCTGGGTTGATGCCGGCCGGAAGAACGAGGCCGAGGCTATAGACGCCATCGCCAGCTGCCGCCTCCGTTGGGATGTAGAGGGGCTGGTCGAGGTCGATGCGGCGGATGCTGCCACCGGCCAGATGCACGGTGGCGGTGGCCGGGTGGGCGGCATCGTGCCCTAGCAGGCTGACGGCGGACTGATCCCGCCACAGGCTCACCGGAATGCCGGTGTAGGTATAAGGAGCATTGTCATTGGTTGCCGGCTGATCGGCTGTCAAGGGATCACCGCTCTGGGAGGCCCTGAGCCGTGGGTAGCCGGCGCCGCCGAAGACCACAGCGACACGATCAAACGACGCCAGGCGCTGCGTTGTCAGCCCTGTGCTGCCGTTGCTGGAGGCCGCCAGGGAGAAGATCGGTGCGCTGAATGTGGGCGTGCCCGCTGACAAGGCCGAGGCTGACGCGATCGAATGCCCCAGCAGCAGATCGATCTGGAACAGATCCAGGGGCAGATAGAACGCGCCGCTCAGGGGGTTCTTCTCGGGCAGGGACAGATACTCGGCACCCTGCAGATTGGCCAAGCCACTGACCTGACCCTGTCCATTCACCGTGACATCGACCGTGGCGTAGCCCCCGGCCAACAGCGGCACCCCGAGGATGCGGATGCCTTGATACTGGCCGGGGTTGAGGCCCGCGCCTGGGTTGTCCACCTGGATCTGCAGCGACCCCGCGCTGGTGTTGATGGCCGCCGCTGAGCGGAGTGTCAGCAACCGCAGGGCGGCGACGTCCGCATCGCCGAGCAGGAAGGTGCGGGCGTCCTCCGGCGAGATCAGCGGCGGGCCGGCGAACAGAGGGCTGCCGCTCGCGGGCAGATAGGCGAGCGGATAGGCGCCATCCGCTGTGAAATCCAGGTCGAGCGACAGGCCGCTCGGCGGTGTGCTGCCCTGGGACGTGCCGCTGGCTGACTGGGCCGCCGCGTCCTCGCGGAAGACGATGTCTTTATAATAAGTCAGCAGTGGGATGCGCGCATCACCGATGAGGCGAATGCCGGCATCAAAATATATCTGATCGACGATCTTGTTGAAGAATGAACCGTCGGTTCCGATGTGTTCATAGGCGTCTTGGCTGTAGAAGCGGTCGGCAAGATTCAGATCAAAGCCGGAGATGCCGCGGTACAGCTTGCTGACCGAAAGACGGGCCTGGGCCTGGATGCCGCGGGTGTACCTGGTCTGCAGCGGCTGGGAGCTGTTCCCCAGGGCCAGGGACAGGGGGACTGCGGCGGCAGTGGCAAGGCCGCTGAGCGCCACCAAGGCCCCAGCCGTTTTCTGGTAGGTGGTATTGCTGATCTGGTTGTCTGCGCCGTTCGGGTTCTTGTATCCCGAAGACAACCCCCAGCCATTGAGGCCGGCGGCTACCACACCCGCAGCAAGCCCGCTGTAGCCCGCATAGGCGGGCAGCGATCCGTCGGGGTTGGTAAACGTTTGCTGCCAGTAGAAGCCGCTTGAAAAATTGACGACCCTTTCACCCTGCCAGTTGCCATTAATGCTTCTGCTTCGATGCAGGTAATCTATGCTCACAGCCTCCTTGGTGGCCAGGGATTTGAGTTGCGATCTGTCCGTGCTACCATAGTCATAATTGGAGGAAATAGTGCCACCAAGCCCAAGATTCCAAGTCTTGGAGATGAACAGCCCGGACCCATTCTGCACGTATCTGTCTCTGGCTCTGAGGAGATCCTCCACAGTTCCATAGCCTTGAAATGACTCTAGTCGCCTTCTGTGTTGTTCGACATAGGCGCTTATGTAGACTTTCTCGAATTGCGCTGAGCCGCGCTTAACTTGTCTTGTATCCGTGCCTCTGCCGATGATGAATTTGGCAAAGCTTACGGATTTCAAGTTGCTGTTCCCACCCTGCGCTGCGCCCATCCCTCCTTGAAGCCTAAGATTCCAGGACGAAGCAACGGAGGCATAGGGCCTCGCGTATAGAAGAGTGTAGTTTGAACGGTTTGAGTTGAGAGCACGTGTCGCCCCATTCCAAATTTGTTCCTGCGTTGCCACGTTCACCGCTTGACTCAGATCCTGGAACTCACGAGTTCTAACTTGAAACAACAATTGCAAACCATTTAAATTCTCGTTCCCACCTACAATCTGTTCTGCTGTAAGGATCTCTCGTCTGGGTCTCCATTCGATTCTGTTCGGACGTCCAACCTCATAAAACCAGCGAAAGATGTTCTGGCCTTTCAGGCCTAGATCCAGCGCTCCGAACTTGCCTGTGACATCGAAGCGCAAGAAGGAGGGCGCCCAGGCGGCGGAGAATGAGGATCCCCGCGGCGCCGGATCTGCACTCCCCAGAGTTGCAACGCCGCTGCCTGCCGAGGCTTGTTGTTCTGCACTTGCTGGGGCGACCAAGGCGGCCTGGGCCAAGGGCTGCTGAGCTGGATAGAGCAACGAGCGCAGCAGCTGCGTATTGCCCGACAGCGACACAGCCGGCTGGCTGAACTGCGGTGGCGTGGAGGCGGGCTTGAGGGGATTCGCTTCATTGGTGATCGCCTGCCATTGCCCACCCGGCACATTGGTGGACACCAGCTGCTCCAACTGCGAGCCCGTGCTGTCCACCCGGTAGCGATTCACATACAGATCGCTGTCCGGTTGGCTGCCCTGGGTGGCTGCGATCAGCTGCTGGCGCAGGGAAGCCGGATCGCTGGCCGCCGCGTTCGCTAGCCCATCCAGCACGGCGTTGGCCGGTGCCGCCCCCACCTGCTTCTCCACCACAAGGTTGAGGGTGTGGTTGTCCCCAGCGCTGAGGGCGAAATGCCGATCACTGCTCTGATCATCGGTCAGCCGCACCGGCGCCGACCAGCCCAGCTGCCCCTGGGCATCCCAGCGCCCGAAGCTGGCCTGAATCTCGGCCCCCGATCCCTGCCCCACCCGATAGGCCAGCACGATGGCTGGATCCCAGGCCGTCCCCGTGGTGCCGCCGTTGTTGGCCGTGGTCCAGAACTCCGGCAGCAGCAGTGCCTGCAGCTTCTCGCCACCGAAGGCCCCCGGCACGATCGTGCCCTTGTCCCAGCGCTGGGCCTCACTGTTCCACTGGCACTGCCAGATGGAGCCGTCCTCCACCAGAAACGCGTAGGCGGTGCTGTTGGCGTCGTTGACGAGCTGGATGCTGCTGGAGGAAGGCATGCGGCGCTCCCAGTGGAGCTGGAACTGCCTATTACTGTGGTTGCCTTAGCCACCCCCGCCAACCCTACAAATGTAGGGGGTGTTTCCCCCCCCCCTCAGGGTTCGAGCAAACCCATCGCGATCGCCCGGCTCACCACCTCGGTGCGATTTGCCGCCGCCAGCTTCCTGCAGAGGCTGCTCACGTAGTCGCGCACCGTGGCCGGCGCGATGCTCAGAGCCGCGGCGATCGAGCGGTTGCTGCCGCCGCGGGCCAGGCCCTCGAGGGTCTGCCGCTCACGACCGGTGAGCCGGCAGGGGGCCTGCTGGTCGAGCCGCTTGCGCAGTCGCGGATCGAGGAAGGGGGTGCCACAGCGCAGCGCCTGCAGCGCCTTGATCGTGGTGCCGCTGCCGAAGCTCTCCACATGCACGATCGCCATGGAGCTGGCGTCGCGGAGCGCCTCCAGCCCATCGCCGCGATCGTGCTGCACCAGCAACAGGATCTGCACGTCCGGCCGTTGTCGTCGCACGCGGAAGATCAGGTCACAGCCGCGGTCAGCGGCGATCGAATCGATCAGGATCAGCAGCAGAGGCCTATCGCCGTCTTCGGCCTCCACGAGCTGCAAAACCTCCTGTTCGTTGATGCCGCAGCCGCGTAAGTTCGGCCAACCCAACGCCCGACCCAGGCGGGCCAGCAGGTGGGCATCGAGCCACGAGCCGGTGCCGGCCACGATGGTCCAACGGGCCAACAGGGAATCGACCAGGCCACTGCGGCGCTCAAAGCCTGCATCCCCCGGCACGAACCGCAGACTGTCGCCATCGGTCACAGCGGGGAAGGTGGGGCAGGATTGATCAAATCGGCAGATTTTGCTCGGCTCATTCTAAGTGGAGCCTGCTTGATCATGGGAGCGGCCGAGAGCACGGCTGACTGGCGCAGCAATCGCAAAGCGTCCCCCTGATCCTGGGAGCGGCCCTCGCTGTTCAACACCCCTCTGGACCGGGGTGCGCTGATCGCCCGGCACTGCCGATCAGCTCAGTCGTGCTGGCGCTGCGACCGTTGGGGGCAATCCGGCTGCGAGGCGCATTCCCGCGGCGTAGGCGCCGTCTTGCGTGCCGAAGGCCCGGTCCCAAATGGTGAAATAGAGGCCGAAGTGCAGCGATGGCCGGCGGTGGTGCAGGGAATGGTGCGCCGGTCCGATCACCCAGCGCCCCAGCAGGTGGTGGGGAAACCGGCTTGGCAGACACGCCACATCGAAGTGATTCACGATCGCCCACACGGTCATCGTGCTCAGCACGGCCAGCAGGGTGATTAGGTGCAGGGGGACCAGCATCACAATCCCCACCAGAACCAGGGCCTGCACCATGGCTTCCGGTGGATCGAAGGCGAAGGAGGTCCAGGGAGTGGGCCGGCGGGAGCGGTGGTGGCCGCGATGGAAGGCGGCGTACAACGCCGGGTGATGGAAGAGGCGATGGGTGGCGTAGAACATCGCATCCTGTAGGATCAGCACCGTGAGATAACTCACCACCAGATACCACCAGGTGCTGGGATCGGCCCCGGCGTACAGGCGGGTATAACCATGGCTCTGCAACCACAGCACCGCCGCGGCGGCCACGGCAAACACCGCCGCCGAGAGCACCGACAGGCGAATGTCGTGCAAGATTCCGGCGTGCAAGATTCCGTCGCGCAATCGCCGATCATGCAGCGGCGACGCCGTGGATTTGGGGCGACGCTGGCAGGCGCGGAACAGGAACCAGCCGCAACCGGCGGCCAGGAAATAGCGGGCCAGGATGATCAGAAACAGCACCAGGCTGTCCGCCCCGAACGACGGCTGCGCCCCCAGCGGCTCGCTCCCCACAAGGTGGTGCGGCAGCTGGAGTGTTGACGGCAGGACTGCGATGTTCAGCGAGGCGGATGATTCATGCTAGGGGCACAAGCAAGCGAGAGCGATCGCAGCCATGCAGCGCTACAGGATTCGCCATCACACCATCGGCAACCACGACGCCCAGGAGTGGCTCCAGGACCACTCCTGGCGGCTGCGGCCCAGTGAGGACCATAAGCTACGGAGCGAAGTCTTAGGGCTGGGCATCTCCCCAACGGCGACGCTGCTGGCGCCGGGATGCGGAAAAAACTTGGTGGCCATCGCCAGCTTCTTGCAGCCAGCCAGCAGCCTGACGATCCTGAGCAAGGTGCTGATCCAGCAAGACCACCAGCTCCCCTGGCTTGTGCCCAGGATCCGGTGGCGTTGTTCTCTTTTCAGCCTTGACAGCCTTGCGAGATCGACGCCTTCATTGCTCAACGCCTCAAGCCCCCGCATGGACAAAAACGACTGGCGACACCTTGCGTGATGGCTGGGGCCTCCGCTGCTGCTTGCCGCCCGCGCGCAACCTGTTTCGGATCCAGACCACATTCGCGGCAGAAGCTTCCCAGCTCGATCCCGCTCAACCCAACGGTCTGGATCACCGTCGCCAGCTTGTCGGCCGGTGACCACTGCTCTGGCGGCCGTGATGTCGCAGGCACCAGCAGCCCCTTCTTTTGCCACTGGCTGCGCCAGCTGTACAGGGTTGGGGCTGCAATCCCGGTGTCCCGGGCAATCTCCGTCACGCTCTCGCGGTTTGGCGGGCTCATCCGTTGGCGGACAGCGTCTCGAACGCTTGCGTCGTCGGTCGGTCTCATGGTGATCGGTTGGGCCCCCTGGTGGATCGCTCAAATCGCGTGGACTTGTTTGTTGACACGGGGGGGATCGCCGATGCCACCGTCGCTACCCTGTTAGCTCGCTTCACGTCTTGCCCCATCCCGGAGATCTGCGCCATGGGAGGCATCACCCTGGAGGATTTCAGCCAGAGCGTGGCCTACAGGAAGATCTTTAGGCTTAGAGAGCTGGACAACACCTTGCGTCAGCTTTTCCCCGAATAGGTCGGCGCAGTTCAGTGCCCTGGCCCGCCCCCGCCTTGAGGCCCTGCTCGACTTTCAAGGCTCGGACGACCTCAACGCTTTTCGGGCAGTAAGCTGAGGGGTTCCAAGGCCTTATTGACCCTGCTGCAGGCCACCGATTTCCGCATTGCTCTGGAGGGGATTCAGGCGGTGCTGAATGAATGCCAGGAGTGAGGGTGGCCGAATGTTGAGAGTTCGTTTACCCTGGTCACAATGCCAACACACTGAAGTAGTCCCATGCCCCGCCGTTGCTCCCACCGCAGCGCTGTCAGCCTCTTGGGAGCTCCTCTGGTGCTTCTGGTGGCATGGCCAGTCGGGGCGCTGGCCATGCTGCCCGCCGCCATCCGGCCCCCCGAGGCGGTTCTGTTCGCTCAGGCCAATGCAGAGATCCCGGCGGAGGTGCAGGGCTGGTTTGATGCAGCTAAAGCCGCTGCCGCTGCAGGAAATGGGGCCGAGGCATTGCGGCTGCAGAAGCAGGTGTGGTCTTGGCTGGAGGGCCATCCAGGCGCACCGGTACTGTTCAGGGCCAGGGCGCTGATCAACCTCGGCCACTTCCTTAGCGTGGTGGGGCAGAGACAGGCGGCGCTGGCGCCGAAGCAGGCTGCGGTTCAATTGCTTAGGCCTCTGGCCAGAAACCAGCCGGAGGCTCAGCGATTCCTGGCCATAGCACTGAACAACCTTGGCAACGACTTGAGCGAGCTGGGCCGCCGCCAGGAGGCCCTGGCCTCCACAGATGAAGCTCTGAAGATCATGCGCCAGCTGGCGAAGACCAACCCGGCATTGCTGCCCGAACTGGCGCGTTTCCTGGGCAACCTGGGCAGCCGATTAGGCGAACTTGGCCGCATCCAGGACGCACTGGCTCCCACAGATGAAGCCGTGAGAATTCTGCGCCAGCTGGCAAAAAGCAACCCGACTGTCCTCCCTCTTCTTGCCGGTTCCCTAAACAACTTGGGTGTGCGTTATACGGAGCTGGGCCGCCGCCAAGAGTCTCTGGCGCAGGATGAAGAAGCGGTGAGGATCCGACGTGGCCTGGCAAGAGCCAATCCTGCCTTCCAGAGTGATCTGGCCACTTCCCTGACCAATCTGGGCATCAGCTTGAGCGCACTGGACCGAAGCCAGGAGGCAATGGCGCCCATAGAAGAAGCTGTCAAAATTCGCCGCGAGTTTGCAAAGAGAAACCCGTCCGATTTGAACGATCTGGCCAATGCGCTGAATAGCCTTGGCGTGCTTTACAACAAGCTGGGCCAGCGGCAGGAGGCCTTGGTCTCAACAATAGAATCAGTCCAAATCTACCGCGAACTCGCGAAAACGAACACGTCTATCCTGCCAGCCTTAGCCAAAGCTCTGAACAGTCTAGGCATCCGCTATCGCGAACTAGGCCGCCGTGAGGAGGCACTGGCCCCCACAGAAGAAGCCGTCAAAATCCGCCGCGAGCTGGCAAAGAGCAACTCGGCTTCCCGGCCTGATCTGGCCCAATCCCTTTCCAATCTTGGTGCTCAGTACAGCGAGTTAGGTTTTTTACAGAAGGCACTGCCCGCGACAGAAGAAGCCGTTCAGCTCTACCGTGAGTTGTTGAAGATCAACCCCGCCATGGCAAGTGATCTTGCCATCGAGCTGAATAATCTAGCCACTCGCTATAGCAAACTGGGCCGAATCCAGGAGGGTCTTGCCCTCAGGCAAGAATCCGTCAACACACTTCGGGTGCTAGCAAAGATTAACACAGACTTCCTGGATGAGCTTTCCGGTGCCCTCAATAATCTTGCGGCAGATTACACCAAGCTGGGGCGGAGCCACGAGGCATTTGCCTCCATCGAAGAAGCCGTCAGAATCTCCCGCGAGCTGGCGAAGAACAGTCCGTCCAATTTGCGCGATCTGGCTAATTCTCTGAATAGTCTTGGTGTAAGCTTTAATAATCTAGGCCGTCGCCAAGAGGCTCTGCCCCCCATACAAGAATCGGTAAAGCTCTATCGTGATCTGGCCAAAGATAATCCTGTCTATCTCCCTGGTCTGGCCAACGCGCTGAATAGCCTTGGCACTCAATATCAGGAACTTGGGCGCAACCACGAGGCTCTGCCCCCCATTGAAGAAGCCATCAACATTCGCCGCAAACTGTCGAAAACAAATCTGGCTTTCAAGCCTGATCTGGCCAGTTCTTTACACAACCTTGGCATCATCATTAGCGGACTGGGCCTTCGCCAGGAGGCGATGAATCCCACAGAAGAGGCGGTCAGGATCTACCGCGAGCTTGCAAAGACAAACCCAGATCTTCTGGACGATCTGGCCAGCTCCCTGAACAGCTTGGGCATCGGATTTACCAATCTTGGTCGCCTTAATGAGGCCCTACCCCCCGCCCAAGAAGCCGTTGCAATTTACCGTAACTTGGCGCAGCGCAACCCTGCTTCCCTGCCAGATCTGGCCATAGCCCTAGATAGCATCAGTTCTACCTATGCTAATCTTGGCCAATGGTCAGAAGCCCTTCCGCTCTCCTTGGAGGCCGTCAAGATATTGCGTGAACTGGCAAAGACCAACCTGGCCTACCAGGAAAATCTGTCCCTGTCCCTGAACAACTTGGGGGACCGCTATGGCGATCTGGGGCGCATGCAAGAGGCGATAGCATCTACAGAAGAAGCCATCAGAATCAGCCGAGAGCTGGCGAAAACAAACCCGGCTTTCCTACCCGCTCTGGCTAGCTCCTTGAGTAACCAGGGCACCCTTTACAGCTCTCTTGGTCGCCATCAAGATGCCCTGACGCCTGCACAAGAGGCCGTCAGTATATTTCAAGAGCTTGTAAAGAAAAATCCAGGATATATGGGCGAATTGGCCACGGCACTCAACAACCAAGGCGTGCGGTATACAAAATTAGTCCGTCCTCAGGAAGCGCTAATCACCACAGAACTAGCTCTAAAAATCCACCGAATGTTAGCGAGTCATAACCAGGCTTTCCTGCCTGACCTTGCCGGTAGCCTTACTAATCTTGCCTCCATAAACAGCCTATTGGGCCGCCAAAATAGTAGCCCGCCATTATTGCGTGAGGCCCTTGGGATTCAGCGGAGGCTCGCGAGAGAGAACCCAGCTTTCTTTCCGGATCTTGCCAGTACTCTGAGCAATCTTGGTGAGTTCCTGAACCAAGAAAAACTCTACCCGGAGGCCATGGAGGCATCCCAGGAAGCGGTTAATATCTTAAGGAGCCTTACGAGAAAGAATCCAGGATTCCTTCGCAACTTGTCGCAAAGCGTGAGCAATCTGGCGCGTCAGCATCTACATCTATCCAACCTCAAGGCCGCCATGCCTCTTCTCAAGGAAGGCATTATTGCGGAGGTGATTTATCTTCAGAGACAGCTGCCATTGCTGCCTGAGGGGCGCCGACTTGCGCTCGTGGCTGAATTTGGGGACCGCTGGCAACTCCCCTTCTCGCAAGCACAGCAGAGCGATGCAGCGGCTGCGCTGGCCCTGTTCACCCGCCTCAACCGCCATGCCCCCCTGCAGGACATTGAACGCCGCCAGGGCATCGCCGCCCGGGCCACCGGCTCGGCGCGGCAGGTGTTCGATCGCCTGAAAGTTGTGACGGCGTGGTTGTCCGACCCCACGCTGCCGAGCGCCCAGCGCCAGCAGGCCGAAACCGAAAGCGAGCAGCTGCATCAGGAGCTGGTGCGGCTGCTGCCGGCCCTGCAGCCGCGGCTGGTGGAGCCCGATGCCGTGGCCCAGCGGTTGCCGGCCGATGCGCTGCTGGTGGAGTTCCAGCGCTATACGCCCTACGACCCGCGCCAACCAGAAGCCAAGCGGTGGGGCAGTCCCCGCTACCAGGCACTCACGCTGGCGCCGAGCGGCCAGATCCAAGCGGTGGATCTCGGCCCCGCCGAGGCATTGGAGCAGCCGATCGCCACCGCCCTTCAGCACACCCGCGACCAGCAGCCCGAGGCCACCGCGAGCTGGGGCCGGGTGGCCGATGCGGTGTTCGGCCCCTTGCAAGGGGCTCTGGCCGGTCGCCGCCGCCTGCTACTGGCTCCAGACGGAGAACTGCACCGGGTGCCGTTCATCGCTTTGGTCTTGCTGGCGGGTGACACCAGGACCCTGCCGGCGGGGGTGAGGTTGCAAACGATCGGCAGCGGCCGCGACCTGGTGCCGGTGGCCGCTGAAAAGGCCCCTGCCAGCGGCCCGCTGGTGCTCGCCGATCCCCTCAGCCCCGGCTGGCCAGCCCTGCCGGCTGCCAGGAAGGAGGGTGCCGCCGTGGCGAGCAGCCTGGGGGCACCCCTGCTGCAAGGACCCGCAGCCAAGGTGTCGGTGCTGGATCAAGCTCGCGGCCCGCGGCTGATCCATGTGGCCAGCCACGGCTACTTCGATGCTCAGGCCAGCGGTGATCCCCTGCTGGCCAGTGGCCTGGTGCTGGCTGGAGCCGATCAAGCACGTCTGCCCAGTCGAGTGGCGGCGCCTGCGGCCTCGGGTGGCGCCCCCCTCGACGATGGCTACCTCACCGCCAAGGAAGCCGCCCGCCTGCAGCTTGATGGGACCCAACTGGTGGTGCTCTCCGCCTGCGAAACGGGGCTTGGCCAGCAACGCACGGGCGAAGGGGTGTTCGGCCTGCAGCGGGCTCTCACCGTGGCCGGCGCCCGCGGCACCCTTCTCTCGCTCTGGAAGGTGCCCGATCAAGCCAGCCAGACCTTCATGGAACGCTTTTATGCCTTGCTGACACAAGGAAAGGCAGCGGATCAGGCGGTGCGCCAGGTGCAGGAGGA
>JBKCTK010000119.1:0-9977 GCA_046319055.1 Synechococcaceae cyanobacterium
GCACCAACGCCTGGCGCTCCTGCTCCTCCTCCGGCAGATGGCTCAACTCCGGTAACTCCCGCAACATCTGGGGCTGGAGTTCCACGGTCTTTTCCACCAGCATGTAGGCGCTGCTGGGCAGGGAGGCCGAGCCCCAAGCCAGGGCGCCGGCGGGACTGACCTCGACGCCGATCTCCAGCAGCGGCACCGGCAGGAACACCTCGTCCAGCGGCAGGGACTCATCGCTGAACTCCGAATCGTCGTCGCCGAGGTCGTCGTCGCTGAAATCATCGGCATCTTCAATAGCCAGCACCCCGGGTTCCGCGTCTTGGGGCTCCTCCAAGGCGAGCCCCCGCGAGGACCGGGTTGCCGCCACCATGTCCTGCGGCTGGGCGGCGCTGGGACGCGGATCTGGGGAGGGATTCTCAAGCCGCTCGCTCTGCAGCTCCTGATTGGCCTGGGAACGATGGGCTGGGGAACGGTCAGCAGCCAAGTGGGCTGACGCCGTCGGCGGAGGCGGGCTGACCAGAGGCTCAACGCCTCCGAGCACCAGCTCGCTTGCAGCCGGCTCGACGGCATCGGCTGGGGTCTCGGCTGGGGTCTCGGCGGTGGCCTCAAGCAGCCCCGGCAGGGCTGGCTGCTCGGACTGTGGCGGCTCGGAGACCTGCGAATTCGAGCCCAGCAAGGGCGCCAAGCCAGGTGGGGGTTCCACGGCGGCCGCGGCCTCATGAACCTCCGTGGCCTGGGCCGTGGCGAGCTCGGTTTGCTGGGCGTCCTCAAGTTGCTGAGCACCCTCAAGCTCAGGGGGTTCCGTCGGCTCGCTGGGTTCCGTAGGCTCGCTGGCGGAGAACCCGCGCTGTCGTTGCCGCTTCAACCGCTCGTATTCCGCCCCATCCATGGCCGCTTTCACCAGCCGGCTCACCGTGTTGGGGCTGCATCCATAGGCATCCGCCAAAGTCACCGTGGCCACACCTTGGCGGAAGCGCTCCACCATCTCCGCCCGTTGCCCATCGGAGAGCCGGCTGGAAGGCATGGGCTGTCAATGGCACGGCCCACCATGCTAGACCTCGGCTCCAACCAGGTATCAAGCTGCCCAGAAGCCTTTAGGAATGGGGTCCAGCCGTCAAAAGCCCCCCATTCAGGCGGCGTCGCTCCGTTCGGGTCCTTTCGGGCGCCGAGCTCAGCGACACCCCTCCACACCAAGCCTCCAGCAAGCCGGTGGTCGGACGGGATCCCACGGAGAGAGTCCTGCGGCAGCGGCTCAGCCATGTCTCCATGGGAGCCCAAGCGGCCCCTGCTCAGTCCTCCTCCGCCAAACCCCACCGGACTCTGAAGTGGACCGCTCCCCGCGATCGCGACACTGGGGCTTCAATGCGGCTCAGGGCTCGCTCAGGCCCGGCATCTGTCCCCCGTTGGCATGGGGCGCGTCGTGGTTACGCCATGATTACCAAGGTTTCGGTTCACCGGTTTCGGTCCACCCGAAACCGCGCTTCGCCGCTGAAATGCAGGCGGATAAGGCTCCCTTAGCTCAGCCGGATAGAGCAGCTGCCTTCTAAGCAGCCGGTCGCTGGTTCGAATCCAGCAGGGGGCGTTTTAGTCAGGGCCTGAGTTTTCAGCCCAGAAGCTTTGCTGCAACAGTCTTTCGGGCTGCCACTGCCGCAGTTGTCAAAGAACTGGTCTTTGAGCCGCAGGAGGACTGGCAGCTGGAGCGCGCCGTTTCTTGTCGGAAGCCACCATGGCCAGGATGCCGGAGCCCGAGGAGGTGATCGTGCTCAGCGATGCTGCTCCTGCCTTGCAGGCGGCACCAACGACCTGCTGAAACGCACCAGCCCCTGGCTCGACAGGTTTCGCTCCCAAACAAGGCAAGGCCTGACGGCCGCCCTTGTGCATGGCTGGCGGCACCAGTAAGGCAGGCTGCCTTACGATGCAGTCATGACCACCATCACCCTCAGCAGCAAGGGCCAGCTCACCATTCCCCGCCAGCTCCGCGAGGCGCTCGGCCTGGCCGCTGGTGCCAGGCTCCAGGCGAGCATCGATGCCCATGGTCGGCTGGTGCTGGTGCCCAGCCGCTATGAGCCTGAAGACCTGTTTCGCCATCGGCCGCCTGTGGATCGGGTGATGAGCCTGGAGGAGATGGAACAGGCGATCGCCGCCGCCGTGGGCAGCCCTGATCCCTGATGCGCACCCTCGATACCAACGTGGTGGTACGGCTGCTGATTGGAGACGATCCGATCCAGACCCCGATTGCGGAGCGCGCCTTTCTCGCTGCCATTGCCGGCGATGGTGTGTACATCCCCGATGTGGTGCTCGCGGAGGTGGGCTGGGTCCTGCGGGGTTATGGGCTGGATCGCGAGAGTCGCTATGCCCTGCTGGAGCGGCTGGTGCGCACCCGAGGGGTGGTGGTGGACGACATCGACGCGGTGATCGATGCCTTGGGGCAGTTTCGCCACGGCAGCGACCTCGCGGATCAGCTGATCCTGGCCCGAGCCAGCCGCCTGCAGGCCCTACCGGTGCTCACCTTTGATGCTCGCTTCTCCGCCTCGGAAGGGGTGGAGATTTTGCAGGGTTGAGGGTTGCCACCATGGCGCCTCGGAGGGTGATGCGTTCAGGAGCCTGCCGTGGTGCTGCGGTGCAGCGTGCGGCTCATGGACCTCAGCCGTTGGGTGGCACTGAAGGCTGCGGCAGCCCCGAAGAGTGGCAGCGGAGCGGGAACCGGAGCGGGAGACTGAGGAGTGACTATTGCGTATGGGTAAAAGCCATCGGTAGCATAATTCGCACCAGCAGATACAGAAGGAGAAGAGGTTAAGTTATAATCGTATACTTCGACTTGTGTTAGATTGCCGAAGTCGGGGTCTGAAAGGGTAACAGTACCATACGCGAATCCAGGCCCAACCAGACTGATATAAGGTAGCCCGAGATCATTGCCAATGGCCGTGGCGAATGTGCTGGCGAGGCTGGAATCGCCCCACCAGGGCATCTCCGCTGTGGTGAAACGGCTGATGTTGCCGTTGTAGGTGCCTTCGAAATAAGGCACATTGTAGGTGTTTCCATTCACCACAACCGGCACTGTCGGTATGGTTACCGCCGGTGCGCTTTGTGCCCCTAACAGCAAGCCAGCAGCACCCAGGGCGAGCTAAACGGTTACGGCCTGGAAAGTGTTTTGCTCCTTAGAGCAACATTGGCCTGCATCCGTGCCATATCCCCCCCCGTTTGTCAACCGGCAACCCGGTAACTTGCTGACTTCGGAGCGGTGTGCTGTAGGCCGTTCGTGCCTTTGGCCGTCTGTCTGGCTCTCCGGTTTGGCCTCCTCCTCGATCACCAGGCGCGTCTGGGTGGCGGCTTCCAGCAGCCAGGCGAGATCTGGGCTCTGAGGCAGTCGGGGCCTGGTTTTCGCTTGGGACTTTGTACCAAACGAGACCGGTCAGAACCCTTGTAAAACCGTCCGATCCTGCCCAGATGTCACCTGGATTCCCAGCTGCGCTGCAATGGCTCCGGATCGCCCCCAGTGGCTGGCCGACCTGTCGCAGGCCTTCCTTCAAGCGGCACCGGCAGGGGCGAACTGGCTGGCTTGTGGAGCTTCAGGACGACTGGCTCAGAGTCAGCAAAGCCGAGGTCCAGCCACGGCCGGCTGACCCCTGCTGAGAGTGGCCTCATGCCCTAAGGCCGCTCAGTTGCGGCTGCTGGATCAGGTGGAGAGCTACGTCCAGGAGGCGCTGACCATTGACGGTGGCACCCTCGCCAGCGAACCGCTAAGACGGCGAGCACCTCTAGCCATCTGGGCGCTGTTCTACGTGGCGATGGTGCTGCAGGGCCTTCCCGCTGCCGGGGGGATGCTGACGGGCAACCAGCAGCCATTCCAGCCTCAAGGCGCCTAAGGCCGGGTGGGGCGCAAGTATCCGCCTTGGGTCTTTGACCCCGCCCCACCTGGGAATCGGATCCTGCGCTGGTTCCGCCATGGCCACGCTTCTTTCTCCTCCTCGCGATCCGGATCACGCCCACGCCGCCCGCCGGCTGCACTTCTCCGCCAGCAGCGATGGCTTGCGGCACTGGCTCAGCGAGGAGTGCTCAGGCCGGGGGCTCCTCCGCCTCGGTGAGCTCCTCGTAGGCGCAGCCTTCTCCGAAGGAGTTGATCTGCTGATCGAGCGGCAGGCTGAGCAGCCTGAGCCGCCACTTGATTCTGAGCTGGAGGCGCTGCTGCCCTTCTGAGGGCTGGGGGATCCGGCCCCCTTCTCCCGTCAGGCCGGCTGCAGCACAGGGGTGATCGGCAACATGGTTGCGATCGTGCTGGTATCGCCAATCTGGGAGTAGTGCTCCAGGGTCATGCCCACCGGCATGCCTTGCTCATCGAAATCGACGATCAGGTTGTCGCTCACTGCCTCAGAGCTGCTGCTCACACGATCGGCCAGCTCAATGTAGATGGTGTCGGTGTCTGGGAAGTACCGGATTTTCATGGCGTGGGGGCGCAGCAGGGGCTGAGGGCTGAGACCGGGTGCGCACTTTCAGAAAGCCCCGATCAAAAAAGGAGTTATGCACGGTCTCTATCCACGGTCTCTATCCACGGTCTCTCTGTCCTCAAGGGTAATGACCCTGAGCGCTCGGTTCTGTGCCTCCGGCACCAGGCCCCACAGGGCCTAGCGGCCGTCCTCCTGCCTGCGTTCCTCCAGGGGCTCAGCCATCACCCGCAGGATCCAGGCCTCCTTGATGCCTGGGTGCTTTTCGCGGACCACATGGCGGAAGTAGGCCGTTGTCTTCAAGTAGGCAGCACCGCAGTGGTGGACGGCGGAAAGGCGGCCAGGATCCAGTGGCCGGAGACCTGATCGCGGGCGATCAGCAGCGGCATCGCCTGGCGGTTGGTGAACCGGGGCTCGGGCGGCTGCTGCCCTTGCACAGTCCGAAGCGCCCGAAGCGCGCCTGCGGGTCGACCAGGGCGCCGGTGTTGTTGCGCAGGAGCAGCACCGCTTCGCGGCCTCGGGCCAGGCGGATGCGCTACTGGATCTCGTGTTCGCTGGGGGAGGAGGAGGCCATGCCTCCTGTTGCTGGGCCACCAACCCGCCCTAGGGTTGGTCATCCAGATGGTCAACGGCCACGGTGCAGGTGACGGTGGCGGAAGCCAAGGCCCAGCTGTCCAGCCTGCTGGATGCGGTGGAGGCCGGAGAGGCCGTGGTGATCACCCGCCGCGGCAAGCCCATCGCCGAGCGGGTGCCGCGTATCCATGTGCGTGACCTGCTGCCCCAGCTCGCCGCCCTGCGGGAAGCGTTGCCAAAGCAGCAGGCCAGCGGCGTGGAGACCATGCGGCTGCTCCGGGACCAATCTCGCCCCTGATCCTCTACACGGATCTGGCTCAGCTGCAGGCGCGGATCGGCCGCAGCTCCCGCCGCTCCCACAACCCTCCTAGCCGCCCTCAAGTGTGATCTGACCGCTATCTCTCCGAACGCACCGGCGCCAGCGCCGAGTTCGGAGCCCAGCTGCTGCAGCCGCAGCAACAGCTGTTTGAGCACTGGCACCAGTGGAAGGCTGGAGCTATGGACTGGCTGGCATCGCAGCGATCGTGTCAGCCGATCCGCTTGGCCTTTGATGCAGGCGCTCCGGTCCTTCCTGGAAACACCCGGAAGCGAGCCCACCAACAACGCCCTGGCTCCTGACATGGGGGGGCGTCATCCGCTCCTGGCACCCTTGGCATGGCTGCAGAGCCCACATGCTGGCGCCACTGATTGGCTGGGTTGGTGCAGCTGCTGCAGACCCCTACTCACCAGGCCGACGTGCCAGGCTCCCCCGGGGGCCAAGGCTGTTTTGGCATGTCGGCGGCGGGATTGAAGGGTGTGCCGCGCTTGGGCCACACTGGTCCTTGGCGTTCAGGGCCAAGCCTGCACCCCTCCGCCAATGCCTTGGCTTGAAACCCTCTACAGCCATCCTCAGCGTGCTCAGTAACGGCGAAACCCCACAGCGACGCGAGCCTCAGGGCGATGACTCCGCCCAGGGCAGCGATGACTCCAGTCGTGGGTTTGGAGACGCGCGTCGATCTGTTGGTTCCCGGCGCAAGGGCAACCGCCGCCGCAGCCCTGCCCTCAGCAAGGCCGACTGGGGGCCACTGGGCAAACATCCCGAGCTGGAGGCCATCATCGCCCGCCAGCGGCTGGGGCTGCCCCGCTCCGGTCGACTCACGCCAGCCCAGGTGAACCAGGCCTGGAAGCGCTGCGCCAGCGAGCACCACCCTGACCGTGGCGGCGAGCACGACGCCATGCAACTGGTGAATGGAGCGCGTGATCTTCTGCTGGGCCGCGACGAACGCTGAAGCAGAGATAGGTTCCGTAGGGGGCTAATCAGCCTCTTCACCCGGCCCTATGTTTGCTTGTTTGGGTTGGATCATGGCTCCAAATGTTTAATTCTGGGTTAAATAATAGCGCCCATGTAGTCACGGAAAGCTTGTCAAGGCTTGCAGCCTGATGCATCTGCCAGTGTGGCCTTGCACCCGTGCAATTCACCTCATGACTGATGCAACTTCACGTTGCGGATTGTTCCGCTGACTGTGCTGTTGGCTTCAGCATGAGCTGGCGCCTTGGACTGCTGTTGGATGGGCTGATGACAGAATCGTCCTGTCCTGTCCTGTCCTGTCCTGTCTTGTCTTGTCCTGTGATGTGATGTGGCGGAATTTGGTTCGATCAGCGGTCTGGCACACTGGTTGATCAAGTGCAGGAGATTGGCCCCATGGCTCCTCGGAGAAGAGCGCTGGGGGCAGCGATCTCCCTGATGGGACCACCCCCGCGGGACAGCGGATGTTGACCCACTGGTTGTGGCCCAGGGGAAGCGGGGGCCTGCCCATCGCCCCCACCAGCGCCTTCATAGCGTGATGATGATGCGCGGGCGCTATCGAAAAGCGATCGCCCTGGTCACGGGCGCGATCCTGTCGGCCCTGCTGGCCAACGCTACGCAAGCGCAGCCGTTGCCGGCTTTTCAGGCCAAGGTGTTGTCGATCGGAGATGGCGACACGCTGCGGGTGGATCGCGATGGCCAGCTGATCACGATTCGCCTGGCCTGCATTGATGCCCCGGAAATGGACCAGCGCCCTTGGGGACGGCAGTCGCGCGACTACTTGCGGCAACGCCTGCCCCTGGCGCAGTCTGTGCAAGTCGTTCCCCACACGATCGACCGCTATGGCCGCACCGTGGCGGAAGTGATCCACGAGATCAATCTCAATCTGGTGATGGTGGAGGATGGCCAGGCCTTTGCCTATCGCCGCTACCTCAACAGCTGCGCCGCTAAGGAGTATCTCGATGCTGAATATCGCGCCAGCCGGCATCGCTTCGGCGTCTGGCAGGTGCAGGGCGGGATCACTCGCCCTTGGGACTTCCGCCATCGCCAGCATAAATTGCTGATTCCTGATGGCACCACCGCCGACGGCCGCCGCTATCGCTGCGGCCAGATCGGTTCCTTCGCCCGTGCCCAGGAGCTGTTGCACCAAGGCCATCTCTATTTGGATGCCAACGGCGATGGCGTGGCCTGTAACCGCTTGCCGCATTGAGGTTTCTGATCACGCCAAGCCTGGGCGGCATGGGGTTGCTGGCCCATGACGCGGGTCATCGGTGATCGGAAGCGATCCAGGCGTCACCAGCAAGCCAGCTCGGGGTGGATGGGTTGATCCCCGCAGCCTGGATGAGCCAGTCTCAGGCCGTTACCCCCCCCTCGCACTGCCCCCGGTTGTCGCGCCTGCCAGCCAATCTCGGATGCGATGCTTGAGCTGGCTCTTGAGGTCACTGCAGGACCAACGGAGTCCCAGGTCGCGTGGCCCTGCACCTGGGCATCCAGCTGCCGCGGCTAGAACATCCCTACGCTCCTGCTGTTGGCGTCGCTGGCCTGGCACGCCAACGTCTTCAGCCTGTCGTCGCCGAGATGCTCGCTGGCGTTGATCTCCTCCTGGGCGAGCCAGCGCGAGGACGGGACGGCTGGGGTTCGGATGGGGCTGGCCGTGGCCATCTCGGGGCTCATCGCGGCGCCTTGTCCCGCCCCGGGTTGATCGGGCTTGTCCAGGCCCTCCCAGGCCGCTGGATTCCGTAACGGACAGGCCCCCACGGCGTGGCTGGGAGCGGCGGCGGGAGGGCGATGTGGTACTAAGAGGGATTGGAAGGGCCTCCCAGTCGATGTCGCAGTCAAAGCGCGAGCAGGTTGTCAGCCATCTCCGCTACATCCGTCAGGAGCTCCGTGAGATGCATCAAGGTGTCATGGAGGATGGCCTGTTGCCCGAAGCCGGCGAGGTGCGCGGCGTGATGGACCAGATGGAGGCCTTGCTGGAGCTGCTGGAGGGCAAGGGCAGTCGCAAAAAAGATGGCGACGGTTGATTCCCATGCCGCGAACGTCAAGCCCCCCCATGGACGCTCCCCGCAGCGGCCGCACAGCGTTGCAGCGGCGCTGACCAGTTGATTCCCTGATGGCTGTCCCCATCACCGGCCCGGGCCCCAGCCACGGGCTTTTTTATTGGGATCCCCTATCGGTGGGGGATCAGTGCTGTCAAGACTCCAGAGATGGTGTAGACATGGGGAGCAGGGCTCCGGCCGGGTGATGGGGATCGCCTCCGGAGCTTCCGTCCTGGCCTGGCTCCAGGACGGTGCTCCAGCCTCATGGCGCCCTGCACCCCTTACCCCTTGGGATGGAGCTCACGAGCGGCGACATTGCCTCTGGTGCACCATTCTGATGCCGCCGGATCGGGAGCACCACCACGGTTCCCACGCCCCCCCCCTTTCAAAACACCCGTCTGCAGCAGCGGGTGATCGAAGCGCGACAGCGCCTGCAGGAGTGGGCCCTCAACCCCTGGCGTCGGTTGTCGCTGCTGCTGATCGTGCTGTTGATGGCCTTCTGGATCGGCAGCAGCATCGGCGCGATCACCGGAGCGGCTGATGAATTCGACCCGCTCGCGGCCCTGATTTGTGTCATCGCGTTAGAGCTGGCGGCGCGTCAACGCCGTTGGCTGCTCAACCGGCCGGGCGACAAGCTGCCCCTGCAGCTGCTGGATATGACCCGCATCGGCCTGCTCTACGGCCTGCTCTTCGAGGGCTTCAAGCTGCTGTGAGCGGCTCCGCCGCCGCCAGGAGGTACAGCAGCGCCATGCGGATCGGGATGCCGTTGCGAACCTGCTCGTCCACCAGGCATATGGCGTCGTCATCGAGCAGCTCGCCGGCCAGCTCCACGCCTCGGTTCACCGGTCCCGGATGCAAGACCTTCACGGGCTGGCCGCAGAGCTCCAGGCGCTGATGGCTGAGGCCAAAACGACGGTGATACGCATCCAAGGAGGTGAGTAAATGCTGACGCATGCGTTCCTTCTGCAGCCGCAGCGGCATCACCGCCTCCGCCCCGGGCAAGGCGTCCTCCAACGTGCGACAGATCCGCAACGGCCCGCGGCGGTGCACCGGGTCCGTCGCCTGTCCCGGCGGTGGCGCCGCCACGAACTCCGCGAAGGCCTCGGGCAACAGCGTGGACGGTCCGCACAGCACCACCTCCGCCCCGCAGGCGGTCAACGCCCAGATGTTGGAGCGGGCCACCCGCGAATGCAGGATGTCGCCCACGATCACCAGACGGCGACCGCGCAGGGCATCCGGCCCCGGGGCCTGCGGACAGAAATGGCGGGCCAGGGTGAACAGATCGAGCAGGCCCTGGCTGGGATGGCTGTGCAGACCATCACCGCCATTGAGCACTGCCACCCGCTCGCCGCTGGCCTCCAGCTCGCGGGCCAGGCCGGCCGGCACGCCGGTGCAGCGATGCCGCACCACCAGCAACTCCGCCCCCATCGCCACGTAGGTGCGCACGGTGTCGAGCAGGCTTTCGCCCTTGCTCAGGGAGCTGGAGGAGGGGGCGAAGCTCTGCACATCAGCGGAGAGGCGCCGGGCCGCCAGTTCAAAACTGCTGCGGGTGCGGGTGCTGGGTTCAAAGAAGAAGGTGGTCACAAGCCGGCCCTGCAGGGCTGGCAGCTTGCGGGCGCCGCTGGTCGGCAGGGAGCGGAAGCGTTGGCC
>JBKCTK010000120.1:0-30664 GCA_046319055.1 Synechococcaceae cyanobacterium
CCAAGGCGATTGGCGGCACCCGCGCCGGCATCCTCGAAACCAACTTCAAGGAGGAGACCGAAACCGACCTCTTCGGCGAGCAGGCGGTGCTCTGCGGCGGCCTGAGCGAACTGGTGAAGGCAGGCTTCGAAACCCTGGTGGCGGCCGGCTACTAGCCCGAACTGGGCTACTTCGAATGCCTGCACGTGTTGAAGCTGATCGTAGACCTGATGGTCTAGGGCGGCTTGACCGCCATGCGCGATTCGATTTCCAACACCGCTGAATATGGCGATTACGTGAGCGGCCCGCGGCTGATCACGGCCGACACCAAGGCCGAGATGAAGCGCATCCTGGCCGACATCCAAGACGGCACCTTCGCCCGTAACTTCGTGGCCGAATGCGAGGCCGGCAAGCCGGAGATGGCCCGCATTCGCGAGCGCGACAGCCAGCATCCGATCGAGCAGGTGGGCAAGGGTCTGCGCTCGATGTTCAGCTGGTTGAAGGCCAGCTGAATCGCCAGCGGAAGCGATCTATGTCGGGGGCCGGTCGGCGCACCGCCGCAGCCTTCAGCCGGGGCGCACCAACCGCCTCTTGGGTCGTCGCTGCTGACGCGATAGCGGGCCCTGCGGACACCGGGACTTTGGGCCCCGCCGCGGCTGCGAACTGCGGCACCGCCACAGCCGCCCGTTGGGGCGGCAGCGGTGCCGCAGTTCCACGGATGCGCCTGGAGCCATCGGGCTGGCGGTGCCGTTGAGCGCCGCCTGGCT
Organism: Synechococcaceae cyanobacterium; assembly: GCA_046319055.1. Lineage (GTDB taxonomy): Bacteria > Cyanobacteriota > Cyanobacteriia > PCC-6307 > Cyanobiaceae > Cyanobium. The sequence continues at coordinate 747 of JBKCTK010000120.1, forward strand.
GCCGCTGCTGGCGCCGTTGCTGGCGGCGGGCCTGGATGCCGCCGTGGGCGATCCGCGCCGCTGGCCCCATCCGGTGCAGCTGATGGGGGCTGCGATCCAGTTCCTGCGGCAGCCCTTGGAGCACTGGGCGGGGGATCGACCAAGGCGGCTGCGGCTGGCGGGCCTGCTGATCACGGTGACCCTGCTGGCTGCCAGCCTGCTGGCGGGCCTGGGCTTGGAGCGGCTGGCCGCCTGGGGCTGGAGGCAGGGGCCGAGCATCGGCCTGATTAGCAGCCTGCCGTTGCTGCTGGGGTTGGCCAGCGCCCTGGCGGGCCGCAGCCTGGAGCAGGCGGTGCGGCAGGTGCTGGAGCTGCTGCCCGCAGATTCCGCCCACTGTCCTGCGCAGCCGCGAGACGCTCTGGCTGGGCGTCCTGCCAGTGACCAACCTGCAGCCGCACCAGCAGGCCCAGCGGCGCGGACCGCCGGCGCCCGGCTGGAGGCCAGCGTCGGCCAGAATTGCGAACTTGAGGTCAGCGCCGCGCCGGGCCGCAGCCCCGAGGCCAGTGGCGAGCCTGGCCGCGAGCTGGAGCCGGCGCGTCAGCAGCTGGCCTGGATCGTGGGGCGCGACACCGAAGCGTTGAACGAGCCTGAGATCCTGCGAGCCCTGGCCGAAACCGCCAGCGAGAACGCCGTAGATGGACTGTTCGCCCCGCTGTTCTGGATGCTGGTCGGCAGCGCCCTGGCGCTGGTAGCCCTCAGCCCTGCCGCTGGAGGCGTCGCTCCGGCAGCGGCGCCCGATGGGCCTCGCGCTGAGCGGCTGGCCGTGCCACGAGCTCGGCCGCTATCCCTGCCTGGATCGCGGACCCTGGCCCTACCTCCATCCCTGCCCCAGGGCCCACATCTGGCCCCGCCTCCATCCCTGCCGCTGCCCCCACTTCGATCCCTGCCAGGGGCCCTGTTGCCCGGCCCCTTGAGCCTGGCCTGGGGCTTCAAGGCAGCCAGCACGCTGGATTCGATGCTGGGCTATCGCCGCGGCCGCCTGCGCTGGCTGGGCACCGCCGGGGCACGGCTCGACGATCTCCTCACCTGGATCCCCTGCCGGCTGGTGGCGTTGACCCTGCCCGTGGCCGCCGGCCGGCCAAGGCAAACCTGGAGCTTGTTCCGTCAGGCCCAGAAGCAAGGCCGCCCGGATCCGTCCCCCAATGCCGGAGTGTCCCAGGCGGCCTATGCCCTCGCCGCCAACGTGCGCCTGGGTGGGGTGAACCATTACGGCGGAGAGCCCCGCGCCAAGCCACTCCTGGCCGCCGATCAGCCCGCCGCCGACCGGTCTGCCGTGGAGCGGATCCTGGCCCTGAACCGGAGCCTGCTGCGCTGGTGGCTGCTGCTCTGGATGCTGGTCGGGGGCGCGCTCTGCTGGCGGCTGGGGAGGCTGTAGCCGGGGGCCTCGCTGTGCTTGCAGACTTGGCAAAGGGCTGGCAGGCCCGATTGGCAGACCAGCCCACAGGCGCGTGTGTGCCGGCTCAGCGATGGCTCCCCCCCCCCCCGAGCAATTTGCCTAGGTCTGCCATGCCAACCCTGCGGCGCTGCTGGAACTGGCAGCCGATGCAGAGCTGATCACACTGACCCCATCCGGGGCCGAGACCAGTGCACGCCACAGTCACCTGATTGCAAAGCTGCAACTCTGGGCCCTGGCTAGGGGCGATGGGAGCGTGTTTGATAGCTCGGCTGGATTCCGCCTCCCGGATCGCTCCGTCAACAGTACGGATGCCGTCGCAGTGGGACTGGAGTGCTGGCAAGCACTCACCCCAGAGCAACGCCGCGGTTTCCGTCCCTCCGCCCCGATCTCGTGAGCGACTGGTGAGCGCCTCGGATGCGGGGCCCCAAGGCAAAACCACCTTGCGCCACAAGTTGGCTCCTACAGGGCCAATGGGGTGCAACTCGACTGGCTGCTGTCCTGTGAGCAACGGGAATCCGATCCTGATTCGAAAGGTGCGAGCAGATCGAGCCGGCGGGCTCCTATCGACCTCGCATCCAGGCGCGAGAGGTTGACCCGTTGTCGTAGGGGTAGGCTAGGTTTTTAGCGAACTCGAATGAATCATCTCGGCAGAGATATGTTCGCTTTCCAAAGCGCTCCCAGAAAGTCATGCTCGAGATCGATATCCATCGATTAGCCGAGCATTCTTCTCCCATGAAGAAGAGCTAGAACTCCCCAGCAAACTTCTATTCAAGGACGCCTGAAAGAAGCAAGCTATTGAGCTAGCTAGCTCCTTAAAGATAGACATGGATGATTGCAGTTTGGCCGAGTGCTGTATGATCTCTGGGCCGACTGCGTTGCATCGGTGCTGGATACCTTGGCAAGTCCAGTTTAGGCTGGTTAATCCTCAGCGCTTGCATGACGCAATCTCTTGCTGCTGTTTCGGTGGATACCATCCATGGTGGCGGACTCCTCAACGGTGGACTCATGAACTGGGAGAGTGGACGCCGCAACAGCCAAGCCAAGGCGTTACAAGATGTTGCAGAGATGGCGCCCCCGTGGCCTATTGCTTGCTAAAATTAAATTTAACAAATAGTTCCTTTTGCCATGCTTTCATTCCTCCGCCACCTAGACCCTGCCGGAGAGATACGTGAGCGAGAGCTAAAAAAATGCAAGAGTAAATGGTCGTACAATTATACATATTTAGAGGGCGTTGCTTTTGCTAATTCAGTGCCTGCCGAGGATGGCCCTCCACTTGAATGGATCACCCTATTGGCGAATGTAATCGCCAAAGCGGGCGTCAATGAAGCGGCTGTGGCAAGACAACTCTTGCACATTGATGACAATCGATTGCCGCTTCTAGAAGAGTTAGAATACGCCAAAAAGAAGCTAAATGCCATCAAGAAAAATGGAGTAGATCTCAACATAATTGCCAGATATCTTGCCAGCGAATACAAGGAGATTGGCATGGGCTCCGTCGGATCTATTCGCCAATATCAGGAGCTCTTCAAAGTTCTCCCTGTTCCTGCTTCTTATTTCAATGATCAGTTATTTGCACAGACGACTTTGGCAGGACCTTTGCCCAACAAGCTCAAACGCATTCATGGCTTGCCGGACGATTTTCCGGTAACAAACACCCATTACCAATCCGTAATGGGAACAGGGGACACACTCGAGGAAGCGCTGCAAGAAGGACGCACTTTCCTTTGGGACTTCAGCCTGTTTGATGGCGTAACTTGTGGCACATTTCCATTAAATCAACAAAAATATATCGGCTCGCCCTTGGCTCTATTTGCCATAGCAAAAGTCAAGCTTGGCGTCAGGCAGCTTACTCCAATTGCCATTCAATGCTTCACGTCCAAAGATACTGCCAACCCGATCTTTACGCCAAGCAATGGCACGGCATGGGAAATGGCAAAAATGACCGTGCGCTCCGCCGCTGCAAACTATCACGAAGTCATAGCACATTTTACCCATACCCATCTAGTGATCGAGGCTTTTGCAGTTTCTGCACGGCGCCAACTGCATACGAGGCATCCGATCATGCGACTAGTGCATTCGCATTTCGAGGGAACTCTGTACATTAATAAACTGGCTCACGAACAACTGCTGCGACCTGGTGGGGGCGTTGATACAGTGATGGCTGGGGAGATTGGTGCCTCACGCGATATGATATGCAAAGCAATCAAGGCGTACAACTTTGATGCAGAGATGTTTCCAAATGTCATGGCAGCGATGGGCGTCGACGATCTGGAGATTCTGCCGGAATACCCCTACCGTGATGATGGCATCTTGCTTTGGAATGCAATATCAACATGGGTGGATTCCTATGTCGCAATCTATTATGAGAACGATGACGCCGTGTTGCTAGACCACGAACTGCAGGCCTGGTGGTCAGAGGTTTCAGATATGGAGAGTGGTGGCCGAATAAGTGGCATGGGAGCGATGGTTTCTGTTGATTATCTAGCCAAGGCACTCACCCATCTTATTTTTACGGCTTCATGCCAACACGCCGCAGTCAACTTCGCCCAAGGTGACTTTATGTCGCTGGTAACTAATATGCCTACGGCATTGTATGCTCAAATGCCTACTTGTTTAGAAGGGTACAAGGAAGCAGATTTGCTTGCCCTCCTTCCGCCCTTACATGCCGCCCAGTCACAAGTGAATCTAGCGACTCTTCTTGGTACCTTGTATTTCACTAAGCTCGGCGACTATGGCGTGCATCTTACTGATCCAAAAGTGCGAGGCCCCCTTCAGCAATTTCAAGATGATTTAAAAAAGATTGAGCAAAAGATTTCCCGTCGCAACAAGGTACGCCTTCCCTACTGCCATCTAATGCCTTCCAAAATCCCTCAATCAATCAACATTTAGTCTTCAATTCTCATGCAACTCACCGAAGATGCTTTCAAGTTGCTTCATGAACAGCAACTAGCTCAGTTTCAGGGCAAGATCAGTGGTCCTCCCCCCAGCTTTCCTCTTGGTAACGCGGGTTCCTTTTTAGGTAAAAATCCCTGGGTTCCTGCTATGCAGTGGATCGAGGAATATGGAGACCTGGTCCTAATTTGGATTGGCAGCAACCCTGCATTGCTATTAAATGACCCTGATCTTATTGGTGAATTGTTGGTCAAGAATGGACCCGACTTTTATAAAGATAGTCCCAGGCCCCAGCTTTTGCCAGTTACCACCGATTCCTCCTGTTTCATTGCGAACGGGGAGGCCTGGCGTGAAAAAAGAGAAGCCCATCCATTCTCGGCGCAATCCTTTCGAGACTGGATGATTTCCCAGCTTCCGATCCTGCGTAACCAAACAAGAATTAGTGCACAGGATCTGATCAGAAAATCTGCTGAAGGTCATGTCGATTTTCGCAAGACCATGGAGCGGGTCACTTTCGATGGCTTCGCGGTGATGGCTGTTGGCGAGACACTGGATCGGCAGGCATATAAGGATTTCCAATGTGTTGCTGACGAGGGATCAAGGAGAATGGCCAGCCCTATACATCTTCCAGACATAAATCCAGCCTTTCATCGTGCACGTCAGCGCTGGTTTGCGGTTTTTGACCGGTATATGCACAATGAATCTTGCCTTCAAGGCAACAATCTTGTGGCAAAGTTTTTCCCCGGCACAGCATATAGTGAGGACGATTTCTGCGCCGAGATTGCTAATGTATTTCCGGCTGGAATCTTTTCTACAACTTCTACGGTGATGCATACGTTATACATGTTGCACAAGCACCCAGACTGCTTGGCCGAGGTACGGCAAGCCTTGGAAGAATTGGGACCAGAGCCGTCCTGGCCAATGCTGAACGCCTGCAATGCCTTGCGGTTTGCTCTCTATGAAGCTATGCGGCTCTACCCTGGAGCTCCATTTTTCATGCGCAATGTGCACCTAGATTCTCCCCTTGACTTTGCGGGCGTGACCTGGCCTGCGAACACAACGGTCTTCATCACCCCCAAAGCATTGCATCGTAATCGCGAATTCTGGGGTGAGAATGCTAACGATTTTGTGCCGTCTCGCTGGCATGAGATGGAGGCTAAGGCTCCAATAGGAAGTGCATATTATTGGCCTTTTGGCCGCGGTCCACGTGAATGCCTTGGTAAATACCTCGCTCTATTCTATGCCATGACCGTCCTCCAGATTTTCGTTCAGGAATACGAGTTGGTTTTTTCTGAAGACTCGGCTGAAGAGGGCTTTTACTTCGCCTGTCTTGTTTGCGATGGCCTGAAGGTTAAGCTTGCCGGCAGGGGTGATCGTGAGTCTCTTTGATGGTGATTCGGGATGGCTTCCTGGATTCCATGTGGCCATTTGCTTTGATGCGTAACCATTGACTCAGGGCTGACTCCATCGTCATCTTTTTGAATGCTATCTCTCAATTGTTACTGGAAGCCCCCTGGGCAGGCCCAATTTGATTCCGGACCCCTTGCTATTTTTGATGCCCTTGATCATTGTGAACAGCCCTATTGGTTGATCGGTCTGCAGGAGCCTGGCGGTCTTCGTCTGGTCCCTGTCCGTGGTGGTGAGATCACCTCTGCATCCGATCCGGGAACCATTCCGATCCATGGCCTGATCAGCCCTGTATATGCCGAATGGCTGGGCGATCGGGGATTCTGTGAAGACCATGGCACCCGCTACGCCTACGTGACCGGGGCCATGGCCACCGGTATCGCCTCCGTGGAGTTGGTTTGCGCAGGAGCCCGTGCGGGCTTCCTCTCCTTTTTCGGTGCCGGCGGTCTGAGCCTCAAGCAGGTGACCGGCTGCCTGGATCGGATCAGCGAGGACCTTGCCCAGGAGCCTGGGGCCGCCTGGGGCGTGAACCTGATCCACTCTCCTGATCAACCAGCATTGGAGGAGGCGCTGGTGGATCTCTTCCTGTCACGCGGAGTGCGTCGTATCGAGGCATCGGCCTTCATGGGCCTCTCTCCCGCGCTCGTTCGCTACGCCGCTTCCGGTCTGCATTTGGACGCTTGGGGAAGACTGCACCGGCCCAATCGGGTGATGGCGAAGATCAGCCGGCCAGAAGTAGCCCGTCATTTTCTGCAGCCGCCCCCCTCCGATCTCCTGGCGGAACTCGTTGATGCCGGGGCGCTCAGCGCCGAGGAGGGGCGATTGGCCGCCCTGGTGCCCCTGGCCGATGACGTCACCTGCGAATCCGATTCCGGAGGCCATACCGACGGCCGCCCCCTGGCGGTGCTGTTGCCGGTGATCCGCCAGCTGCGGGATCGCCTCGCCCCGGCGGACGGATGGCCGCGGCCGGTGCGTATCGGCGCGGCTGGTGGTCTCGGTGACCCCGCGGCCCTCGCGGCGGCATTTGCGTTGGGTGCCGATTATGTGGTGACAGGAACTGTGAACCAGTTGGCACGGGAGTCCGGTACATCCGACTCCGCTAGGATGCTGCTGGCCCAGGCGGGTTTTGCTGATGTCACCATGGCCCCAGCCGCGGACATGTTCGAGATGGGGGTGCGAGTTCAGGTGTTGAGAAGAGGTACTTTGTTCCCCCAGCGGGCGGCTCGTCTCTATGATATTTACCGACGCTTCGGCAGTCTTGAGGAGTTGCCAAAGGACCTTTTGGAGATGCTGGAAAGGGACATCTTTAAGATTCCTCTCGATGTCATCTGGGACGAATGTCAGCGTTTTTGGCAAGGTCGTGAGCCTGCTCAGCTGGACAAGGCCCTTCGCGATCCCCACCACCGCATGGCTCTCATTTTTCGCTGGTACCTCGGCATGTCCAACCGCTGGGCAAGGGAAGGCGCGCCGGAGCGGCAGCAGGACTACCAGATCTGGTGCGGCCCTGCCATCGGTGCCTTCAACGCCTGGGTCCAGGGCACTCCCCTCGCCGAGCCTCAGTCTCGTACCGTCGAGGCCATTGGCCTGAATCTTCTGGCCGGTGCGGTGCGCCTCACCCGGGCCCAGCAGTTGCGGGCGGCAGGGGTGGCAGTACCGGATGGCGCCTTTATCGCCAACCCCATGGCTGTGGCGGCAAGCCGATGAACAAGCCTGCGATTGCTGTTGTGGGGCTGGCCTCCCTCCTGCCCGGCAGCGATGACCTTGCTGGTTTCTGGAGGTGCCTGATCGAAGCTCGTGACTGTTTCAGCGACGTTCCTGAACAGCACTGGCGGATTGATGACTACTTCGATCCCGTGCCCCGTGCCAAGGACAAAACCTATGGCCGCCGCGGAGGCTTCCTGCCGCCCCAGCCCTTCGATGCTCTGGCCTTCGGCATCCCCCCCTCCAGCCTGCCGAGCACGGACGTGGCCCAGTTGCTCGCCCTGCTCATCGCCCAGCGTTGTCTCGCGGATGCCGACAACGGTCCCACAGCTCGCTTTGACCGCAGCCGCACCAGTGTGATCCTCGGGGCTGCTGCCACCACGGCGCTGGTGGCTCACATGTCTGGACGGATGGCCCGCCCGATGTGGAGGGAGGGGCTGCGCAAGCTGGGCATGGAGGAGGAACAGCTCGAGCGGGCCTGCGACGCCATCGCCGATCAGTTCGTGCCCTGGCAGGAGACCACCTTCCCAGGGCTGCTCGGCAATGTGATCGCCGGGCGGGTGGCCAACCGCTTCGATCTGGGCGGCACCAATTGTGCCCTCGACGCGGCCTGCGCCAGCTCCCTGGCCGCCGTGGCCATGGCCGTGGGTGAACTCCAAAGCGGCAGGGCAGACACCGTGCTCACCGGGGGCGTGGATGCCCTCAATGACGTCTTGATGTTTCTGTGCTTCTCTCAGACCCAGGCCCTTTCGCTCAGCGGCGACTGCAGGCCCTTCAGCCACGATGCCGATGGCACCATGCTCGGCGAGGGGCTGGCGATGCTGGCCCTGCGGCGACTGGAGGATGCCGAGCGCGACGGCCACAGGATCTACGCCGTGCTCCGGGGCCTCGGATCCAGCTCGGATGGTCGCTCCAAAAGTGTCTACGCACCCCGACCGGAAGGACAGATGCTCGCCCTGCGCAGGGCCTACGACGACGCGGGTTACGGACCGGAAACCGTGGAGCTGTTGGAAGCCCATGGCACCGGCACGGTGGCGGGTGATGCCGCGGAATTCACCGCCTTGAAACAGGTGTTCGCCGAGGCGGCCCCCGATCGGCACCAGTGGTGTGCCCTGGGTTCGGTCAAATCCCAGATCGGTCACACCAAGGCCGCCGCAGGGGCCGCCAGCCTGGTGAAGGCGGTGCTGGCACTGCACCACCGCATCCTGCCTCCCACCATCAAGGTGGAACAGCCCAACCCTGCCATGGAACTGGCAGTGAGCCCTTTCTATGTGAATGCCGCGCCACGGCCCTGGTTCTCATCGCGAACCCATCCGCGGCGCGCATCGGTGAGCAGCTTTGGTTTTGGTGGCAGCAATTTCCACGTGGCGCTGGAGGAGTACGGCGGCGCCAATACCGCCGGCCGCCTGAACAGTGCGTCGGTGTGGCTGCTGCTCTTCTCGGCAGCCGATGCCGCCGCACTGGAAACCAGCCTTGCGGACCTGCCCCAGCAACTGAACAGCGAGGCGGAGTTGGAGTGCTTCGCCCGCGAAAGCCAGCGGACCTTCTCGCCAACGGATTGGGTCCGTCTGGCGCTGGTGGTGGAATCCTTAGCGGACCTTGGCGCGGCGTGTTCGGAAGCCGCAACCCTGCTGACCGGGACCCAGGACCAGGCCAGCGGGCGCCATTGCCTGCTGGCGATCGGGCCCCCGGCCTCGCCAACCTCCCTGGCCTTTTTGTTCCCCGGTCAGGGCAGTCAATACGTGGGCATGGGACTGGGGCTGGCCCTTGGCTTCCCCGATGCCTTTGCCAGCTGGGATCAGTCCCTCGTGGAGCACGAGCAGGCAGGGCCGTCGCCCGAGATGTGTGGGAATTGGGGACTGGCTGAACGGGTGTTTCCACGCTCGGTGTTTTCCGCCGCGGAACGTCAGGATCAGGAGAGGGAGCTGCGATCGACGTCGGTGGCTCAGCCCGCCCTGGCGCTGGTCAGCCTCGCCGGGCTCGCCGTGCTTCAGCGGCTCTCTCTGGTGCCGGCAGCGGTTGCTGGGCACAGCTTCGGGGAGCTGGTGGCCCTCCACGCCGCCGGGGTCTTCGATCGCGAGGTCCTGCTGGATCTGTCCCGTGCCCGCGGACGGGCGATGCAGAGCTGTGACCCTGGTGGGGGCATGCTCGCCGTGGCTGCGGATGCCGCCTCGGTGTCTGTGTTGCTGCAGGAGCATGGAGAGGGGGAGATCGTCGTCGCCAATGACAACCATCCCCACCAAACGGTTCTCAGCGGATCTCTCAAGGGCCTCGAGCGGATTGCGCCCCATCTGGCCCAAGCGGGGCTCTCCACCCATCCGTTGAATGTGGCTGCCGCCTTCCACTCCCCTGACGTATCTGGGGCCGCCGAAACTTTTGGAGCCCATCTTCGCCAGCATCGGTTCCTAAGTCCTCGGCTTCCCGTGATCAGTAATGTCACCGCCGCTGCCTATGGCGATGACCCGGAGGCGGTGCAGGACCTCCTCGCGGATCAGATGGCTCGGCCGGTGCGGTTCCGCGAGACGATTAAGGCTCTATACGACCAGGGTTGTCGGGTGTTTCTCGAGGTGGGTGCCGGCGATGTGCTCTCCCGGCTTACGGCGAAGTGCCTGGCGGACCGCAGCCACGTGGCGATCAGCCTCGATCAGCGGGGAGCCGATGGTCTCCAACCCTTCTGGAGGGCGATGGGACAGCTTTCCGTGCTTGGATTTGAGCTGGATTTCGGTGCCCTTCACGACACAGCCGGCCCATGGTCCCCGGCGCCAGCCCTACCCACTGGCCCAACGGTGGTGTCTTTAGGAGGGGCGAATCTCGGCAAGCCCTATCCTCCTCCTCCCCTCAGGGAGGCTCCGCAACCGAGCCGGGCACCCCTCCCCGAGCCGCCGGCAACGGTTCCCCTGCCAAGGCCACCTTTACAGCCAAGTTCAGATCAAGCGTCACGAACCAATCTTCCACCCATGGCTGATTCGCCTTCCCTCCATGCTTCCGGCTTCACGAGCAACGGGACATCTTCCCCTTCTGGCCAGCCTGGGGCTCAAGACGTCAGCATCCAGGCTCCACCGCAACACTTCTCTTCCCTGCCAACCACGGTCTATCAGCAAGGTGGATTTGCTGATAGTGGTTCGATTCTGGAAGCCCAGCGCCTCACCCAGTACGCCCTGCTGGAGAGTCTTCGGATGACCCTGGCCGGTCTCGGCGCCCAGCTCGGCCAGGCTGCGGCCGCCATGCCAGAGCCATCACCTGCCCCAACCGCCTCCGGCTTCGGGGGGTCGATCCGCGTGGCCCTTTCCCCGCAGGCATACCCGCCGTCGACGGCACCATCTTCGGTGGCCCCTTCTTCCGTCGCCCCGACGCCAGCGCCGATTCCCGCCGCGCAGCCGCCAAGGGCCATCCCGGTCATGGCGCCGCCAACCGCCGCACCTGTGTCCACGGGATCCAGTCCCCCAGGATCCACGCCCATGGCGTCACCCGCCGCGGCGGCCTTGCCGCCACCCCCGCAGCAGACCCCAGCCCCGGGGGCTATCCCTGGAACAGCGGTTGCGGGCACCGAACCGAGCCCCGCACTCGTTCTGGCAATCATTGCCGAGAAGACCGGCTACCCCGTGGAGGCCTTGGCCCCAGAGCTGGATCTGGAGGCTGACCTCGGCATCGATTCGATCAAACGGGTCGAGATCCTCGGGGCGGTCAACGAGAACGTCCCCAACCTGGACGTCAACGCCGTCAACCCGGGCGACATCCGCCGCGTGAGCGATCTTCTGGCACTCCTCAAGGGGGCCACCGATAACCCTTCCCAGGCCGTTGGCCAGTAGCTCTCGCTGCTGAGCCAACGGCCGCCCAGACGATCGCGCGGAGCAGGGTGGACTGGCTGCCACAGATGGCAGCTGGCTGCACCACACCACAGCTGGAGGGCGTTCAAACCGTGGCCTTCCTTGGAGCTGATTCAGCCGCCAAGGCCGAGGCGATGCTGCTCGCCATCCAGCGGCAGGGCTTGGCCTGGCGAGAGGCTGCTGCCATGGATGCCGAGGTCGTGGTGTGTCTTCACGGTTTGGGTGCCGAGGTTGCGCTCCCGGCCTTCGCCGACCTCGGCCCCCTGGCGGCACGCTCCCGGCCTCCACGGATGCTCGTGGGCGTGGCCTGGGACACGGTGGAAGGGGCCGCCCTGGCTGGACTGATCAAGACGGCCGGACTGGAATGGGGTTCGGCCTGGACATGCATCACCCTGCGGGCTGGTACCCAACCTGAGCTTGCCCTGGCAACGGAGTTGAGCCAGGGCGGAGGGGGTCGGGAAGTTCGCCTCGGCACCATCCGTGAACTGCGCTCGCGGGTGAGCGCCCCCCTGGCCGCACCCCCCGAAGGACTTCGGGCCCTCAGCGGTGGCCCTTGGCTGATCTCCGGCGGCGGCAGGGGCGTCACCGCCTGCTGTGCGATCGCCCTCGCCCGCTCCGGAGCGCGCCAGATCCTGCTTCTGGGCCGCTCGCCGCTGGCTGAGGAGCCAGAGCAACTCCAAGGGTTTGCCGATGGGCCCGCCCTCAAGCGGGCCTTGATCCTGGCGGCTGAGGGCAAACCGGATCTGCGGGCGATTGGCCAGACCGTGGCTTCCCTGCTGGCGCAGCGGGAGATTCGCGCCACGATGGCGACCATCGCCAACAGCGGCGTCGAGGTGCGATATCTGCAGGCGGATGTGTGTAACCCCGAGGAGGTCGCGGCGGCTGTGGCCCAGGCCCGCACCGAGTGGGGACCGATCCGCGGCCTCATTCACGGCGCCGGCGTGCTGGCCGACAAGCGGCTGGGTGAGAAGACCAACGAGCAGTTCATGGCTGTGCTCAACCCCAAGCTGGAAGGCGCCCTGGCGCTTCTGGCGGCCTGCCGGAGTGATCCGCTGGAGCAGATCTGTTTCTTCTCCTCGGTTGCCGCCCATAGCGGCAACATCGGCCAGGCCGACTACGCAGCCGCGAACAGCTGTCTTGACCAACTGGCGCTGGAGGAGCAGGCACGGCGCGGCAGTGCCGCCCATGTGGTCAGCATCGCCTGGGGGCCTTGGGCCGGCGGCATGGTGAGCGACAGCCTGGCGGCGCATTTCCAGTCCAGGGGCATCGACCTGATCCCCCAGGAGCAGGGAGCGCAGGCCATGGTCGATGAACTCACAGGCGGCAGCGCCAGCCAGGTGATCCTGGGCTGTGGCCTCCTCCCCGCGGAAGAGGCTCCGCTTGAACGCTGGAGCGTGGATGTGGCCCGCTTGCCCCTGCTCGAAGGGCACCGTATCGAGCGTCAGGTTGTCCTGCCCATGACCATGGCCCTCGACAAACTCATCGGCGCCGGGCGCTTGAGGCTCGGGGCGGATTGCGAACTGCAGAACCTCAGCCTGCGGAAGGGGGTGGTGTTGGATCAGGGGCATGCCTCCCTGCAGCTGGGGGTGGAACCGTCCCCCCGCGGCGATGGTCTGCGGGCTTTCCTCCTCCATCCCAGCGGACAGATCGCCTACGAGGCCACCCTCCTACCCCCTGATGCCGCCACCTCACCCACGTTCCACGCAGCGCCGCGCACTGGTGAACCCCTGAGTGATCTCTGCCTTCATCCCTATCCAGCCGCGCTTTTCCACGGCCCCTCGTTTCAGGTGATCCGCGAGGTTTATCTCTGCCAGGCGGAGGGGATCGGAGGTCGCATCGCAACGGCCGCCGCCATGGGCTGGCCAGGGGGATGGCAGCTGGATCCGGCCGCCCTCGATGGCGCCCTGCAGTTGCTGCGTCTCTGGGGGGTGGAATGCCATGGCCGGGTGAGTCTGCCCACGGCCATCGGTCGCTGCCGGCCGTGGGCGCCCTGGCCCGATCGCGAAACGGTGGATTGCCACCTGCGGGCTCGCCGCGACAACGCCTTCCGGATCAGCGCCGATGCCCACTTCCTGGATGGGTCTTCCCAGCGGCCCCTGCTCTCCCTGGAGGGCATCGTGATGCATCTGCAAGCGCAGCAGGGGACAAGGGCATGACCAACTCCGCAGGTCCCATCGCGATCGTCGGGCGAGGTGCTGTGCTGCCTGGAGCCCACGATCCGGCAACCCTGTGGCGCCGCATCGTTGCCGGGGATGACCTGACGGGTCCCAGCAGCTCGGCCCTATGGGGCCTCGACCCGGCGCGGGTGTGCGCGCGCCGATCGGAGTTCAGTGCCTGTGCGCGGGGTGGGTATGTCAGCGGCTTTGAGGACGTCTGGAAGGCTGAAGGGTTTCGGATCGATGGGGCCCATCTCGCCGCCCTGCCTGTGGGCTGGCGGTGGCTGATCCACGCCACCCGTGAAGCCCTCCGGGAAGCCTCGATGGCCCTCGATGGCGGCTCTCGCGCCGGGTTGGCGCTGGGATCGCTGGGCTATCCAACCCGTGAGTTCGCCGAGATCAGCGCCCGTCGCTGGTGCCTGGATCCCAAGGCCGATAGCCCTGCTCTTGGCGGTCAGAGCGGCGCCCTGGCCTGGACGATGGGGGCCTGCGGTCTGGCCGGTCCCCGCCTGGCGATCGATGCGGCCTGTGCCTCCGGTCTTTATGCCCTCAAGGTGGCCTGCGATCTGCTGCGGTCCCATCGGGCCGATGTGATGGTGGCCGCCGGTCTCAATGGCGCCGACGATCTGTTTCTGCACATCGGCTTCACGGCGCTCTCGGCCCTCAGCCCAACCGGCCGCAGCTCACCGCTGAGCAGTCAGGCTGACGGCCTGCTACCGGCCCAGGGGGCGGCGGTGCTGGTGCTGAAGCGCCTGGAGGACGCGGTGGCCGCGGGGGATGCCATCTACGGCATCGTGCGCGGTGTGGGGCTGGCCAACGATGGCCGGGGGACGGGGCTGCTGGCCCCCAGCACCGCTGGCCAGCAGCGGGCGATCCGCGCCGCCTACGCCTCCGCCGGACTCGATCCCACCGGGGTGGATCTGCTGGAGTGCCATGCCACGGGCACCCTGCTGGGGGACAGGGAGGAGCTGCGCAGCCTGCGGGCCGTGTTCGGTGAGCGGGCGACGGGGATGCGGCTCGGTTCCCTGAAAGCCCAGATGGGGCATCTGATCACAGCCAGTGCCACAGCGGGCCTGCTGAAGATTCTGGGTGCCCTGGAGCACCAAACCATTCCTGCGGCTCCAGAGCGGAGCCTTGCCCATCCGGCATCTGAGCTGGCTGGCTCAACCTTTCACCTGCCTCCGGAAGCGGAAATCTGGCGGGCGGTGGATCGCCCCAGGCGGGCCGCCATCAATGCCTTCGGATTCGGCGGCTGCAACGCCCATGCCGTGCTGGATGGTCCTGAGGCGGCCGACGAGCTCTTGCGGCGTCAGGTCAGCACGCCCCCCCCTGCAGCCACCAAACCCTGCTCGCTGGCCCTCGTGGCCTGGGAACTGTCTGTGGGTGAAGCGATGGATAGCACGGCCGCGCTGCGGGTGCTGATCGGGCTCGACCCCCCGACGTCCCGGACGCAGAGCATCGATCTGCCGCCCAAGGCCCCGGGATTCCCGCCGCTGGATCTGGCTCAAACCCTGGCACAACAGCTGCTGCTCCTGAAGGCCGCCCTGGCGATGCGTGGCAGCCTGGAGGGCATCGACCCCGGGCGCACGGGGCTCTACGTCGGTGCCGACATCGATCCCGCCGCAGCGCGCCACGGCTGTCGCTGGCGCCTGGAATCGCTTCTGGGGCGAGCGGTGAGCGAGCAGGAGCGCCAAACCGTGGCAACGCCGCTGGAAGCTGCAGGGGTGGTGGGCACCATGCCCAACATGCCGGCGAATCGCCTCAACAATCTGCTCGATCTTGGCGGCCCGGGCTTTGTTATCAGTGACGGGTCCGCTTCAGGGCTGAGAGCTCTGGCCTGCGCGGCGGAGGCGATCCGCGGCGGCGAGATTGATGCGGCCCTCGTTGGTGCCGTGGAAGCCAGCGGCGGGGCCTTCGGGGACGACCCCGAGTGCGCCGATGCTGCCGTGCTGCTGTTGCTGCTCCCCGCGCATCGGGTGGGCGGCCACCAGGTGCTGGCCCTCCTCGAGCCGGAGGACGGGAAGCAAGCTGTGGCCTGGCAGGGCTTGAAGCCAGCCCCCACCCTGGCGCTGCCTTGGGCTAAGGCCGGAGCGGCGCAGGCCTTGCTGGAGCTCACGGTGGCGGCCCTCTGCTGTCGCCATGCCCTCTGGCCTGCCGATCCACGCCAACCCTGGGTCGGCGAGGAGTTTGTGCTGCAGCTCCACGGCTGGCGCGTCAGCGCCCCGGAAACCCAGGGCCTGGCGGAAGAATCCCCCCTGCTGGAGGTTGTCGCCTCAGCGGCCGCTGCAAACCAGCCGCCCCGGGGAGAGCTCGCTTGGGTGTTTACCGGGGCTGCGGCGGCCTATCCCGGAGCGGGCCGCAGCTTGCTGAGGGCCTTTCCGGAGCTGGGTGCAGACCTCTGGGCCGCGGCCCCGCGACTGGCGGGCGAAATGCCGGCCCTGATCGCCCAGAACAAGCTCTCCCTGCGGGATCAGTTGCAGTTGTCCACCTTGGTGAGCCAGCTGCAGACGCTGCTGCTGCGTCGGATGGGGGTGGAGCCGGACGCCTGCCTTGGGCTGTCGAGCGGAGAGACCAATGCGCTTCTGGCCACCGGAGCCTGGCGGGATCCGGACGCCCTGTTTGACGACGTGGCGAATTCCCGGATGTACGAGCAGCATCTGGCCGGTGACCACGCCACGCTCCGCAGCGCCTGGGCCGTGGGGCCGCAAGAGCCTGTGTCCTGGAGGTGCTACAGAATCAACCATCCGGTGGCGGCTTTGCGGGCCGCGATTGATCAGTCTGAGCGGGTGCGACTGCTTACGGTGCACCACCTTGAAGATGCGGTTATTGGGGGAGATGAAAATAGCTGTCTTGCCCTGATCAGCGCCCTTGGCGCTAAGGCTACTCCCACTGATCACGACCTTCTCGTGCACTGCCCAGAGGTGGAGGGTTTCGCCGCGCAGTGGCATGCCATCCACCTCAGAACCACCCATAGCTTCAGCCACCCCCGTCTCTACGCCAATGCTCTGCATGGGGTGTATGTACCGAGCAGCGATGCTTGCGCTCGGATGCTCACGGCCCAGGCCGTGGCCACGGTGAACATCCAACCCACGGTGGAGCAGGCCTGGGCCGATGGGGTGAGGACCTTTCTCGAGATCGGTCCGAAGGCCGCCTGTAGCGGTTGGATCCAGCGGATTCTGGCGCAAAAGCCACACGTGGTGGCCGCCATGGATGGAAGAAGTGGCTCCCTCGCGGATCTCTGCGAGGCTCTCAAAATGATCCATGCGGCGGGCCATGGGGTGGATCTCTGCGGCTGGAACCGTCTGGTGCGGGGGGTCCGCCTGCTGCCACCTGCTGGTAAGAGCGGAGGCGAAGGTGCCCGATTGCGTCTGAACGCCCACAGGGAACAGCCGAGTTTTGGCCGGCCTGGGCCCCACCGCCTGGATCTACCGCAAGCCCCTGGGTTGGTCCCCGTGCTGGCCGATCGGCTGCGGCCCGTGATCGTCCCGGCAGCCTCCGGGGCCCGATCGCCGGCGCCTGAATTGGATCCTCCGTTGCTCAGCCCGCCCGTTGCCGCCAGCCTGGCTGCCCTGGAGAGCTGCCAGCAGGCCCTGCTCAACATGCAGGCCATGGTGATCGCCCAGTTGCAATCGGCGGCTCCTGCGCAGGTGTGCCAAGCGCGAAGCGGCGACTTCAATCACCTCGATCTGAACGATGGGCCCACGAGGCCCCGCGGACGCAGTTTTTCCCGTCAGGAGCTGGAGATCCACGCCGGCGGTCGCATCTCCGAGATTTTCGGACCCGCATTCTCCCCCCAGGACCGTCAGCGGCGGCAGGTGCGCATGCCGATGGCTCCCCTGTTGCTCGCTGATCGGGTGATCGGCCTTGTGGGGGAACCCGGGAGCATGGGGAAAGGCACCGTGTGGACAGAAACCGACATCCAGACCGATTCCTGGTATTTGCATCACGGGCGCATGCCAACTGGGATTCTGATCGAATCCGGCCAGGCCGACCTGTTCTTGATCAGTTGGCTGGGCATCGATCTTCGCAATCACGGCGACAGGGTTTATCGACTGCTGGGATGTGAAATAACCTTCCAC
Organism: Synechococcaceae cyanobacterium; assembly: GCA_046319055.1. GTDB lineage: Bacteria > Cyanobacteriota > Cyanobacteriia > PCC-6307 > Cyanobiaceae > Cyanobium. Next base: position 18,244 of record JBKCTK010000120.1, read on the forward strand.
GGCGGGCTGCCAGGCATCGGCAATACCTTGCATTACGAAATTCACATTGACTCACATGCTCGCCATGGTGATATTGGCCTGTTCTTCTTTCACTACGACTGCTATGTAGGCCACCAAACGCTGCTCAGTGTGCGCAACGGTCAGGCGGGCTTCTTCCGCGATGACGAGCTGGCGGAAAGTGCGGGAGTCCTCTGGGATCCCGGTGAGGAATGGCCGGACAATGCCCTGCCCCTCGATCCACCTGCTGCCGGCGTGAGTCCAGCCGGGGTCTATGGGGACGAGCAGGTGGAGGCCTTTGCGGCAGGGGATCTGCTCAAGGCGTTCGGGCCCGCCTTTGCTGCAACCGCCAGCCACACCCGCACCCCTGGTATCCCCAACGGCAGGATGCAGCTGTTTGAGCGCGTGGAAGCCTTGGATCCGCGTGGAGGTCCATGGGGGAGGGGGTATCTACGGGCGGCGCTCACGATTCGGCCAGATCAATGGTTTTTCCCGGGCCACTTCAAGAATGATCCCTGCATGCCGGGCACCTTGATGTTCGAGGGTTGCTTGCAGACTATGGCCTTCTACATGGCCGCCTTAGGTTACACAATTAGCCGTGATGGCTGGCGGTTTGAGCCGGTTCCGGAGCGTCCCTATCTGCTGCGGTGTCGCGGTCAGGTAACACCTGCGGCCAGCGAACTGATCTATGAGGTTTTTGTGGTTGAAGTGCACAGTGGACCAGAGCCGATGCTGGTGGCCGATCTGCTTTGCAGCGTGGATGGCTTGAAGGCCTTCCACTGCCGACGCATGGCCCTGAAGCTCCTCCCCGATGTGCCTTTCGGAGCCAGGGAAATGGCGGCGCTGGCGCCCGATCCGGAACCGGTGCACAGCCACAACGGCTTCCACTTCGGCCAGGCGTCGCTGCTGGCATGCGCCAATGGTGATCCGGTGGCGGCCTTCGGTGACCTCTACGCAAGCTTGCCGCCCAATCGCCGGGTGCCCAGGCTGCCAGCCCCTCCGTATCACTTCATCAGCCGGATCAGTTCCATCAGCGCGGCCCCCGGAGGCATGGCAGCTGGGGTCACGGTTGAGACCGCCTATGACCTACCGCCGGATGCCTGGTACTTCCAGCAACACCCCAGCGGGGTGATGCCGACCTGCGTGCTGATCGAGGCCGCGCTCCAGCCCTGCGGCTGGTTGGCCTCCTATGTGGGCGTGGCGGTGAACGAAAGCGACGAGGTGTTTTTCCGCAACCTGGATGGTTCCGGTCTGCTGCGGCGGAACGTCCGGGCGGACGACGGTTGTCTGCGGGTGCGGAGCCAGTTGACATCCCTCGCCAGGGCAGGGGGCATGACCCTGGTGGGCTTCGAGGTCAGCGTCTGGGGCAAGGGCGAATGCGTCTATGAGCTCTCCACCTCGTTTGGCTTCTTCCCCCAGGCCGCCCTCACCGCTCAGCAGGGCATGGAGGCAAGCGAACAAGAGCGGCAGCTGGCCACCGCCGCCGGGGGAGCCGATCTGCTGGAGGGCCTCACCGCCGCCGCTCGCCAGCTGCTGGCCGGCTCGATGCTGCGCATGGTGGATCGGCTCACCACCCGCCTGTTCGAGGCTGATGGGAAGGCGCGCCTGCGCGCCGAGAAGGTCATCAGGCCGAATGACTGGTTCTTTCGGGCCCATTTCTTTCAGGATCCAGTGCAACCGGGTTCGCTGGGGGTGGAGGCCCTGGTGCAGGTGCTCCAGGTGCACCTGTTGCTCGCCGGAGCCGCCGAAGCCTTCCCCACGGGCTGCTTCACCGACATGGTGGGGCAGGAGCCCTGCGCCTGGCGCTTCCGCGGTCAGGTGCTGCCAAACAGCCAGCTGGTGAGCCTGACCATGGAGGCGGCGGCGATCGAGAAACATCCCGAGCGCTGGACCGTGCATGGCTGCGGCTCCCTGTGGGTAGACGGCAGGCGGATTTACCACCTAAGCGGCCTGGCGGTGTCGTTTGGGGCCCCTTGGTCGAGACCAGAGGTCGCACCAGGGGCCTCACCAGAGGTCGTCTCAGGGGCTGCACCTGAGGCCGCCTCAGGGGCCGCCTTTGCCGTCCAGCCCAGCACCACCTCGGTGGATCTGGATCCAGAACGCCAGCCCTGGTGGCTGGATCACCGACCCACCTTTGGTCCGGCGGTGCTCCCCGGCATGGCGGCGGTCAGCCTGGCCCTTGAGGCGGCGCCGCAGGCCGCGGGACTGGAGGGCTTCGTGTTGCGGCGATGGCTGGTGCTGGATCGGCCCCGTCGGCTGGAGGTGATGGTCGAGGGGGAGGCGGTGCGACTGCTGGAAGCGGGGCTTCCCCTTGCCGATGGCCGCCGAGTGGCAGGGCCTCTCGCCAGTGGCCCCCCTGCAGCCGTGCCAGCTCTCTCCCCACGCGCCCCCGCCCTGGAGAATCCCTACAGCCGTGGGGCCCTGTTTCATGGCCCCGCGTATCAGAGGTTGATCAGCGCCCGGCGGGACAGCCGCGGTGCCGATCTGGTGATCCGCATCGATCCGGAGTTCGACCGACGGGAGCGGATCCCCCATGTCCTGCTGGACGCAGCTCTCCATGGCGTGCCCCACGACAGCTTGCAGGAATGGTTTCCAGAGGTGGGCGCGGCCCAGGTGGCCTATCCGGCCCGCATCGATCACTTCAGGCTCTACGCCCCTACGCCGCAACAGGGCACCTTGGAGGTACGGGTGCGGCCAGCGGGTCTGGCGGGTTCAGCCCAGTTCCCCAAGCTGCTGGTGCAGTGGCTTGCCGGAGAGCGCGTCTGGGCGGAGATGCTTCTGGTGGAGGCCTGTTTCCCCGCCACCCGCCTGGGATCCCTCGCGCCCGAGGCCCGGAGGGCTTTCCTTCGTGATGGTGTCTACGTGCCTGGCGCACGGCTCAGCCACGAGGACATCGACACAGGCAACACAAGGCTCAGTGCAGAGACTCTGGCTGGCGCGGACTGGCTTCCGGGAACGCTGCAATCGATCTACGGGAGCGGGGTTCGCAGCGGAGCGGCCCACAACAGCCTCATCCAGGTGGCGGCCCTTGAACACGCCGCGGCCCGCTTACACACCCATCCCCGAGCCATCAGCGTGGACGCCGAAGGCAAGGTGAGCACAGCTTTCCATCCACTGCTGGATTACCGCCTTCGCCTGAGCGTTCAAAGCCTCAGCGATGGCCCAGAGCGGGCGGTGGTTGGCGATGACACTGCGCCGCATTTGGACCTGGATGCGGTTGAGCGGTGGTGGGAGGAGCGGCGCTGGCAAAGCTCCGAACCTTCGCTGCGGCCCCTGTTTTTGGAGGCCTGCCGGCGTTTCGTTGGCGCGGTGCATCTCGTCGACCCCGTCGGGATCAAGGCCTTGGCTGGCCGGCCTGTGATTCTTGTCGCCAATCACCAGGTGGCGGTGGAGTCGGTGCTGGCCGGAATCCTGCTACCGCCGGTGCTGGGAACCCCTCTGCTCACCCTGGCCAAGCAGGAACACCAGCACACCTGGGTCGGCAGGATGGCCCTGGGGTTGAACGACCCCAGCCATGGCGCGGCCATCGTGTTCGTGGAGAGACAGCTTCAGCAGCAGATGCTCGCAGGGCTGGCGGAAATGGCCGAGGCGCTGCGCCGTGGCGAGCGCAGCGTGCTGGTCCACGTGGAGGGCACCAGAGCCCTGCGGGGCCGTCAACCTGTGGAGACGATCAGCGCAATTTGGGCGGATCTTGCCATGGAGAGCGGCAGTGCCATCGTGCCGCTGCGCTTCTGTGGTGGGCTGCCTGCTGCGGGGGTTTGCGAACGCCAAGAGTTTCCGGTGGGATTCGGCCGCCAAACGCTGGTGCTGGGCAGGCCGCTACTGGCCGCGGAGCTTTCTCCTCTTTCCCTCGCGGATCGCAAGGCTTGCATTCTGGAGGCCCTGGCGGAGCTGGAGCCCCACGACCTGGAACCCAGTAGCGACGCTGCTTTCGATGCTCGCGTCAATGCAGCTCGGCAACGCTGGGGACTCGATTCAACCCGGGCCACCTATCTGTTGCTCCAGGCGGATGCCTGTGGCTGGACTCTCGATGGATCAGGCCTGCCCGCCGAGGCCATGGCACAGAGGAGCCAGGCCGATCCCTTCTGGCAATGGTTTGGAGCGGAAGAAGCTGTTTGAGCAGAGCCATGGCAGACGGGCGATACTAGTGCGTGATCGATGGGGCCCCAACCCCCTTCTCCTGGAGCGGCTTTGTGATCCTGCACCTCGTGTTGTTCACTCCCCATCCCACGCTGTCCTATGAGGAGCGTGAGGCCATGGCCCGCGCGATGGAGGAGGCGTTTGCCGCAACGCCAGAAATCGCCCGGGTGAGGGTGGGGAGGCGCCGGGTGCTGGGTACCTCCTACGACGCGTTGTCGCCGGTGCAATTCGAGTTCCTCACGGCGCTCGAGTTTGAAACGCTGGACGATCTCACCGCCTATCTGCAACATCCCACCCATCGGGCCCTGAGTGAGCGGTTCCGCAGCTCTGCACAACTGGCTTTTGCCCACGATTTTGATATCGTGGAGGCCGATCAACTGCGCACCCTGGTGGATCCTGACACGCTCAGCTGAGGGTCTATGGACAGACAACCATCCCTGAACGCCACAGCGCTAGAGAGATCTGAGGGCCACAGGATCCGCGTGACCCAGGGCTTATATTGGCGGCGCACTGCTGCCAACAACCTGGTCCAAGCCATCCCGATTCCCTGCCACCAGCCTTGCCCACTTGGCGCCTGCGAGTCGTCGACCAAAGAGCGGCAAGAACATTCCCAGCGAATAAAAGCGTTGAGAATTGGATGCTCTGAAGCATATTCAGGCCTTGCTAGGCCTCTCAGATTTTTTAAGCGTGCTGGAATTGATCATGCGACTCTTCCCAACAATGATATCAATGAGCTTGAGACCGCGCTTCCATACTGGCTCTTGGATGTAAGGAACACCATGCTTAAGGCAGATGCTCTTGACCTTAGGTTGTAGCCGCTGATAAGCAAGAGGAGGCAGCTCTGGCCATAAATGATGCTCAATCTGATAATTCAGAAAGCCATGAAGGAAATCACGAATATCACCCCCAGTAGAATAGTTAACAGTACCTAGAATCTGTCTAACGTAAAACTCGGTTCGATCAGTAATTCCGGTCTGAAAACGATGGACGTCATCTCCAGCGTGATTCGGAACAATCAGAAAGAATGTATAGAGGTTATGGAATAGCTCTGCTCCAAGGGAATTCAGAACAACACAAAAGGAAGCCCAACTGCCAAGAGGCAAAAAGAGCATGGGAATCAGAAGGAAGCGATATAAGACGTATGGGAGCAAACATATTCGCCAGAAATTCCTACCCTCTAAATGGCGAAAATCAAATACGGCAGCATAGGATGCTTCATTTGGCTTGTATGTCGTGAGACCAGATTTTCCTTGAGATTTGGCTTGGTTGGCCCGTTGCAGGACTCTAAAGGTATTCGGTGCATAGTAACTCAATTTCCAGGTAAAAGCAAAAAAGACGAGAGCGATATACCGCCATGACAAAGGTATTTTGGGCGAATGGAGCGCCTGCACATTCTGCTCAACCAGATCTGGATCGATCGGTTCATTGGTATGGTAGTGATGAAAAACGCTATGTTCGTACCGCCAAGCTTCTGGCAACATCCAATCCATCCAATCGAGAGGGCGCCGGATCCCAACGGCAAAACCTCGACGAGTTAAATGCTTTGGGGTGTTGGGTAACTTTTCAAGCCCACCATGCAGGACATGGTGGGCGACGATTGCCCAGCGAGCCGTAGCTCCCTGGGCGATGAGTAGCATGGAGACAGGATTCGGCAAGATCCATGCTGTTCCATAGCCAAGTATTGTGCAGATTCTTCCCCAGCATATCATTTTTTTCATATGCAGAAGGTCTGCATCCCCAAGTTCTCTCTTTGCCTCTGCAAATAAAGCGTCCAGGTCAAGGGCCAAGGCCTCATAGTCAAGTTGCTCGACAGGATTGATCATGATGCCAGGCCAGAAATGGATCTTCGTCGTTGCATAAAAGTGCCCAAGAATGCAAGAAGGCTCATAGGGTGAAACTCTGGTGCCATGTCAATGATAACTGCAAGATTAGAGAGTCGTCATATCTCAATCACAATACTCTAAAGATTTTTAATCATGCGGTATGGCCGCTCTGAATGTCAGGACTTGCTGGAAATTCCGTCCTTCGGGGCCCTCCGTCTTGGCTTGGTGGTCCCGTCTACCAATGCCGCCGTTGTCGCCTCCAACACTGGCTGGGGCTTCGAGGAGGGACCTCTCTTCGGCTTGGTCGTCTTTTTCGGTTCTCGCGAGGACGACGTCGCTGCTGCTGGTTTGGGCTTCGAAGTGGAGCCCCGCTTTGGCTTGGCCGGGGATTCCCCCTGTGGGGAGGCAAGCGCAGTCTCACAATTGACTGGCAAGGTGAGGGCGTGATCGCCACCAATACCAGTGACCGATGATAATTTTATGCTGTCATCATATCCTTTAGGTTCAAACATGAGTTCCCCATCAATAGTTATGGGCTGATCGACCCCTTTCATCGTGGATTCAGCGACCAGAATCTGACCGCCTGTACTGAGAGACTGAATCCGGGAAGCCAGATTCACGGGATTTCCAACAACGGCATACTTTGCCCTTAGTTTTGAGCCAATGGTTCCAACAACCACATCACCACTGCAGATACCTATGCCCATACTGAGATGGGGTAAATGATGTTTATCATTTTCACGATTAACGCGTGGCATGGCAAGTTGCATGGCTAAAGCACAGGAGATAGCGGCTTGCCGATGCTCGGGTTGGGGCAGAGGAGCTCCAAAAAGCACAAGGATTCCATCACCCTGTACTTCATCGATCGTACCATCAAACTCCTGAATGACATCAGCCATGACACCTACATAATTGTTAATTAGGAGGACAACCTGTTCCGGTCTGCTTTGGCTACAAATGCTGCTAAAACCCCGGAGATCGGCAAATAAGATTGACATGTCTCGCAGCTCTCCCCCCCGGGTTAATGCCGTAGGTTTTGCAAGCAACTCCTCCATGACTTCGGTGGATACATAGCGACCAAATATTTCTCGAATGACCAAATTTCGCTTTTCAAGCTGGTTGGTACGTAAGGCAACTCTTTCCTCAAGCTCTTGGACAAGAAGGGCGTTGTTGATTGAAATTGCAGCCTGGGCGGCGATGGCTTGCAGCACTTCAGTGCTCTGAGATTCAAATACACCTGAACAGCTACGATTCTCCAGATAGATTGCGCCGACAACATCACCAGTCCTTAGAATGGGCAGGCATAAAATAGATTTTGATTGCTCTGTCTGGACATAGAGTGACTTTTGCCAGTTTATATCGGCAACTGCATCGGAGAGGCAAATTAGTTGGCCGGAGCGGAGTACATGGCGAACAATATCGATGCAAACATCGGCAGAGTTTTCTAGGGGGACATGCAGGCGCTCAGACTGGAAGGCTGTGGTGTAGCGGACTTCAACATGAGGCTCGGCTTTTTCATTGACGATAATCAGGGCACCTTTTTCAGCGCCACCCCGTTCAATTGAGATGCGCAGGAGTTTGGTCAGCAATGTGTCCACGCTTAGCTCCTGGGAAAGCGCCTGGCTAGCCTTCAAGACCAGCTCCAGATCGATGGAAGCATTGCTTTTCGTGACGGTCTGCATGGTGCTCGGTTGAGTGGTATGGCTTGCCTGATCAAACACTTGTTGTCCCACTAGCTGTTCGATCCGCTCGGCCAGGGCATCAGAACCATGCTGCAAGTAGTTGAATCTAGCTTCTACAGCATGGGCTTTGGCATACATTAGATTTCCCCACCCTATCCAGGCCAAACAAGCTCGTTCATGACATAAACCAAGTTCCAGTAGATATCCATTGTCACGAGCATGTCTGATCGCTTCTTGATAGCTTTCGATAGCCATTCCTCTGTCACCATTAATCAAGGCTTTTTCCGCTTCAAGTAAGGCAACCCTGTGGGCATGATTTACGGGTTGATGAGAAGCAAAATGTCGCAACTGTTCAATGGATACGTCGGCCTGATTTAACAGCTGCAGACGATGGATTCCTTCAGATTGTCCGGCCAGATTCAGGCAGGTAAGGGCAGCATACTGGTGGTAAATCGCAACATGAACTAGGCCCGACATTGCCTCCAGACTGGCGGCAACTTCCGTAGTGCTTTCTAAAGCCTTTGCCAGCTCGCCAAAATGGTAACGTAGAATCAGGCGGTGAAAGTGGGCAGAGACATAGCCGAAGGTATCATTATTAGACTCGTGAACCGGGATCATTGCATCTGAGTCATAAACATCACCGACCAGTTCTGAAGGGTTTTCAGTCTTCCCCATAAGATTAAGCATGAGTTGATGGCTCATGCTCGCGTATATTCGAGCAGTATTTTGTTTTATCTGATCAATTTTGATGACACTATTTCTGGCTTCAGGCTCAATATCGATGAGACTGCGACCAGAGAAAAGTCCATGGTTGACACGCATAAATGCAGCCCAACCCGCATATTCAAAATCGCCATTCTCTAAGTTGATCTTTTCAATTGCTGGACATAGATCATATATGGCAGAGATGGGTTCCTTCCAGATCCTAAGATAGAGTGCGGCAGTATATCGTGTGCGACCTTCTATTCGTGAAGGACCAAATCTAGCAAGGATTCTTTCTGCAGTCGTTGCACATGTGTAAGCCGATTCCAAGTCAGCCACTGAACCAGCGAAAAACACGCCAAGTATGGCGATTGTATGTGCCGATATGGCTGTAGTTCCATACTGTATAGTGAGCTCAGCCTGAGTAATCGCCACCATCGGGAACAGATTAGGTGCAGCTACATAGGTTACCGATGCGATGCGAGACAGGATATTCATGGCGCTCAATGCAGTGGGATCCTGCATGTCTGGTGCCTCGGCTAGATCCGCAATCGTACGGCTACCGAGTCCTCTTAAAACACTTGAAAACGCATTACTGATGGTAAACTTGCTGGGGTTGTGAGGCAGATTAATGTTGTAATCTGAGAGCACTTGCAAAGCAAGTTGCAAGCTTTCCTTGAGCTGGTTTCTTGAAATCATGGAAGCCAATTGTATTTCCACCATCCTTCCTCGCTTACCTGGATCATCTGTACAGGCCATCAAGGCATCAATATGCTGCTGCATCCGCTCAAAGTCGTTATTTAAATAGGCTGAACTTGCTGCATAGTAGTAAAATGTGTGCAACTTCTGCATGTCTGTATCCGAGGATGATTTGATGATCAGATCGATCCCATTTTCCGCCCATTGCTGTGAGGGCAGATAAGCGGCTGATTCATGAGCTCGTATACTTGCTTTTAGCAAGAAGTCGAGCAACTGCTGCCTAGATTCCTCGGATTGGTCGTATCCATGAAGAAGATGCTCAATGACTTCGAAAATCCGTTCCTCCAAAGCCTGAGCATCGTATTTCTTAATGAGAAGTTGAGCAATCAAGCGATGGATCCTTGTCCGTTCAGCTTCTTCCGTTAGGGTCCATACTGCTTGTTGGATCCGGTCATGAATAAAAGCATAATTGATATTCGCTCTTTCCTGGGATTCGATTGATCGCTCAATATCATTTGCCCGGTTGGTAACGACAACGACAGTATTGCTGTGCTGAGGCATGCTGGCGAGCGTTGATTTGGCTAGCCCTATCAGTTCTGCGCAGATGGCAGGCCATAATCCCTCAATGACGACCTCAAAACTTTCAGCCAAGACATTGGATAGGGTTTCAAGATCAAAGAGGGTGCCCATGCAGGCCGCAACCTTCAACATGGATGTTGTTGCTTGCGGCAGCAAATGCATGCGCCTGATCAAAAGTTCAACAGCCCCTTCGCCGAGGGGAGAACTGCTCACTGCATCAATGGACCACTTCCAGCGATTGTCTTCAGCTTGGTAAGAGATGATACCCTGTTCATACAGGTGCATTAGAAAGCGCTTGACGACAAAAGGATTTCCTTCTGTTCTTGCATGCACGAGATTGCAAAGTTCCTGGAACGAGGACTCCTGTATCTGCTTGATGGACAGAGTATCAGCAATGAGTTCGGAAACGTGCTCTTTAGATAGTGCATGTAATTCGATCGTCTTGGCGGTTTTCTGAGTCTTCAGCACCTGATGCAAGACATGATTCTCGTCGACTTCGTTGTCTCGATAAGCACCGATTAACAAAAGATGGGTGATTTGCCCTCCACGCATGATACTGACAATCAAATCCAAGGTGGAACGATCAATCCATTGCAAATCATCAAGGAAGATTGCAAGAGGATGCTCGGGTTGACCAAGTATGCAGAAAAAGCGCTCAAAAACAAAATTGAAGCGATTAAGAGACTCCAATGGCGACAGTGACGCGATCGGTTGAAGAGAACCCAGCAAGTGCCCCACCTCTGGAATCACGTCGGCGATTACTTGTCCGTTGACGCCTACCGCATCTTTAAGCAACTTGCGAAAGCGAGCCACCTTCTCCTCTGACTGAGTGAGGATCTCAGCCAAGAATTCCTGGATGGCGCGAATCAGGGCGCTATAGGGAATATTTTTTTGATATTGATCAAATTTTCCAGAAACAAAGACGCCTTTCCTCTGGGTCACTGGCTTGCTGAGTGCTCTTACGAACTCAGATTTACCAATGCCAGAAAATCCTTTGACCAGAATGATCTCGTTGCTTCCATTCACGACCCGTTCGAAGGCCTCAAGAATCGTGGCTGTCTCGTTGCTTCTGCCATACAGTTTTCGAGGGAATGCTAGCCTGTTATCGGCACTACCTCTTAAGGTAAACTCAGCGATCTTTCCGCGTGCCTTGTATTCTGTTAGCGCATCTTCAAGGTCTGCCAGGAGGTCACTGGCTTTCTGGTAGCGCTCGTCTGCATTCTTTGCGAGAAGCTTATCAATGATGTCACAGATCAACTTTGGAACCGTCGGTGCCAGGGTCTCCAGCCTTGGCGTTGGCCTGGCGATATGACTGTGCATCAACTCGAGATGGTCCTCGCGAACGTAAGGAGGTCTGCCGGCAAACAGGTGGAAGAAGGTGGCCCCAAGGGAGTACAGATCTGATCGCTCATCAATCGTTCCACCAAACCGTCCGGTTTGCTCAGGCGCCATGTAAGCAGGCGTTCCCTCCAGGACGTTCATTTCGACCGGGAGAGCTTCCAGAGAATGGCCCGCGGCCAGATCAAAGTCAATTAACGTTGGTTTATTGTCTTTGTCAAGCACAATATTGGCCGGAGAAATGTCCTTATGGATAACGGCGATTGCGTGGAGATTGGCGATAATACGAGTTATATTGGTGCATATATCGAGCTGGGACTCCAGATCAAAAACCCAATGAAGTAAATAGTCAAGCAATGGCTTGGCGCGAGAGTCTTCAAGGATCAACGAGGGGCGCCCTTCGACCTCGACCAGGTCAACCGGACGTACAATTCCATCGATAGATGCAAAACGAAGAACTTCATATTCCCGTCGCAGTCTTAAGACTTCGCGAGCAGAGGGAATGCTGGAAGAGTTTGTTTTTATGATCACATCTCTATTCTCGCTTAGCTGTCGACCTCGGTAAACCAGGGTCCGACTGCTTTCATATATCTTTCCGAGAATCTCGTAGTTCGGCAGCGAGAAGGCCATCGAGAAGTCATTATCGTCATTCCGATTTTACAGCAGAGGACTTGCTGAGCAATCCGAAGTCCCTAAAGGCAGTTGTGTCCGTCGGCAAGCTCGGATCTGGAAAGGAGACAGGTCCCCAAGGGCCTCGTAGAAGTCCGCCGCAATAGGCCTGGCTCAGCTGCGATTGCAATGATGTCTGGCGCGGGAGACTTCCAGCAGGCCATGCTGTCCCGATCATGCACCAGCCCGTCGAGGTCTTTGCGGAACAGCAGCCAGGAGCTCTGCTCGATGGAATCTAGCTCGGTGCCGCAACCTCCTTGCTTGCTCGCAGCCACGGGGCTACACTGTCAGTGTGGTTTCAGTTCGCCGTACCGAGGAATTTGCACGTTGGCTCAGGGGCCTTCGGGACCTCAGGGCCAAGGCGTTCATTCAGGCCAGGATTGAACGCTTCATCTGCGGCAATCCAGGCGATGTTCGGCCGGTCGGGGCAGGAGTCTCTGAGCTGCGGATTCACTATGGCCCTGGTTACAGGGTCTATCTTCAAGAGCGGGGATCGATGCTGGTCATTCTTCTCGCCGGTGGTGACAAGAGCACCCAGGCTAAAGATATTAAATCTGCGCAGGATCTCGCTCGTAGCTTCAAGGAGGATGACTGATGAAGACGAAGACGTCACCTTATGATGTTGCCGAGTTCCTGGAGACTCCTGAAGAGATGGCTGCCTATCTGGAGGCCTGTATTCAGGAATCAGACGGGGATGCTGCCTTCATTGCAAAGGCATTGGGAGATATTGCCCGTGCTAAGGGGATGACTCAGGTCGCACGCGAGACAGGTCTGTCGCGGGAAAGTCTGTAT
>JBKCTK010000121.1:0-19525 GCA_046319055.1 Synechococcaceae cyanobacterium
GGGAACTCACTCCTCAACAAGTGGTTCGCATCCGCGCCCTACCCCTGGAACGTCTAGAAGCCCTGGCGGAAGCGCTGCTCGACTTTCAGAACCCTCAGGATCTCGACACCTGGTTGGGCACCGTGGCCTGACCGTTTTTCATACCCAAGCAGGGAACTCCTCACAGACCGCAAGGCCCGCGGAATGTTGCGCCCCCTCCTCTGCCAGCCTGACGGCCTCCCCAGTAACGTAATCGTTCACCCATGGGCGCCAGCGACGAATTGTTCTATTGGCTGTTCCAGAACCACCCCGATCTCATCCTGGCGCTGCAACGCGATCTGCCGGCATAGGCCAGTGGCTGGAGCTTTTCTGCCCCTGTGGTGAAAGCACGGGAACACTGCCTGGATGGGCTGTTTCAACCGCCTGCAAGCCAACCGGAGCTGCCTGTGCTACTCCCCTGGAGGGGCAAAAGGTTGCGGATGGCATGTTTCTGCGGCGGTTTTATGCCCATAGCGCCTGACAGGTGGAGCAGCTCAGCTGGGATGCGGAGGCTCTGCAGCAGGATGCCGCCAGCCTGGAGGCCTGAACCCGGGAGCTGCCAGAGCTGGGCGAAACCCTCCAAACCACCGCCCTGGTGCGCGGCTTTGGTGAGGACGCCAAACCGCTACTGCTGATCGAGGAGCTACCGCAGCCCCAGCAGGGCCTGCGACCCCCTGGCGAGCCCTTGGCTCTCGACAGCTGCTAGACGAGCGGGGACCAAGGCTGGCGGGCCTTCCCCCAGGAGCGCTTCGAGCGGCTGCTGCGGGAACCGAGGATCAGCTGGGGCTGGTGTTCAACGGATCCCAGCTGCGGCTGGTGGTGGCGCCCAATGGCGACAGCTCGGGCCATCTCACCTTCCAGTTGGCGGAGCTGGCCGAAGTGAGCGGCCGGGCGATGGTTGCCGGGCTGCGGTTGCTGCTGGGGCGCGAGGTGGTGCTCGATGCCAGCGCGGGATTGCGGCTGGTGGATGTGATCGAGGCAATCCGCAGCTAAACGGTCGGGGTGGCTTCGATGCGTTCGTGGGCAATCCGCCGTTTGATGGTGGTCGCCGGATGAAGGAATCAAGGGGCCAAGATTGGCTACATAGCCAGTATTCAGAGAGCAGCGCCAATGGCGACTTGTGCGCCTTCTTCTACCTGTGTTGCTTCACTTTCCTCGGCCACGATGGGTCGTTTGGATTGATCGCTATCAACACCATCGCTCTGGCAGATACACGCAGCAGGGGTTTGAGCTGGACCTGCACCAATTGGGGCTCAGTGGTGGTGGGGGCAGAAAGCGCTAACGTTGGCCAGGCGTGGCGGTCGCACGGCGAACCTCGTGCCTATTCTCAAGGGCCTCTTTGCAGACGAGCGACCACTCGATCGCCGCCGGGTGGAGCAGATCACTGTCTCCCTGTTCGACAAGGTCGGCCATGGGGATTCAAGCCCCTGAAGTCCAATGCCGGCGCGAGCTTTATGGGCAGCAACGTGCTGGGCAAGGTCATCAGCATCGAGGATTGGGTCGAGGCTGATGACGATACGCCAGGCATTCCTCTGGCATGGCTTGCCGATTAAATGCTCAGATCTTTCCCCGGAGGCCAGGTATTAGCTGATCGCTAAAGGCAGGTTGGCCAACAATCAATATAAGAAAGTAGTGAACAAGCTATTGGACCCAAAGTTAATCTCGTGAAGCTATTCGGAGGCAGCGCCAGCTTCGCCCTTGGCTTTCAATTCATCGCCGATCCATATCAGCGCAGGCCACCCCTTCGGCGGGTGTCCTGGGGGCAACTCCAAATTTTGGTGTCTGGCCGCATCCTCACCGCTGGGATCAGCTCTGATCAAGCTTTCGTCAACTGCGCTGAGATTCCCTGGGCAGCGATTGTTGAGTGGATGGTTGGAAATTGGGATCTGATGCTGCAAGAAACCCGTTTGCCATTGCCCTCCAAGAGCGCTGGTTCAGCAGCCTGGTGCGGCGATTGGTTCCGCTCACTTCCCGATGATGACTCTGAACTTGACAAGTTCTGGACGCTCGCGCGGAATGGAGAAGTCGGCATGGGATGGGATGGGATGGGGTCATGTCTGCCCGATCTCAGGATTCCCGACCTACATCTAAGAAGTGTCAGACCAGGTATTGAATTGTCTTGGAAAGATTGCGAGTTTCGCGGCGCTCCCAATGGCATCAGCCTGCATGAAATCTCAGGCATTGTTGCTCTCCCAGCGCAGGACGTTGCCGATGTTTTGTTCGATAGGGCTCAATTGGCAGCGCAAGAACTGTAGTCATTCCGGGAATTTGCTGCGTTTCCTCGGGAGATGCTCCACCGTCTGGAGAGCCATCGCACAGATCAAGCATCGCTGCGACGTTTGCAGTGGCCCGCGGGACAACATCTCTGGCAAGCGGCACAGGATGCACGCAGTCTGACGGGCTCTGTTGATAGCGGCATGCTCGATGGTGCAATCCAGATGCTCCTTGGTTTAACGGATCTAGGCAATGTCGGGCTGATCACACCTATCACGATTCCAGCCATGCTGTTCCGGTCGGCCAGCCCTGAATTGTCACCAGCCGATCTGCGCCGACTCTCAGATGCCTTTGCCCAACTTCCCTGCATCGTTGAGTCACCCTTAACTCAATATCAGCAGGCTGATCCACCAACATCAAGCTCTGAGATCGTTTTTCAGGATGGCTACGAGAAGGCTCCTGAGTTTCGATCCGCCCTTGATCTCAATCCAGAGTTACCCCTGCTAGGAGAGCACGACCTGGAAACAGTGCTGTTTCAAGATCTTGGCATCGTCGTTCAAGACTTGACGCTGGAGAGCGCCACAACTGATGGTGTGGCGGTGTTTTCGCCGGGCAAGGCCCCACTGGTCGGCATCAATCTGACTGGCAAATACTCAAGCACACTATGGGGTCGACGCATTATCCTTGCCCACGAACTCTGCCACCTGCTTTACGATCTTAGTGATAAGAATAGAGTTGGTATTGCTTCCAGCTCTTTGCGCCGGAATTGCTTGAAAAGCGAGCCAATGCGTTGCGGCCATGTTGATGATGCTGCGAGAGGCCCTTGAGGCCTCGCTACCACGAGACCCGCGCCAGTGGACTGCTGAGGATCCGGGTGTCGCCATGAACCCCCTTGGAGTTGGGCGTCAGCCCTGATGATCCATCTCAAAAGTCTTGGATTCATCAGCCATTCGGAACGAGAAGCCTGGCTAGATAAATTCTAACTGCTGCCTTGGCTCTCACCCCTGCCGCTCCTGCCAAATCTCCTGCACAAACGGATCGGTGACGCCATCGAGCCCATGACAAAGCCCCATCAGCACTGGCGCCCAGCAGTTCATTCACCACCGGCTGGATCTCCTCCTCCGGCACCTCACGGCCGATCGCTTCGCCAAAGGCGGGGGTGGCGCTGCCAAGAAGATCCCTCGGGCTAGACCCCTCGGGTCGCGCCACGCGATCAACACTCGACGCTGGTGGGCCACAGCCGCACTGGTCTTCGGCAAGACCAACACGGAGGTTGCGCAGCCTTGCACCAGGGCTGCTGGCGCTGCCCCGCATGGCTCAACCTCCTCCCCACAGGCCGAACCACGTCCCGAAAGACTGTGGGCCTGCTTCCTGCTCGCCTCTCAGCAGCAGCGGCCAAGACGCCTCCTCACCCAACGCTGGTCCGATGCCGTCCGCGATGAGGTGCTGGCCCGGCTGTTGGCGCTGAATGCCAAGCGCTGTGGGGAGGAGCAGGCGATGGGGCAGCAGCGCAAGGGTGGGGAAGAAGGATGCGGCCCAGCCACCTCAAGGAAACAACCTTCGGGGGCGTCTGCCTAAATTGGCCCAGAACGGCGAGACTGCTCTGATGCAAGCCAATCAGTTTGGGCTTGGCTGATGAGAATCTCCCACCGCGACGCCACAGACCGCCGCCATGCCCAGCACCGCCAACACATCCCGCAAGCCCCCTGCGGATATCGAGAAGACAGCTGCCAGAAGGTTTCCGCTGGTCCATCGACTGATCCATTTCGCCGATTTGCGCAACTTCTACCGTGAAATGCGCGAGGCTCTGATCACTGCCAATCGCCGCGCTGGAGCCCAACAGGGTCTGGTGACCAAGGCCAAAAAGAAAATTGCCAAGCTGGAGGAGGACATCGCGCTTCTGGAACAGGAACGTGACGATCTGCTCGCCTACCGCCAACGCGCTGAAGCTGAGGCTGGTCAGATCGCCAGTCTGCTCCCACGCCTCAAGGCCCGCCTGCTGCAAGTGCAGCAGATTGAGCAGGCCCTGGAAAACCTGGCCGACATCAAAGAGGCGGTTGACCAGCAGGACCGCGCCAATGGTGGCCCCTCCAGCCAGTCGATCGAAGATCTCAAGCGAGCCATAGAACGCTTGCTGGAGCGTGCGGATGCTGTGGAATTCTTCGAAGAAGCGATTGAAGAGATCGAAGCTGATGCTACCCAACCTGAGTCCGCCAACGATGACGACCAAGCCTGAACCCCGCCGTCGCCGCGGTACACCGATTACCGCCGGTTTTGCGGCCGATCTTCAGACCCTCGGCACGCTCTTGGGCAATCACACCCGCGGGCTCGACGCCTACTTACAACGGCAGGCCAGCAGGGTGGAGGAACGTTACCAAGGCATCCTGGCCAATGCAGAGGGCTTCTTGTTGTCCCCCGATCTCAACTTCGATGCCATGACCGCCAGTGAGCTCAAGGATGTCTGCCGCTCAAGGCATTTGCGTGGTTGGTCAAACCTGCGTCGCGACGAACTGCTCGCGTTTGTCAAGCAACAGCTGGCTAGTGAGATCGAGATCTCTCACATCCTGCAGCGGCAACAAGTTGATGAAGCCACGCATGACGCCCCGCATGAAGTGACTCCAGAGAGAGTAGCAGAGTTACAGGCTGATCCCGGGCCAGGATTTCCTCATGACGCTTCCCGCACTGAGCGGCTGTTGCTGCTTCTCCTACGCCATCTTGATGTACCTCTGGATCAGCTACAAGAAGCCTGGCAAGATCGCAACCGAGCCAGCCAATCATACTAGCCCCCGACAAAATTCCAAATTCCAGCTTCTGTCATGCCGTTAGCCTTGGCTCATGCCAATGAACTCTATCGAGCCATGAAGGCAGATCCTGACCTCAAGCCAAAGACCGGCGACTCTTCACGCTCCGAGTCGTTAGATCTGAAGTTGATATTCCTGTTGATGAAAATCATCGTGTGCAGCCGGGCACAGGTGGAATGTCTACCACCGCCGACGATTCTCGTAGACTTCCTCCCCATCGACGCCAGCGAGCAAGAGCGCGAGAGCTGGGTATTCCTCTGGTCGGGGTCCAAGCCCCTTCACAACTACGTCAGCGACACCTTGGCCACGATCAGCCGGCTGATCGGGTAAGCCGAGCACTCCCTGCTGATCGCCACCAACAACATCGGCCGCTCCAGGGACTGTCGCGATTTGTTCCACGCTATCGCCCAACTCCTCTCCAGCGGCAGCCTTGATGAGGTGCAGCTGTTCTTTCACTCCAAGCAGATCGAGCATCAGCTGCTGGCACGAGCCGCTTGTCAAGATCAGCCAATGGTTTGAGGAACAGGTCTGACCATGGGAGCCCAAGCCGTAGGCTTATGTGGACCGCCGCCTGGTCGACGGCTTCCAGGATGGCTTCGACCAGCACGCCAAAGCGGTGATCGTCGATGCGGGCCATCCCAAGGCGAAGGGCCCTGATCACCAGCGCCAACTTCAGCGACACCGCCCCACGCCACAACGATGAGGCCGGCTGCCTGATCACTGCACCCTGGCAGGTGGATCGCGCGGCAGAGCACTTTCAATCGCTGGTCATTCAATTGCATCCCATTGACCTGACCTGGCAACATATCTTGGTACTCCTATACCAAAAATCCAGGAAAAGGGGGGCTGGAAGTAGTCCTGCTGAAGCGGGTTGGAGAAATCAAACGGGAAGATACACCAGGACGTAAGGTCACTCCAAAATATCTGGTTTTGTAGAAGCTTACTGGCCATAAAAAGCTGCTGTCAGGCGGCATGGCAACAGCATCCCACAGAACGACAACACCAACACCAACACTCCTCTGGGCAGCGCCAATACTGTTCTTGTCGCCAGAGTCGTTGATCCAATTCTTCTTAACCCATTGAGCCTGCAAATCCCTCTGGAGCAAGTGATTTGCCATTTTCCCCCAGACTTCAGGTATCCGCTACGCCTTATGTGGTTGTTCTGCTCGCCCGTGTTGCGTTGCTCGGGAACTGCACAAGGGTCGCATCACGGATCTGGCCACCACGGGCCTTCAGAACTTGGGATCGGAGGTGTTGCCAAAAATAAGTCGAAAAACTCCTCAATATGTCCGCTTTTCAGAGTCTTTCCCTGAAGAAAGCGATTGTAGTAGCATCTGGAATCTTATTCATCAGCCCAAGTCCCACGAGTTCCGGGAAGGGTCGTCTGTGCTTCAGTTGAAATACAAACTCTTCAACTGCAAGTGGACAGCTTCGCCTACGCTGAGAAGGAACGTCAGTTGAAGCACCATCATCTTGTACAGGATGACAGGGCCTCTTCTGGCCAGCGTTGCTCTTGCGCTTCTGCGCGTAGCTTGGATCCAGAACAACTCGAAACTCCTCCCAAGGACTTGAGGCAGATACGCGCCCAAGAATCGGCTTCGGATCATGGATTCGTTCAATCCTCTGTCGTTCATGCCACAAACTAAGCTAACCCATGGAGACCTCAGTCAAGATCCAACAAATCTAATTGATACTCTGCTACGAGCAACCAGGAGTGGATGGTTCCGAGTTGCACTTGCCTGCGTTTATTGCCACGAAGGCAGCCCTCGCTTTGCATGCTTGGTCAGCAAAAGCTAACATTTCAAAGTGCCATCGGCTTGACTTGCGCTCAGCATCAGCTTAATGTCACTATCTGAATCTTAGGATTTCAAAATGCAAACAACGCTTCCCAAAGAGGTTGTTCTGAAAGCTGTCAAAAGATGTGTCGACGTCTATGCCGACAAGAACGACTTTATTGTTGACAAAAGCATTCCTGGCTACTGCATTTTAGCCATTGAGGGTACTAATGAAACTTCCGACTGGGCGACGAATCTTGCGTTTCTGTTCCGCAGTGAAGATACTCACAGGGGATTTCAGAATAATGCAACCAGAACCATCACCAATCTTGTGCTCAACTATGAATCGCTCGAAAAGAGCCGAAAGATGATTTTGGCTGGTCACTCCCTTGGTGGCGCAACGGCGACCATTGTTGCCGACCTGATGCTCAAATCCACCCCAGATTTAGCCATCGTCACCATCGGCTCTCCCCGTCCAGGGGGCAGAGGTCTGCGAGAGCGCCTGAAGAACGTCGAGCATCTTCGGTTCGTCTATGGAGATGACGTTGTGCCCAAAACGCCACCCTATCTCAGTGGCTATGTGCACACTCATCCTAAGATTCAGCTGGAGGATAAGGATGATAGGATGTTTGATGGCGTCGAGGATCATAATGCTGTCTATTATTACAAAGCTATTGAGAAATTGTTGGCCTGATCTAAGCCTGTCATGGCCAAGTTGATTCATTAATGTTGAGCCCTTGGCACAATAAAAAATATTTTAATAGTTTAACTTCGTAAAAACCTTCGACCGGGACGGGGTTTAACTTGTTTAAATTGGTCTCCCAGAGAAACCACCTCGTCCTGGTTCAGTCGGTTCTGCCAGTACAAAAGCGGCATCCATTCCCTCCGCTAGTATTACTTTATTTTCTTATCTTTCTGCCCCCCCCCTATTTCTAAGCTGCATGGCATTCGACCCTGCTTTAGTCGTATCCTTATTGTGCGAGTACTGTTCCGTCAAGATGGCTAGTTGGCAACGAATTTGACCCAATGCCCACTGTTGGCGTGTTGAGTCGATTGGCGAGTCAGGCTGAAAGCTGCATCGCCTCCCTAGCAATCACGGATTGTGGTTGAGAGCTGCGCGTTGGGCAGCGTCGGCCCGAAGTTCGGGTTGTTGTGGCAGGCCTGCCCAAAAAGAGCATGGATCCTGGAAGGTTTGCATCCCCATGATTTGCACACGTCAATGCCATTTGTTCGCTACTAATCCTTTCAGGCGATGTGCAGGCAGGCAGCTCTTGTTGGCCTATGATCCTTTCTGTAAGATGATGTCATTTTGCTTGGACCATGATTGACTCGTTGTAATTGAATAACGGCCCGATTGAGAACCGCAGCAACATTCTGGACGCGCTGCATGAGTTGCCCGGGGAATCGACAGAGTTCCTGATTGCTGGATGAAGTCTTGGTCGACTGCTTTGCCGGCGAGGCGATTCTTCCATCTGACTCGAATGATCCTGGACCTGGTGGTGATCTCTCCTTGCCTTGTAGAGAGAGGGCTCCCCTTGAGTGCTTACTCCTGGAAAGCGATCTGACCTGGCAAGCTTTTCCAGCTCCTGCTTGTTCCTTGATTGGCTTCCCCCTGTCGGCGCCTGCCTTGACGCCATGACGACCGCTCTGTGGCTCGAAATCCTGCAACGCAGCGGCGAACACTTGCTGCTTGTGGCCCTGGCGGTGGCTCTTGCTTTGCTGATCGCCCTCCCCCTCGGCCTGCTCATCCACGGACGGACCCAGCTCACGCGGCTGGTCCTGGGGGCAGCGAACGCGGTGCAGACCATCCCGAGCCTGGCCATCTTCGGGCTGCTCCTCACCGTCCCGCTCCTCGGTGGTATCGGCCCTGCCCCCGCCGTCGTTGCCCTCACCCTCTATGCCCTGCTGCCCTTGCTGCGGGGGCTGGTGAGCGGGTTGGACCAGGTGCCGCCAGGCCTGAAGGAGGCCGGCCTGTCCTTGGGTCTCACCCCCCGGCAGGTCTTGTTCCAGGTGGAATGGCCCCTGGCCCGACCCAGCCTGATGGCCGGATTGCAGGTGGCCAGTGTCATCTCCGTTGGCGTGGCCACCATTGGCGCCGCCATCGGTGCCGGTGGGTTGGGGGTGTTCATCTTCCGGGGCATCGCCACGGTGAACAACACATTGCTCCTCGCCGGGGCCCTGCCCGCGGCAGCGATCGCCCTGGTCGTTGACGCCTCGCTGGGCGCTCTGGAGCGCTACCTCAGCAGCCCTACCTCGCAGCAGCGCCGCTGGCTGAAACTCGGGCTGAGGGCCTTGCTGGCGGCCCTGCTGCTGACACTCCTCGTGGGGTTGCCCCTGGCCTGGCGCTGGGTCGGGCACGGACAGGGGCAGGCGGACACTGTCGTCATCGGCGCCAAGGGCTTCACCGAACAGCTGATCCTCGGCGAGCTTCTGGCCCAGGAGATCGAAGACCACGCAAGCCTGCGCGTCAAGCGCGAGTTCAGCCTGGGCAGCACCTTTCTCGTTCATGAGGCCCTGCGGCGGGGGCGCATCGACGGCTACGTGGAGTACAGCGGCACCGCCTGGACGGCCATTCTGCGCCAGCCGCCGCTGCCGCCAGCCCAGCGCACCCTGGTCTTGGAGCGAACGCGCCGTCTCTACGACCAGCGTTTCGGCCTGCGCCTGTTTCCCTCCTTGGGCTTTGAAAACACCTACGCCATCCTCATCCGCCGCGCCGATGGCCAGCGACTGGGCCTGCGCAACATCAGCGATGCCGTTGCGCCCGCCCAGAACTGGAAGGCCGGCTTTGGCTATGAGTTCTTCAATCGCCTGGACGGCTTTCCCGGGTTCTCGCGCCGTTACGGGCTGCGGTTTGCCGCGCCGCCCACGCCCATGGATCTCGGCCTGACCTATCGCGCCCTCGCTGAAGGGCAGGTCGACCTGATCGCGGGGGACAGCACCAACGGACTCATCCCGGCCCTGCGGCTGCAACGGCTGGAGGACAACCTCGGCTACTTCCCCCCGTATGACGCCGTGCCGGTGTTCAACAAGATCAGCCTGAAGCGCCATCCGGAACTCACTCCCGTTGTGCAACACCTGGCGGGACGCCTCTCCGCCTCCACCATGCAACGGCTCAACGCCGCCGTGGATCTGCAAGGCCAAACACCCGAACAGGTGGTGCGGCGCTGGCGCGAGGAGAGCGGCCTGGCCAAGCAAGGGCCTGAGCGGGCATCGCCCCGAAAGGCAGGGGCCTCCCGAACAACGGCTGGTGCCTAACGGGATCCGCAGCGGACAGGCAAGCCGCGGAGGGGAAGTCAGCCCCAGGGGGTGACGGGGAGACGTGCGCCTTGAGGGGTGGCAACCCAGGCTCGGCCGTCAGCTGGCTCCTTGAGCTGCACCAACTGAGCGCTGTGACCTGTACCGCAACAGCCGGCGGCCCACTGGGGTGCCTGCCGGCCAGCCCAGCGCCACTGTTGACCGCGACCATCGGCGCCTCCAAGCTGCAACCAGAGGGTTGAGCGCCAGCGTTGGCCGAGAAGATTCTGGGGATGGGGCCGACGCAGCGGCTGCGTGATCAAGGGCCCGGCACTTCGCCGTCCCCAGGTCGACGCTGGTTGCGACTGGGGATCCGCGGTCTCGGCACGCCGCTGCTGCTGCTGATGTTGCTGCAACTGGCGGCTGGCGATGCCCACCAGTCTTTTGCCGGTGGGCCATCCACGCCGGACACCCTGCAGAAGCCCCTCGGGCCGGAACACGTCGCCCTGGTCATCAACACCCAGGATCCCCTGAGCGAGGCGATCGGTCGGGTCTACCAGCAGGTGCGCGCCATTCCCGCCGCCAATGTGATTCGGGTTCGCTTTGCAGTGCCCAACACAAGCCTGCCCCCCGAACAGTTCAGTCCGATCCGCAAGGAGATCCTGCGGCGCACGCCCGATCAGGTTCAGGTGTATGCCCTTGCCTGGGCGGCTCCCTGGCGCGTGGGTTGCCAATCAATCACGGCAGCGCTCAGCTTTGGGGTTCAGCGGCTGCCCTGCCCCCCCAGCTGCAACACCACACGCCTCAACCCCTACTTCGCCCGCGGTGAGATCCGTCGGCCCTGGCAGCAGCTGGGCTTGCGCCTCTCGATCCTGCTGGCCGCCACAGATTTGGGCCGGGCTACGGAGCTCATCCAACGCGGCAAGGCCGCAGACGGCAGCGCACCACCTGGTACGGTCTATCTGATGAGCACATCGGATAGCAAGCGCAATCTCAGGGCATTGCGCTATCGCGATCTGCAGCAAACTCTCGGTACAGACCTCCGCATCAAGATTTTGCAGGGGGATCGTCTTAGTGGTGCTAACGATGTCATCGCTTATTTCACCGGTCTGCCAAAAGTTGAAGCGATCGACAGCAATCGTTTCAGGGCTGGTGCCGTGGCTGACCATCTGACCTCCTTCGGCGGACTGCTAACGCCGAAGGATCAACCGGAAGTGCAGACCAGTGCCCTGCGCTGGCTCGAAGCTGGCGCCACAGGCAGTTACGGCACGGTGGTCGAACCCTGTGCCATCGCTGAAAAGTTTCCTGACCCCCTGCTGCTGCTCTCCTACTACCGCGGTGGCGACACCTTGGTTGAAAGCTATTGGCGCAGCGTGGCCATGCCTGAACAGGGCGTGTTCATCGGCGAGCCGCTGGCGCGGCCCTGGCCCGGCTCCAAACCCCGCGATCAACGGCCGACAGCTGGTGTCGCCGTGGGCGACGACAACCGGAACAGCCTGAGACCCCAGGCGCTGGCATGGTGGCCCCACTAGATTCAGGGTTCAAATCACTGCGATCGTGCCCTGATGCCTGAGCCAATTGGTGCTTCGATCCAGCTGCCGCCGATCGCCGGGGCCGCGCAAACGTTGCCGGGTCTACCACAGCCAATCGCGGCACCATTCATTGGTCCAACCCAGCGGAAACTGGAAACAATCCGCTCCGGCTTCGCCTGCGCGCTGCACATGCACCAGCCGACGATCCCCGCCGGCGCCCATGGTGAACTCATCAGCCATCTGCAGTATATGTTTGAGCACAACGATGCGGGCGATAACCATAATGCAAGTGCCTTCGCCCAATGCTATATGCGTATGGCGGAGATTATCCCCCAGTTGATTGACGAAGGCTGCGATCCACGCATCATGCTCGATTATTCCGGCACGCTGCTGTGGGGATTCGAGCAGATGCAACGCCTCGACATTCTTGATGCCCTCAGGTTTCTCGCCTGTGATTCACGCATGCAATCCCATGTGGAATGGCTGGGAACCTGCTGGAGCCATGCGGTGATTTCCTCCACGCCGCTGCCTGATCTCAAGCTCCAGATTCAGGCCTGGCGCCAACATTTTCAGGCTCTCTTTGGCCGCGAAGCGCTGCAGCGCGTGCAGGGGTTCTCGCCACCGGAAATGCACCTCCCCAACCACCCTGATTGCCTCTATGAGTTTGTGAAGTCCCTGAAGGAGTGTGGCTACCGTTGGCTGTTGGTGCAGGAACATACGGTCGAAAACCTGGATGGTTCCAGCCTTTGCCGCGAGCAGTGCATGCTCCCCAATCAACTCATTGCCCGCAACTCCGAGGGTGAGGAAATCAGCATCGTGGTGTTGATTAAAACCCAGGGTTCTGACACGAAACTTGTCGGTCAAATGCAGCCCTACTACGAGGCTTTGGGGCTAACGCCGCAACACCTGGGCGATCGCACCATCCCAGGCTTGGTATGCCAGATCGCCGATGGCGAAAATGGTGGGGTGATGATGAATGAATTCCCCCAGGCCTTTATCCAGGCCCATCGGCGGATCGCCAGCCAGGGCAGCCATGCCGGCACCCAGCCCTTCAACGGCACGGAATATCTCGACATGCTGGAGGCCGCAGGCGTGCAGCCCACGGACTATCTCCGCCTTCAGGCGATTGGGCAGCACAAGCTATGGCAACGCGTGGGCCCCCAACCCACAGCAACCGCCACCGCGGCGGCCATCGCCCACCTCCAGGCCAACGATCCCCATTTCTCGCTAGCTGGCGCCTCCTGGACCAACAACCTCAGCTGGGTTGAGGGCTACAACAACGTGCTGGAGCCGATGCAGCAGCTCAGTGCCCGTTTCCACCAGCGCTTTGATCCCCTGTTAGCCGCCGATCGCAGCGTCAGCCAAAGCCGGGAATTTCAAGAAGCGTTGCTCTATGTGCTGCTGCTGGAGACCAGTTGCTTTCGCTACTGGGGCCAGGGCACATGGACCGACTACGCCCGCGAGATCCATCGGCGTGGGGAGGCGGCGCTAGCGGCCTGAGCGGCTCCAGGCGACCGCAGCGATGGCACCCAAGGCCCTCTCCCCGCCGCCATGGGGGGTGGGGGGCCTGCCCGGCACGGCCTGTCCCAGGCCGCCCAAGCCGCTGCAACCCGCAAACTGGAAGAAGCCTTCCCGCGTCGTGATGCTCCTCCAGGTTGCTGCCCAGCATGGTCCTCGCTTGCGCCGCAGCCTTGCCTGGCGTGGCCATCAACGCCAGCGGCGGAAGCTCTGGCGCCGACCCCTGTGGACGACGGCCTTGGGCTTGGGGGTTGGCCTCCCGTCGCTGGCCCTGGCCGCCTGCTGCCTGGGCGCCGCACCGCTGATCGCCCCTCGGGCGGCTCTGGCCGGCTCGAATGGCCATGCCGCCACCCCCACCAGCCAGGGCCCGAGACCGCCAGCCGGGGCAACGCCAGCCGCCGCAGGCGCCCCGCCCCAGACGACGCCGGAGCCGAATCAGCCCTACGCCATCGACAACAGCGGCCTCCTGCCGCCTCCCTGCCCCCTGATCGTGCCGGTGGACCTGCCGGCCCTGCAGCCGATCCGCATCCAACCCTCCCAGGTGGCGGCCAAAAACCGCATGGGCTGCCTATCCGCGGCGGATGCCTTTTACGGGCCCGATGGTTGTCCGCTCAAGTTGTGCGCCCCCAGCAGCGGCGCCTTTTCGGCCCCCAAGCCCCGCTGACCCAACCGCCGAGCCCCCACTCCCCAGGGCGGTTCACACGCCAACAGGGTTCGGCGGATCCATCCTGGGTGTGGGGCTCCGGCCCGCGGGGTTCGGCCCTCCCGATTCCCCGCTGCCCGCTCCCTCCATACGGTGCATTCAGATCCGCACCCGAGACGCCCGGAGGCTTCTTCCATGCATCCCACCGCCGAACTCTTCACCGAAAAAGCCTGGGCCGCCGTGGTCAACGCCCAGCAGCAGGCCCAGCAGCGGCGCCAGCAGCAGATGGAAAGCGAGCACTTGTTTGCCGCATTGCTGGCCCAGCAGGGACTGGCGAGCCGGATCCTGGAAAAGGCGGGGGTCGACGTGGGCAGCCTGGTGCAGAAACTTGAGGCTTACATCGGCACCCAGCCCAGCCTCAACGCCGCCCCGGACAGCATCTACCTCGGCCGCGGCCTTGATGCCGTGCTCAACCGGGCCGACGGGCTGAAAAAGGAGTTTGGCGATAGCTACATCGCCATCGAACACCTGCTGCTGGCCTTGGCCGATGACGACCGCTGCGGCCGCCAGCTGCTCTCCCAGGCCGGCAGCAATGCCGCCAAGCTCAAGCAGGCCGTGCTGGCGGTGCGCGGCACCCAGAAGGTGACCGACCAGAACCCAGAAGGCACCTACGAATCCCTGGAGAAATACGGCCGCGATCTCACCGCAGCCGCCCGCGACGGCAAGCTCGATCCGGTGATTGGCCGCGATGAGGAAATCCGCCGCACGATCCAGATCCTCAGCCGCCGCACCAAGAACAACCCGGTGCTGATCGGCGAGCCGGGTGTCGGTAAAACCGCGATTGTGGAAGGGCTGGCCCAGCGCATCGTCAACGGCGATGTGCCCCAGGCGCTGCAAAACCGCCGCCTGATCGCCCTCGACATGGGTGCCTTGATCGCCGGCGCCAAGTATCGAGGCGAGTTCGAGGAGCGGCTCAAGGCCGTGCTCAAGGAGGTCACCGCCTCCGACGGTCAGATCGTGCTGTTCATCGATGAGATCCACACCGTGGTGGGCGCCGGAGCCGCCGGCGGCGCCATGGATGCCAGCAACCTGCTCAAGCCGATGCTGGCCCGCGGTGAGCTGCGTTGCATCGGCGCCACCACCCTCGATGAGCATCGTCAGCACATCGAAAAGGATCCGGCCCTGGAGCGCCGCTTCCAGCAGGTGTTCGTCGATCAACCCACGGTGGAAGACACGATCTCGATCCTGCGCGGTCTCAAGGAGCGCTATGAGGTGCACCACGGCGTGCGCATCGCCGACAACGCTCTGGTGGCGGCGGCCGTGCTCTCCAGCCGCTACATCGCTGATCGTTTCCTGCCCGATAAGGCCATCGATCTAGTCGATGAATCCGCCGCTCGGCTGAAGATGGAAATCACCTCCAAGCCGGAGCAGATCGATGAGCTCGATCGCCGCATCCTGCAGCTGGAGATGGAGAAACTCTCGCTGGGGCGCGAATCCGATGCGGCCAGCCGCGATCGTTTGGAGCGCCTCGAAAAGGAGTTGGCCGATCTGGGAGAACAGCAGAGCGCCCTGAATGCCCAGTGGCAAACAGAAAAGGGTTCCATCGATGAGCTCAGTTCGATCAAGGAGGAGATCGAGCAGGTGCAGCTGCAAGTGGAGCAGGCCAAGCGCAGCTACGACCTCAACAAGGCGGCGCAGTTGGAATACGGGACCCTGGCCGAACTGCACAAGAAGCTCGCCGCCAAGGAGGCGGAGCTGAATGCCGGTGGTGAAAAAACGCTGTTGCGCGAGGAGGTCACCGAAGACGACATCGCCGAGGTAATCGCCAAGTGGACCGGCATCCCTGTCAGCAAGCTGGTGCAGAGTGAGATGGAGAAGCTGCTGCAGCTTGAGGATGAGCTGCACACCCGCGTGATCGGCCAGCAGCAGGCCGTCACGGCGGTGGCGGATGCGATTCAGCGCTCCCGCGCTGGCCTCAGCGATCCAAATCGCCCGATCGCCAGTTTCCTCTTCCTTGGCCCCACCGGCGTGGGCAAGACCGAACTGTCGAAGGCTCTGGCCAGTCAGCTGTTCGACTCCGAGGAGGCGATGGTGCGCATCGACATGTCGGAATACATGGAAAAGCACGCCGTCTCCCGCCTGATCGGAGCCCCTCCGGGCTACGTGGGCTACGAGGAGGGCGGCCAACTCACCGAAGCGGTGCGGCGCCGCCCCTATGCGGTGATCCTGTTCGATGAGGTGGAGAAGGCCCACCCAGATGTGTTCAACGTGATGCTGCAAATCCTCGATGACGGTCGCGTCACCGACGGCCAGGGCCGCACGGTGGACTTCACCAACACCGTGTTGATCCTCACCCGCAACATCGGCAGCGCCTCGATCCTCGACCTGGCCGGCGATCCCGCCCGCCACGGGGAAATGGAGAGGCGAGTCAACGATGCTCTGCGGGCCCACTTCCGCCCCGAGTTCCTCAACCGGCTCGATGAATCGATCATCTTCCACAGCCTCAAGGCGGAGGAGCTGCGCCAGATCGTGGAGTTGCAAGTGAAGCGACTGGCGAAGCGGCTGGAGGAGAAGAAGCTGGGCCTCCAGCTCGATGGCGAAGCCCTCGATTGGCTGGCCGGCGTGGGCTACGACCCCGTGTACGGAGCCCGGCCGCTCAAGCGCGCCATCCAGCGCGAGCTGGAAACGCCGATCGCCAAGGCAATCCTGGCCGGCAGCTTCAGCGCCGGCGCCACGATTGCGGTGAACGTGGAAAACGAGCGGCTGCGCTTCAGGGCCGCTGAGGCCGCCAACCTCAGCGGGCCGGTGCCGGCCCTGGTGTGAGTCCGGGTCGGCTTCGCGGCCGCTCTCCCACAGCGGCCCGGGGCCTAGAGCCCCAGGGCCGCCTGGATTGTGGGGTTGCTGTACCAACTGCAAGGCCCCTCCCGGACAGCGTTGATGCCCAGCTCGGCCCGCAACTCCTCAAGGTTCTGCTCGAACCGCTCCTCCCAGATCACGGGAAACAGCGATTTGGCTTCCGCAGCGATCTCCAACCCCTGGCTGATCATGCGGAAGGTGTAACTGGCGGTGTGCAAGCGTTCCGCGTGGCTGGTCAACTGACTTTCAGGGGTATCATTCTTCAGCCAGTTCAGGAGCAGACTGATCAGATCCACAAAGCCCAGTCCGGGATGGTTGAACTGGCCCACACTGATGCTGATCACGCCGATCTCTCCATAGCCATCAAGGCTAAAACCGCTGAGAATGTGGTGAATGTAGTGGGTGGCGAATACCCTGTAGTTAATATAATCGGCATCCTGCTCAAGATTGTTGTAGAAACTCGGCTCTGGGAAGAAGTTGATGTCGTAACCGAGGCTCTCCAGCACCGTCACGAAGGTGTGGCCGAGCGTTCCTGGCGGTAATGATCGCAATGCCTCCGGGTGATAGGGGCCACTGAGGCGACGGTCGCGAATCAGCTCGGCAGCGGTAACATCTTCGTTGAGGATTCGCTCGCACAATCGCATCGGCGCGGAGTTGCGCAAGCGTTCCGACAGCATGAACACATTGCTGGCGGAATGCCCGGCCCCGGCCGCTAGATCGGCGAGATCCAGGAAGGTTTGCAGGTGTTCGCGGGTGGCGATCTGATCGAGATAGCGAAATCCCATGGGCGCGGCATGTTGTCGATCAGACGGTAGACAGACAAGCGACGCCTGACAGCCATGCCGCGCGCACCCACAACGCTGCGCCGCAGCCGCTCCAGCCCCACCGGATCAACCCAACAGTGCGTCGATCCGCCCGGCCAGCGCCACATCCAGATTTGACAGGCCGCCGGTGTCGTGTGTGGTGAGATCAATGGTCACCCGATTCCAGACGTTGCTCCACTCCGGATGGTGATTCAGCTGCTCCGCCGCTAACGCCACCCGGATCATGAAGGCGAAGGCTTCCGAGAAATCAGCGAATCGCAGCTCCCGGTGGAGCTTGCCGTTCAGCACGGTCCATTGGGGCAGGCGCTCCGGTAGTGCTTGCAGCTCGGCGGCGGTGAGGGGATGGGCCATGGCGTGTCTGGCGCTGTGCTGCTCAACCCCTGAACCTAACCACTCCCTTGCCGCTACCTTGTTGGCGGTCAGTGCCGCCGCCTTGGCAGCCCTGCTCGCCCCACCCTGAACCTGGGAACTTCGGGTTCCCCCTCAGGCGCCGACAACCCCATCGCTGCCCAGCCCAGCCGCGCCGCCATCTGGATCGGGGGCCGTGGCAGCGGCGGCGGGGTCAGCGGCGGCCAACAGCGTGGCCACCATCAGCCGCAGCGTCTGCCGATTGCCTCCGGCCTCGCGCCAGCGCTCGATCCACAGCGGCAGTGCCGAGGGTGTCGGCGCCCCGTTCTCGGCCCCGCCGTGCACCAGGCCTAGACGCTCCAAATAGGCCAGGGCGTCATCCAGGCAGGAGCCGCTGGCTCCGAAGCCGTCCAGCAACGGATCCAGGGCCGCTTGCAGGGTCTCCAGTTCGTCATGGCTTAGGGCGGGCAGGGGTTCGACCATCGCGGTGGGTGCGGGCATGCGGGCGCCTCGGGCACTCGGGAATTGTGGAACGGCATCCACCGCGTCGGGGTTGCCGCTGCCGCGGCAGCCATCCGCCAGCGTTGCCCCAGCGCCACGGAGCCTGATGGGGCCTTCTGGATCGGGCTCCGCCGGGTCCGTTCAGCGGCGCCGGCCCGGTTCGCCGCCGAGGTGATGGATGGCGTGCAGGGCCACACCCCACAGCTCGGTCTCGGTCGGTGGATCGGCGGGGTCGCGCTCGGGGCCGAGGGGGATCGGCGGGCTGACGCCATCGCTGGCCTCCAGCCAGAGACGGCCCTCGCGACGCCCCAGGCGCCGCAGGATGAAACCGCCCTGATGGGTCGCCACCACCACCTGGCCCGGTCGCGGCGTGACGCTGCGGTCGATCACTAACAGGTCGCCGTCGAGAATCCCGTCCCCCCGCAGAGCATCGCCGCTGGCCCGCATCAGAAACGTGGAGAGAGGCCTGGGGATCAGCTCCAGGTTGAGGTCGATGCGGGCTTCCACATAATCGTCGGCCGGGCTGGGAAAGCCGGCGGCCACCGCCTCCCCCGCCAGGGGGCACAGCAGCGCCTCCGGCAGGGGCTCGGGGCAGGGGTCGAGGGGGTGGGGCAGACCCGGCGACAGGGCTTCCAGCCAGGGCGGCGGTGCCGCCCTGGGGCGACCTGAACGGGCTGGGGGCAGGCAATCGGCGTGGTTCGGCATCGGCGGGAAAGTATTGGAGGGAGGCCTGGGCCCGGGTTGACCCGGACGGGATGGGAATGCGCTGGATTGGCTGGAGCCGGATTGGCTGGAACTGGATTGGACCGCAGACCCAGAGACCCGGAGACCAGAACCCGCACCCCGCCACCCAGGCCGCCGCGGCACCACAATCGACAGCATAGTTCAGCAGTACCACCAACAAGGGAGCGTCGGCTGCCAAGGGTGAGCAGGCCGTGACATGGGGTGATCCCGGCACGGGGACGGGGCGACACAGGGGTCGCAGCCGGATGGCGCAGGGCTGGATCGGCGGGCGAAAACGGTGTGGAACAGCCGTGCCTCAGGCCGCCGTTCAGGCCTCGGGGCGCCAGGAGCTGGCCGGGATCAGCCGCCAGCCGCCGTGGCCGTCGAGCTCCAGCACCGTGTCGTGGAACGCCAGCAACGTGGGGCGATGGCCCACGCTCACCAGCGCCGTGTCGCGCTCCGCCAGCAGGCTGTAAAGCAGCCGTTCCGTCGGCACATCCAGGGCGCTGGTGGCCTCATCCAGCACCACGAAGCGGGG
>JBKCTK010000122.1:0-33888 GCA_046319055.1 Synechococcaceae cyanobacterium
GCCTTAGCCAAGCGCTTCAGTTGACCTCGAGCCCCACCCCCGCGCAGGTCCGCCGCGCCAGCCGCTGACCTGGGGCCGGGGATACTGGACGCTTCCCGGAGCCGATCGTGTCGGGCTGGCTGCTGATCCTGGCGCTGTTGGTGCTCGGCGGTGTGCTGTCCACCCTCGGGGACCGCCTCGGCACCAAGGTGGGCAAGGCGAGGCTGAGCCTGTTCAACCTGCGCCCCCGCGACACGGCGGTGTTGATCACGGTGCTCACCGGCAGCCTGATCAGCGCCATGTCCTTGGGATTGATGCTGCTGGTGAGCCAGCAGTTGCGGGTGGGGCTGTTCCAGCTCGACCAAATCCAGGCGCGGCTGCAGGAGAGCCGCAGCGCCTTGCAAAGCAGCCAGACAGAGTTGGCGCGCAGTCGCGCCGAACTGGAGCGGGCCCGCCGGACCCGTGTCCAGGCCGAGCGCAGCCGGGACGAGGCCGTCACCAGCCAGCGCCACGCCCGGACCCAGTTGAAGGATGCCGAGCAGCGGGTCGACACCCTGCGGCAGGAGCTGCAGCCGCTGCAGCGGCAACGGGCCCGGCTGGAGGGGGAACGGGACCGGCTCAGCCGTGACGTGCGCGGTCGCGACGCGGAGATCCGTCGCACCGAGGCCGAGCTGGCGAGTGTGCGCTCCCGCATCGCCGCGGGGGAGAAGGA
Organism: Synechococcaceae cyanobacterium; assembly: GCA_046319055.1. Lineage (GTDB taxonomy): Bacteria > Cyanobacteriota > Cyanobacteriia > PCC-6307 > Cyanobiaceae > Cyanobium. Next base: position 692 of record JBKCTK010000122.1, read on the forward strand.
GCTCAAGGCGTTGGAGGGCAATGTCATCGCCCTGCGTCGTGGCGACGTAGTGATCGCCAGCGGCCAGCCCCTCGCCACCGCCAAGGTGCAGAGCCAGCGGCGGGGGCAGGTTCAAGAGGTGATCAATGCGCTGATGCGTCAGGCGAATGCCACGGCCTTCCAGCTGCTGCTGCCCGGCCAGGCGCCCAATCGCCAGATCCTGTTGGTGCCCCGCGACGACATCAACCGGCTGGCCAGCCTGCTGGCCCAGCCGGGTGGTTGGGTGGTGAGCATTCGCTCCGCCGCCAACGTGCTGCGGGGTGAACAGCGGGTGCTGGGCTTCCCTGACCTGCGGCCCAACCGGGTCGTAGTGCGCCAGGGGGAGGTGATGGCCCGCACCGCCCTGGAACCGGATGTGCGCGCGCCGGCGGAGGTGCGCAGTCGCCTCAACCTGCTGCTGGCGGCGGCCTATGCCAAGGCCCAGAGGCAAGGCTCGTTGGTGGATGGCCTGCAATTCGATGCGAACCAGTTCAATAGCTTGGGTCGGGAACTCAGCGAACGCCCCCGTGGCGAGGCGGCGGTGCTGGAGGCGATCTCCCGCCAGGACGCCGAAACCCCCGATCCGATCGTGGTGGAATTGCGCTGGCAGCGCAGCGCAGCGATCTGAACAGCCCCGGCCGCTCGCTTTGACGCCAGCCACGGGGGCCTGCGGGCAGGGGCTGGAGCCGTTCCTCCGCTGGCAGGGCGCCGCCACCCATCCGGCCGCCGCGGACCGCCCGGCATGATGAGCGCACAACGCCCCCGATCGGGTTTGTGCCTGGCGGCGGCCCCGATCCCAGCCTTGGCCCGTGCACGAGATCGCCACCGCCGACCCTCTGGTCCGTGGTCCCATCGCCGGCCTGGATCCCGGACGCAGCAAGTGTGGCCTAGTGCTCTGCGATCCCGACCAGCGGCGGGTGCTGGCCGCCGCCCTGCTGTCGCCGGAGCAGACCCTGGAGCAACTGCGTTTCTGGGTGCGGATCGGCGCGCTGCAGCTGCTGGTGATGGGCGATGGCACCGGCAGCCGCGCGTGGGAGCAGCGGCTGCGGGGGCTTTTGCCGCTGTGCACGGTGGACGAGCGCGGCACCACCCTGGAGGCTCGCCAGCGCTACTGGCAGCTGTTTCCTGCCCGGGGTTGGCGGCGGTTGCTGCCGCCCGGGCTGCGTCAGCCGCCCCGCGACTGGGATGACGTGGTTGCCCAGCTGCTGCTGGAGCGCTGGCTGGGTAGGCCCCTCTCCCGGGAGGCGACGCTGGCGGTGCTGCGCCAGCCGAGTGGCGCCGCCGCCGCGGGCGAGGCCGCCGGCCTGGCGCCCTCCGCCTGAGCGCCAGATCACACACCGGCTTGCGGCAGCTCGCGGCCCGGTGCCCCCTCAGAAGCGGGCTCGCACGGTGAACACGTAGTCGCCGCCCGGTTCGAGCTGGTAATCGACCCGCAACAGAAAGCGCAGCAGGGCATCTTGGATCAGGGCGCGGCCCAAGGAGGGTTCGACGCTCAGCTCACCGCGATCAAATGCCCAGCGAAACTGCCAATGAAAGCCGGCGGCACTCACCTCGCCTTCGAGCAGGCAGTCGCTGAAGCTCTGGCGTAACACCCGCAGTTGCGCCGTGGTGGTGGGGAGGCGACTCACGCAAGGGGAGGGATGAAGGGCAGGGCGCACATGTTGAGGGTCAGGATGCCTGGGCGCTGGCGCGAAAACTGTTCAGCCGGTTGCCGGCCCGTTCCAGCCCCAGGCGGCGGATCAGGTCCACCCCCGTCAACACCTCCTCCAACACCTCGTCCAGCAGGGGGCGTTCAGCGGCGCTGAAGCGGCCCAACACATGGGAGACCGTGCGGGCCTTCCGCTCCTCCCGGTCTTCCGCGGGGGCGCCGATGCCGATGCGCAAGCGGGCGAACCGTTCGCTGCCGAGGTGGGCGATGGTGCTGCGCAGACCGTTGTGGCCGCCGGCGCTGCCGCTGGCGCGCAGGCGCAGCCGGCCCAGGGGCAGGTCCATGTCATCCACCAGCACCAGCAGTTGCTCGGGCTCGAGGCGGAACCAATCGAGGGCTGCCCGGATCGAGCGACCGCTCTCATTCATGAATGTTTGGGGCATCAGCAGCCTCAGTCGCTCCGTGCCGTGGCCCACCTCCGCCAGCAGGCCATGCAGGCGGGCCTGGGGGCGGAAGTTCACCGAGGCCCCGGCCGCGAGTCGCTCCAGGGCCATGAAGCCCACATTGTGGCGGGTGTCGACATAGCGGGAGCCGGGATTGCCCAGCCCGACCAGTAGCTGCAGATCCACGGCGGGGAGGCGATTCGAGCCGAGCCGGCAGGGTAGCCGCTGCCCTGGCGGCGCCCGCAGCTGTGCTCCGTTGCCAGGTCTGCTCCCCAGGGTCTGGTGGCCGGCTCCCGATCCGCCCAGGGCGGCAGAGGGGCTCGTTCGCGAGGATCGGCGGCCCTAAAGCTGCCGCTGGCTCGATCTTCGTGCCGCGGGGCTGGACCCGGCCGGGCAAGGGGATGGCGCCCTAGGCGCCTGACGCACCTAGCCCTATCGACCCGGGCCCTATCGACCCGGAAGCCTTTGGGAAGAGGGCCTCGATCAGCGCCACCATCCCGGAAGGGTTCTTGGGAGTCTCAAGTCAAAAGAACTCCGGCAAGCAGGCAAAACGTTGCTGCACCAATGGCTTTCAGGGGGAAAGCGCAGAATGGAGCTGGCGTGGGCATGGCCGAAACAAGCCGCCTGAGCAGACTCTCGCCAACTCTGCTTCGGTGCGGGAGCGATCTTGGCGGCTCAGTGCAACAGGCTCCTGGCCGAAACTCTGACGCGTGGAATGGATCCCGCGAGTGTTGTGCTTCTCGGTGCTGGGTGCCAGGGCGCTGGGCAACCAAAAGCCCCCGTGATCAGCACCGAAGCTTCGCAAGCTCAACCCAAGCCCCGTAGCCCGGCGTTCAAAGTAGGTCGGCGGCAGCCCGAAGGGACGTTCCGCATTTCGCGGCGGAGCTTTGCTGCTGATCAGAAAACCGATTCAAGTGAACCGAGCGGCAGCAGCTCAGCCGGGCTCAGAAGCTGGAGGTTGGTCTGGGCTGGGTGCGTTAACCGCGGTCGGTGCGGTCGCCACGGCTGTGGGGGGCAGCTGGACGGCGTTGGCCTGGAGATCTTCAGGCTGCATTCCATCGCGGAAAGCCTGCTCAAATTCTTGGGACGCACTCTGGAAACCCCGCAGGGTGCGCCCCAGGCTCCGACCCATCTCCGGCAGCCTCTTGGGTCCGAAAACCAGTAGGGCAATGGCGGCGATGACCGCCAGTTCGGGCAGCCCGATGCCGAAGATGTTCATGGGGGAAGGCCGGATGGGCGTTGATCAGCCGAGGCCGTTCCAGTTGACGTTGATGCCTTCCAAGAGGAGGGAGCGGTTGTAGAGCTGCAGGATCACCAGCAGAAACACCAGGAAGAGGGCCATAAACACGCCCATCACCGGCGTGGTTCCCCAGCCGGGAACCACCTTGCCGTATTCGGAATTGAGGGGGCGCAACAGATTTCCGAGACGGGTGCGTTGGGCCATGGCAGCTCGATGCTCTCGGGCAGGCGTTGAGTGCGGGTACTGTAAGGGCCTCGGTGCCGGAGTCGGGCTGACGCCGGTTCCCTTGTGATCAGGCGTTGTGATCAGGCTCCTTGATCAGGTTCTGATCAGGCCCTTTCCAGGGCCGACATCTGTCGGCTCCCAGTTCCGGTCTGGCGCCCCGCTTGCGGCGGCTGGTCCGCCCCTCGCCCCCAGGTCCCGAGCCGGTCTCGGGGTTAACCCGCAGACCATGGCGGCAGCGCCGCCCCGTGCCCGGGGAGACAGCCCGAACGCCCACTGCGGCGGCCCCGCCCGTGCCAGCCGCCGGTTTGGTCCACCCCCCCAATCCCCTGCTCCCAACCATGGAACCCAGCACCACCTCGCCGGCCCTCTCCGTGGCGATCACAGTCTTGGTGGTCTTGTTAGCCCTCACCGGGTTCGGCATCTACACCGCCTTCGGTCCGCCCGCCAAGCGGCTGAGCGACCCCTTCGACGACCACGACGACTGACCGTCGTCGCGCCAGCCTCGCGCCGCCCAGTCTCGCCAACGTTGCTGGAGCCAGCTTGGCTGGCCGCGCTCAGCCTTCCGGGAGCCCAGGGCCCAGGCGCCAGCAGCCGAGCTGCCACGGCCCCAGTTCGGCGGGATCCTGCGGCTCGGGCTGGAGCACTTGGCCCAGGCCATCGAGCCGCTGCCGCAGCCTCCAAGACTTGCCCAGGTCGAGCCGCCGACGGCAGGGGCCGTTGTTCTGCACCGCCAGCAGCAGCTCCCCCGGACGACCGGGGAAGGGCCGCAGCTGCACCAGCTCCAAATCCTGCGGCAGCGGCGGCAGCCATGGGCCGCTGCGGCGCGGTGGCGCTGATAGCGGTCGCCTCCACAGGGGCTCCCGCAGCCGGCGGGCCTGGGTGGGCACCGCTGCGGCCCGCCAGCCGCCAGGGCAGGGCATCAGGGCCAGGCGCTGGCGCTGCCAGCCATTGTCCGCCCCGGGATCGGGCCAGGTGGGGGCCCGCAGCAGCGACACGTTGAGCCGCTCCGCCGTCGCCGACACCCCTTGGGGACCATCCAGTAGCACGGCGAGATCCGGGGTGTCCGCCGCCTGAGGGGCGGAGAGGGCCGCGATCCACGCGATGGCGGCCACCTCCCAGCGGGCCCGCTCCGCCGCGGTCCGGGGCGTGGCCGGCCGTTCGATCACCCCACCGCCCGTGTCGCTGGCCCAGCGGCAGGCCGGTTGGGCCAATGGCAGCTCCAGCTGCAGGAGCTCGTGTCGCTGGCGCCATTGCAGCGAGACCACCAACTCCAGCCAGGGGCTGCCGGCCAGCAGGCGGGCCTCAAGCCGCACCGGGCTGCGACCGCAACGCCCCCGCCACACCACATGCCCGCACAGGGGCCCCCGCTCCAGCCATCGGGGTTCCCGATCCCAGTCCCAGGGCAGGGGGTGCTGGCGGTGATCGGCGGCCAGATCCCAGGCATCCCAGAACTCTCCGGCATCGCGCCAACGCCTCCAGCGCAGCGGCGCGGCCAGCAGCGGCCGGCCGGCCGCGTCGTGGAGCTGCTCGATGCCCTCTGGTCCGAGGCTGACGGCCAGCTGATCGTTGGCCAGCCGCCAGCGGCTTCCCCCCTCTCCCGCCAGGGGCTCTAGCCGCACCGGCCCATCGGGCTCCGGCCCCGGCCCCGACGCCGCGCCAGCGGGGCCGCTGCCGCTGGCGGCCATCTCCGGCTGGCGCCGCAGCGTCAGGCTGGAGACCCCCGCCAGGGCGGGCAGCTGCACCCAGGTGCCGCCAGCCGCTGCCGCTTGCTGGGGGAGGCGGCGCGGTCCCGCGGCGCTCGCCCACGACCAGTTGCCGGCGGGAAGCCTCAGGCTGCGGGGCTGGGCCGCCAGCGGCTGCAGCTGTGCCACCACCCAGGTTTGGGGCCCACCTTTAAGCGCCGGGGCGCCCAGAGCGGCAGGGGCAGCGGCCGAGGTGAGGGGAGCGGTTGGTGCTGCGGTGGCCCCCGGCACCCGTTCCCCCGGGGCGCCAGACCCGATCGCCACCCCGAACAGAGCTTCCAGGGCGGCATCCCGCTGGCGGCGGGCGCGGCGGCGGGCGCGGCGCCAGGTGGGTTCCGCTTGCTCGAACACCTCCGGGATGGCGGTGCCGGGCAGGATGTCGTGGAACTGCTGGAACAGCAGGGGCCGCCAGTCGATCGGGGTCATCGATGCGGTGCAGGCGGGGTTCCCTGCCGCGCCCCCGGAGCGTTCCACCGCGTCGCCAACCGCGCTGCCAACCGCGTCGCCAAACCTGTCGCAGCTCGCGTCGGAGTTCCAATGGTGGGGCGTGGTGGCCCTGGCCTGGGCGCTGTCCAGCGCCCCAGCGCCGGGTCCCTCCAGAGCCGAGGTCAGGGCCTGGGCGAGCTCCGCTTCCCGCAGCAGCCGCTCCAGGCTGCGGTTGTGGCGTTTCTGGTCCGGCCGGCTGGTGGCGCAGCCGCGGTGCAACTCCAGATAGAGCTCATCGCGCCAGACCGGAAGCCGCGGCGCCAGCGGTTCCAGCCCCTGCAAATAGGCGCGCACGCTGCCATGGCGCTGGGGCGCGGCGGCCTCCTGCCGGCGCCAGAGGTCAAGCTGCTCCAGCATTTCCGCCGTCGGTCCACCGCCGTGGTCCCCCACCCCGGGCAGCCACAGCAGGTCGTCCACGCCGCTGGCGGCCTGCCAGGCGAGGCGCTCGCTCTCGATGGCGAGGGGATCGCCGTCCGTGCCGATCGGGGCGGTCATCAGCGCCAGCAGTTCGGCGCCGCAGCGGCTGCGCCAGCGGAACAGCCGATGCGGAAAGGGATTAGAGGCGTTCCAAGCCAGCTTATGGGTGCAGAACCAGCGCACGCCGGTGGCCTGGGCCACGGCCGGCAGGCCGGCGGCGAAGCCGAAGCTGTCCGGCAACCAGGCCAGCGCGTGCTCCCACTCCGGGAAGCGGTCGCGGCTGTAGGCCTGACCCTCCTGGAACTGGCGGAGCAGCGAGGCGGTGCTGATGAGCACGCAGTCGCTCTCGACCCAGGGGCCATTGAGGGGTTCCCAGCGGCCGGCCCGCATCGCCCGGCGTATCTGCTCAAACAAGGCCGGACGCTGGCCCTCCAACCAGGCGTAGAGGGCTGGGGTGGAGTGCCCGAAGTGCAGCTCAGGGAAGCGTTCCATCAGCGCCAGCGCCGAGCGGAAGGTGCGTTCGGCGGCTTGCCAGGTGTCCGCCACTGGCCAGAGCCAGGCCAGATCGAGATGGGCATGGCCGAGCACATGCACCGTCCCTGGCCCGGGCCCCAGGGCGGCCGCCGCCGTCCGTCCGGCGGCGAGGCGCCGCTGTTGCAGGTCGTGCCGGTCGGGATCCAGCAGCCGCCGCGGGTCTGCGGGATCCCGGGGTTCCAGTTCCAGGCGGCTGCGCACCAGGGCGCCGTCGTCGTGCAGCGGGCTGCGCAGCCACAACTCCAGCCGCAGTGGTGTGCCCTGCCACCAGGAGGGCGGCAGCTCCCAACGGCAGGCGGTGTCGACCAGATCTCCGGCCCGCACGGGTTGGCCATCGGCGAGCAGCAGGGCCTGATCGGCCCACCAGCGCAGCGCCAGCCGCGCCCGGGCGACGTCGGGTCCGTGCGACCGCCAGGCGGCGGGGCAGGCGCAGGGCAACAGCAACCGCCGCCAGAGGCCGCCACGGGGCCAGATGATCAGCCCCCGCGCCGCCCAGTCGGGGCGATGTTGCGCCCCCCAGGGATGGTCGAGGGCGCGTCCGGCATCGGCCTGGGGCCCGCTGGCGGCCGGCATCGCAATGTCTGCGGCCCCGGGGCGGTTGGCAGCGACGGCCGTGGCCTGCTCCCCGTGGCTGCGGGCCAGGGCGCGGCCCGCAGCCAGGAGCGCTTGGCTAGGACCGCCCGCCGCGGGTCCCAGGCGCCAGAGCGGCTGCAGGTCGAGCCGGCTCTGGCCCGCGCAACATGACTGAAACGTTTCAATCCGCTCGGGATCCCCCGGCCCCAGCCCTTCGGACATCCTGTTCGGTGATGCGGGACCCATAGGATGATGCGGCCGCCGCCGGGCCGGTGCGACCCAGGCTGGCCCCCGTCACTCCCTGTCATCCGCCGGACCGCCCATGCTTGCTCTCAAGATCTCGGTCTATTCCGTTGTGTTCTTCTTCATCGGGATCTTCGTGTTCGGCTTCCTGGCCAGCGACCCCAGCCGCACCCCCAGCCGCAAAGACCTCGAAGACTGACCTTGCTGCCGGGCTGAGCGGGGTCGGCGAGTCGCGATCGAATCGCCCCTCAGCCCGCCAATCTGCGCCTCGCCTGCCCATCGCCCGTGGCAGGATTCGCCGCACCTGCCCGTCGCCGAGACCTTGGTAGCTGCGCCAGCCTGCCGCCCCCTCGGCCCCTGGGGAGCCTTGCTACTCCTGGCCCCTTCCCTGATCCCAGCGGGCGGGTTAGCAGCCCGGGCCGGAATCCTGCCCATCCCCCCCACCGAGTCCGAGGCGGGGTCCTCCCCCTCCACGCCCGCGGTGAGGGCTCCGGGTCCCATCGCTGCGGATCCCGTCTCGGCTGAGGCGGGCCGAGCCTCAAGCGCCCAGGCTGCCCCCCCGTCGATGGGCGGCAGCCTGGGGCCGGCTCCGGCCGCCAGTGCGCCATCAACGGTTCCCAACGGCGGGACCGCCGCGGAGACCGCCGCGGCCTCGAAGAGCTCGGACGCCGTCAAAACCCGGCGCTGGCTGCCGGAGGAGCTGGATCTCAAGGCGGACCAGCTCAGCTACGACGGCGTGCTGCAACGCATCGTCGCCCGTGGCAATGCCATGGCGCTGATCGCCGGCGGGCGCCTGATGGCCGATCGGTTGGAGTTCGATCCGGCCTCGCAAGTTCTCTTCGCCAGCGGCAGCGTGCGATTGCAGCGCGGCCACCAATACCTGCAGGCCAGCCGGCTCCGCTTCCACCTGATTGAGGGGAATGGCGAGGCGGAGGACGTCTACGGCGTGCTCGATCTGGAGGCCGGCAAACAGGATTTCAAGCTGAACCGTCCCGCCTCACGGCCGCTGCCGCCGCCAGCGCCGATCAGCTGCCCCCCCGATCTTCCCGCTGCCCCGCAACGTCGCCTCTGGCCACTGTCCATCGTGGGGTTGGGAAGCGCCAAGCTTCCGCCGCCGCCGTTGCCGCCGGCCCTGGGCTGTCGCGACGCGCCCCAGGGGGAAAGCCAACCGCTCACCGACCTACCGCGGTTGCTGGAGGATGTGGCGATGGGGCCGGTGCCCAGCGACCCGGCCCGCCCCCTGCCGCCCCAACAGCCGCCGGAGGCTGTAGGCACCGCCGCCGAACAGCGCCAGCGTCGCGATGCCGCGATCGCCCGCATCGATCAGCGGGTCGAAAACGTGCGCTTCCGTCAGAGCCTCACGCTGGAGCAGCGCTTCGGCGGTCAGCAGCCTGGGATCAACAGCACCGCTGGGGTGACCCAGTTCGGCCAGACCCGGCTGGTGCAGCCGCAGACCATCGACACGATCACCAACCAAGAGCTGTTGCGGGGCACCATCAGCCGCTGGCGTTTCCAGGCCCGGCGGGTGCGGCTCAGCGCGACCCAGCTGATGGCCGACCGGATGGCCTTCAGCAATGACCCCTTCACGCCCGCCCAGACCTGGCTGGATTCCGAGAATGTCGTGGCGACGCTGTTGGCCAACGGCGATACCCAGATCACGTCCACCCTCAATCGTGTCGTGCTGGACGATCGGTTGGCGTTGCCGGTGGGCCGTCGCGGTGCCCGGCTCAAGGCCCGCGACGACATTGATAATCGTTGGATTCTCGCCTACGACTCGTTGGATCGCGATGGTGTCTACACCGGATACAACCTTGGCCCCTACGGCATCGGCCCGAACCTCAAGCTCGACATCCAGCCCCAGTTCATGCTGCAGCGGGCCATTAGCGGCACGGTGAAAAGCTATCCTCTCCCCGGTCAGTCCGCTCTCGCACCGACTGGTTCCCAGCCGGTGCAGCTGGGAGATCTGTTCGGCTTAACGGCGTCGCTGAAGGGACCCTTTGCTGGTTTCAATCAAGATCTTAATCTCAGCATTAGTAGCTTCAACCCGGAGAACTTCGGCAATGCAACCCGCAGCTGGGGCAGCATGAGCCGTTGGTTGCAGTTGCCGCTGGTGGGCAATAGCCTGATGCGCTTCTTTGGAGCTTATCGGTTCCGCAGCTGGAATGGCTCGTTGGGGGAGCAAGACATTTACTCTGCCTATGGGGTGTCCTTTGAGCAGGTTGGAAACCTGCCCAATTGGGGTCAGATGTCAAGCAACTATTCCTGGCGGTTGGGTACGGGTAATTTTCAGGGCGCCCAGTACCAGACCATCAATCTGCTCGACGTCTGGCGCACCTCCTTCTACGGATCGGTCAACAGCAGCCTGCCTCTATGGCTGGGCAAGACCCTGCCGGCCACGCCAACTCAGGGCCTGCTTAACGCGCCAGCGCCGCTGCAGCCGGGCCTGTGGCTCAACAGCAGCCTCAGCACTCTCCTGGCCAGTTACAGCGATGGCAGTCACCAGAACACGCTGACCTGGAACATTGGCCCCACGCTCAGCCTTGGGCAGTTCAGTCGGCCCTGGTTCGACTACACGCAGTTCAGCATCACCGGTGGTCTGACGCTTCTCGATGGTGGCAGTCCCCTGGCCTTCGACCGCGCCGTCGACCTGGCAACCCTGAATTTTGGCCTCAGTCAGCAGCTGTTTGGGCCGCTGCTCTTTGTTGGAGGCATCGGCATCAATATCGATCCGGGTTCCACCTATTACGGCCAGATCACCGGCTCTTACATGGAGCTCCGCTGGCAGCGACGCGCCTATGAAGTGGGTGTTTACTACAGCCCTTATGAGCAGCTGGGAGGCATTCGCATCCGTCTGAATGATCTCAGTTTCGAGGGTACCGGTGTGCCATTCGTGCCTTACACCCGGATGCCCACCCTGGCGGGTCAGGCCAGCACCCCGCGCTCGTTCTGAGTGCACGTCGCCATCCTCACCTGTGGCGCGGGCATGCAGGTCCATGCTGGCCTCTACCGCCGCACCCGTCCCAAGGCCAGCGGCCAGATCAGGGTTCAGCCGCCGAGCCCGAAGCCGTTCAAATAGGGAAGCCGCGCCGCGGTGGCCGCCAGTTCAGCCCCATGGGCGACCAATTGGGAGGTGCCATCCCAATGGCCGCTGGTGAGCATGCTCCGCGGGCCAGGGGCCAACCGCACTGGCCAGCGGGCGACACCGATGAACTCGCTCTCCAGTTCAATCTCCAGGGCATCGAGATCGACGGCCAGGATCGCTCCAGGATCAGCCTTTAGGGCCTCCTGCAGCGCGGTCACCGCTTCGGGCTCGGCACAGAGGCAGGGAATCCCCAGGGCCAGGCAGTTCCCGAAGAAGATCTCCGCAAAGCTCTCGCCCACGATCGCCCGGATGCCCCAGCGCATCAGCGCCTGGGGGGCGTGTTCACGGCTGGAGCCACAGCCGAAGTTGCTATTCACCACCAGCACCGAAGCCTGCTGATGGGCGGGGTGATCGAAGGGATGTTGACCGGGCTGTTCTTGGCGGTCGTCGGCGAAGACGGCGTCAGCCAGGCCTTCGAAGGTGACGCATTTGAGAAAGCGGGCCGGGATGATCCGATCGGTGTCGATGTCGGCGCCGATCAGGGGCAGGCCCCGGCCGCGATGGCAAGCGATCGGTCCGGAGGGGAGGGGGGCGGTGGACATGGGCGTGACCTCAGGCGGCGCGGGAGCTGGCGGCGGCGGTGAGGGGCTGGAGCTGGCGCACATCGGTGACCTGGCCGGTGACCGCCGCCGCGGCCACCATGGCTGGACTCATCAGCAGGGTGCGACCGCTGGGGGAACCCTGGCGGCCCTTGAAGTTGCGGTTGCTGGAGCTGGCGCTGATCTGTCGGCCCTCAAGCCGGTCGGGATTCATCGCCAGGCACATCGAACAACCGGGCTGGCGCCATTCGAAGCCGGCGCTGCGGAATACCGCATCCAGGCCTTCGGCCGCCGCCGCCGCCGCCACTTGTTCGCTGCCTGGCACCACAAAAGCTCGCACCCCTGGCGCCACCTGACGGCCGCGGGCCACGGCCGCCGCCGCCCGCAGGTCGCTGAGACGGCCATTGGTGCAGCTGCCGATGAAGCACACGTCCACCGGCAGGCCGGCGATTGGAACGCCAGGGCTGAGATCCATGTAGCGATAGGCCTCCTCCGCGATCGGCCGATCCTCGGGGCCCAGCTCCTCCGGTGTGGGGACCCGCTCATCGACCGCGATGCCCTGGCCGGGGGTGATTCCCCAGGTCACGGTTGGCGCCAGGCTGGAGGCATCGAAACGCACCTCGTCGTCGAATTGGGCTGCGGCGTCGCTGGCCAGGGAGCTCCACCACGCGATGGCCCGCTCCCAGGCCTCGCCGCTGGGCGCCGCCGGACGGCCCTGCAGGTAGCTGAACGTGGTGGCGTCGGGGTTGCAGTAGCCGACCCGGGCACCGCCTTCAATGGCCATATTGCAGAGGGTCATGCGTTCCTCCATCGACAGGGCCGCGATCGCCGGACCGGCGAACTCGTAGGCGTAGCCGACGCCGCCCCGCACCCCGAGCCGGCGGATGACGTGGAGGATCAGATCCTTGGCGAACACCCCCGGCTGCAGCTGGCCCTCTACCCAGATGCGCCGCACCTTCAGCTTGGCGAGGGCCAGGCTTTGGCTGGCCAGCACATCCCGCACCTGGCTGGTGCCGATGCCGAAGGCAATCGCCCCGAAGGCGCCATGGGTGGAGGTGTGGGAGTCGCCGCAGGCCACGGTCATCCCGGGCTGGGTGAGACCCATCTCGGGAGCGATCACATGCACGATCCCCTGGAGCCCGCTGCCAAGACCGTGCAGGGTGATGCCGTGCTCGTGGCAGTTGGCCTCGAGGGTGGCCAACATCTCTTCGGCCAGGGGGTCGGCGAACGGCCGTTGCTGGGAGGTGGTGGGCACGATGTGGTCGACCGTGGCCACAGTGCGCTCGGGGTGTCGCACCCGCAGCCCGAGATCCCGCAGCGAGGCGAAGGCTTGGGGGCTGGTGACCTCATGGATCAGGTGCAGCCCGATGAACACCTGGCTGGCACCACTCGGGAGCTCGGCGACCCGATGCAACTCCCAGACCTTGTCGTAGAGGGTGCCAGCGCTCACGGGCGTTTACGTTCTCTTAATCCACCCTACGAGCCCGATCGCGCCCAGCTGCCGGGCCTTTGCGGAGACGGCGACAGGGATTGGCGGCACGCCCTGGATGCACCCCCGCGCCAGAGCACGAGCGCCCATGCGGGCCCCCTGCCGCATCGCGGTGCGGCGCAGGCAGCACCTTCCCCAGCCGGCGGTCCCAGGAGCCTGTCGCCCCTCGCCAACAGGGTCCCCCTTCAGCGAAGCGGGACAGGCCAGAGACGTGTCGGGCAGTCTCATGTCGGGACTAGTTGCTTCCGCCCAAGCAAGCCTCGCTTGCGCCAGTCAGCGGTTGCAGCGACGAGCTTCTGAAGCTTGGCTGGATCTCCGGCGGCGTGCTTCGGTCGAGCAGCCTGTGAGAAGCAGGCTGTGGCTCAAGCCGCTCTGCGCGAGGGGAGGCGGGATGCTTGGGAGAGGGGCCATCGGCTCTCGGCTGACAACGCCTGAATCTCTGCTTACTGTGGCCGTGGTCCTGTGCGCCGATTGTGCTGCACGCGCTCCTGCGGGTTCTGTGTTGCGTGGCTTTGGTGCTGCAGGGCGTATCGCTCTTCGGTCGGCTGCGGCAAATCTGGATCGGTGATGGTCTGGCCGGCGAGTTCCAGCGGGAGCTGCGTCGCCGCGGCCTGCTGATCAACGGGCCGCGCCCGCCGATCGCTCCCTGATCGCCCCGCCGCCCCTCGGCACCCCAGCGTGGTGGCTGACCCATGGATGGCCGGTGATCTGGCCCTGGGGCAGGGGGCCCATGGCGGGAGCCTCCAGGAATGTGCCGCCGCCGCTGCTGCCCCAAGGTCGCCTGTGGCTCAGCGCTGCGCTCGCCCAGGGCGCCAGCCGGAGTGCATGGTGCTCGAGCCCAGGGGCTTGGCGGGTCGCTCCAGCGACACCAATGGCGTGGGCGTGAGGGGAGGGTGGTCGCTGCGTCGTTCGGAGGGCAGCTCCTGGGCCGGTTTGCGGCCCTGGTCAGCGTCCGGCTTTGGGTTGAGGGGCGCACCGTGGCCCCCGCGTTGGAACAGTCCGTCGAGGTAGTGCCGCACCACGGCGCGATCCTGGCAGCCGTGCTGAAACAGAAATCCGGCCAGCGCCGCCTGCATCAGGCGGTACTGATCCCATTGGGGATGGCGCCGCACAAAATCGCGCATGGCGTCATAGAGGTCCTGCGGCACCTGATTCTCGACGCTGACGCTGAGTGGGGCGTGATCGGGGATTGATCCCATGCGTTCGCAGACGGCAGGCCTATCCATCACTCCACGTTGAGGGGCCGCACGTCAAAGCTGGTTTGCTGCTTTGAGATAAGCAAGACTCTTGCCGAGAATCGCCCGGCTTCGGCTTGGCGCGGCGCCTCGGCCCAGGTGGGCTCCGGCATGGCGATGGAAAGCGCGGGTCGGACCGCCCCTGTCAAGGGCTGTGGTGGGTTTCCCACAGCCCAGGGTAGGCAATGCCGTCAGGCCAAGGGCTGGCCAAATGCGGACCTTGGGAAAACCCTCGCTTGATGCTGGAATCCCGTGGTCGAACTGGCGGAAAAGCCGGCCAGTGTCCATCGGTCAGCATTCGTGATCAGTCTCAGCCGTGGAAGCTAGAGAAGCCAATCGCCGCCGCTGATCGCTTGACAGCCGGCCCGGATGTTCACTCCTCGTCGGGGGAACCGGCCGGCACCAGGCGGATCTGCTTGCGGCCGAGTTTGATCTCGAACTCATCGCCGGGCCTGAGGTCGAGCAGGGCGGTATAGGCCTTGCCCACCAGCAGGTTGCCATTGCCCTGAACGGTGGCCACGTAGGTGAGCTTGCGGCCGCCCTTGCCATTGCCTTTGCCGCTGGTTTCACCAAGGCTGACCCCTTTGGCCTCCAGCAGGGCCTCGTAGAAGGCCGTGAAGTTGAGGCGCTCGCTGCCATCCTTCTTGGAGCTCACATAGCCGCAGCTGCGCACCAGCTCCGACTTGGAGACGTCGCCAAGTTCTTTTACTTTGATCAGAAGATCGGGACCGGTAAGCATGGGTTGGTGGTGGCGAGTTGAACCTTGTTCAGCTTAAGGGCTAGGCCAGCGCAGGCAAGAGACCAGTCGGACGAATTCGATCGATCCATATGCATCTCGTTATGCCGGTGTTGCACGTTCGCGTTCCGCTCCCAGGCCACGGCCTTCATCAGCCTCGAGAACCGTGCGCCGCGACAGGGTTGAGGCCGCGCCATTAGCCCCAGCGCCGCGCTCCAGGCCCCGCGATCGGTTCAATTCAGGAAGCGCCGGGGCGGCGTGGCCTGCCCTGTCTGCGGCGCTCAGTCGCGCTCAGCCGAGTAGTCGCAGTCGCAGCCCGTCGAGAGCATCGCCACAGCTGAGGGCGCGGATGCCCTGCCGCCCCCGGCTGGCGGCAAAGCGCCGCGTTTCCGAGGTGCACCCCGGAGGCCCCGCCCAGGCCAGCACCACCTGCCCCACGGGTTTGGCGGCCGTGCCCCCGTCAGGTCCGGCGATGCCGGAAATGGCCACCGCCCAGCTGCTGCCGCACAGCCGCCGGGCACCCTCCGCCATGGCCCGCGCCACCGGCTCGCTCACAGCCCCCTCGGCACTGAGAAGCTCGGCCGGCACACCCAGCAGATCCCGTTTCACCGGGTTGGCATAGGCGATGACGCCACCAAGAAACACATCCGAGGAACCCGGCACCGCCGTGAGTTCCGCCCCCAAACCACCGCCGGTGCAGGATTCGGCCACCGCCAAGGTTTCGCCGCGCCGCCGCAACAGGTTCAGCACCACCTCGGCCAGGCTCTCCGCATCGCGGCCAAAGCAGTGGCGACCAGCGCGGCGCCGCAATTCCGCCTCGATCGGATCCAGCATCGCTGCCGCGGCCATGGCATCCGTCGCCCGCGCCGTGATCCGCAGCTTGACCTCCCCCGCCCCGGCATAGGGCGCCACCGTGGGGTTTTCGCTGGCCAGCAAATCGGCCACCTGTTCCGCCAGGTTCGCTTCGGAAATCCCCCAAAAGCGCAGCATCCGACTGGCCAACGCTCCGGCGGCAAGACCCTGGTGCCGCAACCAGGGGGCCGCCGTCGCCTGCCACATCGCCCGCATCTCGGCCGGCACGCCGGGAAAGGTGAGAACGCTGAACCCCGGTTGCGGGCTCCAGATCATGCCGGGGGCCGTCCCAACGGGATTGGGCAGCAGGCTGGCCCCCCGCGGCCGCAGCGCCTGCCGGCGATTGCTGGCGGCCACCGGTCGTCCCCGGGCCTCGAGCCGCGCCTGAATCGCCGACCAGACCTCGGGATCCTCTTCCAGCGGCGTGTCGAAAGCGGCGGCGATCGCCTCGGTGGTGAGGTCATCGGGGGTAGGCCCGAGGCCTCCGGTGGTGATCAGCACCCGGGCGCGCCCCGCCGCGGCGCGGACGGCGGCGATCAGACGCTCCCGGTTATCGCCCACCACCTCCTGGCGGTAGTGGGGCAGCCCCAGAGCCGCGAGCTCTTCGGCGAGCCAGCGGGCGTTGCCGTTGACGATGTTGCCCAGCAGCAGTTCCGTGCCGATGCAGAGAATTTCCACACCCCCGGCCCAGGGATCGGGGCGAGCGCCCGCCGCAGCGGTGCTGTCCGACGCGGTGCTGGGATCGCTGGCCATCAGGAGGGAGGGGTGGCGGAGGGGCCGGCGCCCGCGTCGGACGGGTTGCCGCGGCGGATCACCACCACAACGGCCACCAGCAGGGCGGTGGCGAGTCCCAGCCAGGCAAAGCGGTTCTCGGCATTGGCGACCACCAGGGCCAGGGCGGCCAGCCATTGGGTGAAGGCATAGATCAGCACCACCGTGCGGCGATGGCTGAGACCGGCCCGCAGCAGCCGATGATGCAGGTGGCGTCGGTCGGGGTAGAAGGGTGAGCGCCCCTCGCTGAGGCGTCCCATAATCACCGCCGACATGTCCGCCAGCGGCAGCGACAGGATCAGCAGCGGCAGCAGCAGGCTGACGCTGGTGAGACCCTTGGCGGGACCGACGATGCTGATCGCCGCAAGGGCGAATCCCAGGAAGTAAGAGCCGCCATCGCCCATGAAGATGCGGGCGGGATTGAAGTTATGGCGCAGGAAGCCGAGGCAGGCCCCGGCTAAGGAGGCGGCCAGGAGTCCGGCTGCTGGCTGGTTCAGGCTGAAGCTCACCGAGAGCAGGCCGACGGCGGCGATGCCGCTAACCCCTGCCGCTAAACCATCGAGGCCATCGAGCCAATTGATGGCATTGGTAATGCCCACCAGCCAGATCACGGTGGCCAGCAGACTGAGGCTTTGGGGGAGCGACAGCAGACCCCCAAACCAGCCAAACGGCAACTCGATGCTGCCGATCCTCACGCCTTCGGACCAGACCGCCATTGCCACCAGCAGCTGACTCACCAGGCGGGGAAGCGGCGGCAGGGCAAACAGGTCGTCTGCCAGGCCGATCAGGAAGTAACAGAGCGAGCCCGCCAGGGTGGTCCAGATCTGGCGATCGCTATCGGCGGCCAGCTCAGCGAAGCCCCCCAGCCGCCAGATGATCGCCAGCGCCAACGTGAAGCCGGCGACGATGCCGACTCCGCCGAGCCGCACCATCGGCGCCGTGTGTTGCTTGCGTGGATCGGGCGGGTCGACCAGGCCATACCGCAGGCCAAGCTGGCGCACCAGCGGCACGATCAGCGCCGTGAGCAAGGCCGCGAACAGCAAGGTCAGCAGGGCCGCCTGGTTGGGAGTTTGGGCGAGGCTTACCACCAACGGATTGGCCAGGGGCACTCTGGTCGCGGCCACGATACGGGGTAGCAGCAGCACTTAGACGTGCTGGAGTTCGCGTTCGTTGGAATACAAAGGGAATCGCTCACACAGCTGGGCGACCCGCTCGCGGCAGCGTTGTTCGATGGCGCTGTCGTCGGGATGGAGCAGCCGATCGGCGATCACATCGGCCACGACCCGGAAAGCGTCGGCGTCGAAGCCCCGGGTGGTACAGGCGGCGGTTCCGAGCCGCAGGCCGCTGGTGACGAACGGCGATTCCGGGTCGAAGGGCACGGTGTTTTTGTTGGCGGTGATATGGACATCGCTCACCAACAGGTCAGCCACCTTGCCCGTCATGCCGATCGAGCGCAGGTCGAGCAGCACCAGGTGGTTGTCCGTGCCTCCGCTGACGACGGCGATGCCGCGGCTCTGGATCTGCTCGGCCAGGGCCCGGGCATTGGCGATCACCTGACGGCTGTAGGCGCGGAAGGCTGGATCCAGGGCTTCACCAAAGGCCACCGCCTTGGCGGCGATCACATGCTCCAGCGGTCCGCCTTGGCTGCCGGGGAACACCGCCTTGTCGAACTGGCGGCCGAACTCGGCGTCGTTGCAAAGGATCAGGCCACCGCGGGGGCCGCGCAGCGTCTTGTGGGTGGTGGTGGTGACCACATGGCAATGGGGCAGGGGGTTGGGGTGTTCCCCCGCCGCCACGAGGCCGGCGATGTGGGCCATGTCGGCCAACAGATAGGCCCCCACCTCATCGGCGATGGCTCGGAACGCGGCGAAGTCGATCTGGCGTGGATAGGCGGAGTAGCCGCACACGATCAGCTTGGGCCGGTGCTCGAGGGCCAGCTCGCGGATTTTGGCGTAGTTCAGCTGGTGGCTCTCGGAATCCACGCCGTAATGCACCGCCTTGAACCACTTGCCGCTCACATTCACCGGAGAGCCGTGGGTGAGGTGGCCCCCATGGGAGAGATCCATGCCCAGGATCGTGTCGCCGGGCTGAAGCAGGGCCAAGAACACCGCAAAGTTGGCCTGGGCGCCGCTGTGGGGCTGCACGTTGACCCAAGCGGCGCCAAATAGCCTCTTGGCCCGCTCGATCGCCAGCTCCTCGATCCCGTCAACGAACTCACAGCCGCCGTAGTAGCGCTTGTGGGGGAGCCCCTCGGCGTACTTGTTGGTGAGAACCGACCCCTGGGCCTCCATCACGGCCCGGGAGGCGAAGTTTTCGCTGGCGATCAGTTCCAGGTGATCGCGCTGGCGCTGGAGCTCTTGGCCGATCAGCGCGGCGATGGCCGGATCGGCGCAGGCCAGGGGCGCATCGATGCCGGGGCTGGCAGGGGGAGAGTTGCCGTTGGTGGGGTCCGGCATGGAAGAGATCGCGCCTGAGGCGATCGTAGGCAACCAGCCCGCCCGGCCACGGTTCCCGCCCGCCGTTGCCGCGGCAGCAGGCGCCGTCGCTGCCGAACGGATCCGCCGTCGGGGGCCGGTCATAAAAAAACCGCCCTGGTGGGGCGGTTCATTTCAGCAAGCGCGCCTGGAGAGATTCGAACTCCCGACCCTCTGATCCGTAGTCAGATGCTCTAATCCGCTGAGCTACAAGCGCTTGGGGACCCCCACATTCTCACCGCATCGGGTGCCCGGTCGTCAACCGCCGCGATCCCGCCTCCCCCGCCGATCGGTGCCGATGCCCTGGCCCTGGCGGCGTTGGCGCACAATCAAGGCATTCCGCGCGACCCACTCCGCGCCATGCCGATCCGCTGGTACGGCCCCGCCGATCCCACCGACCCCACCTACCGGCACTTCGATCGGGTGGTGAACCTCTGCCTGCACGCCGCCCTGTTCGCGGCCATCAACAGCGGCCTGTGGGTGGTGCAGGGCCTGCGCCATCCCTGGCACCATCTGGCGTGGTTCAGCCTCGGCTGGGCGCTGCTGCTGCTGGTCCATGTCACCGTGGTGCTGCGTCTGCGGCCTGGCCCCGACGCCGACCCGGTGCCCCCTGCTTCGCCATGACCCTCGCCGCCCAGGAGCTGGAAGAGCTCAGCCGTGGCATCGCCGATCGCCTTTACCTGCAGGTCGCCAGTTGGCACCTCTACCTCGGCGATGCCGGCCTGGCCCAGCCGCTGGCGATCGAATGCGCCGCCCGGCTGGATCAGGGCGCCGCGGTCAGCGCCCGCCAGGCCCTCGAGGCCGTCCAGGTGCCGATCGGTGGCGGGTCCACCCGCCTGCCGCTGGCCCGGCTGCTGCCCCCCGGGCAGCTGCGCGATCTGGAAGAGCTGCTGCAGCCGTTTTGTTGACGGGAACTCACCAGATAGGGTGACGATCCGTCGCCTGAGCTCTGTGCTGATCATCGAGGTCACCAACGCTCGCGAGGTCGTCCGGCAACGGATCGGCAAACTCGGGAGCCGGCTGATCGGCAAGGTGGTCGACGCCGAGGCTCAAGTGGAGAAAGCCCTGCTTCAAGAACTGGAGACGGCCTTTCGCGATTACGGCATTGAGGCCAGGATCGTGTCGGTGGATGGCCCGATGATGGTTGGTCGCTCGCGGCTGGAGATCCCCGTGCAGGTGAGAGAGGAGCGGCAGGTGCGCCTGCCCTGAGGCGTTTTGGTTTCCCCATCACTCCTTGGGACGCTCCTGATCCTGTTGATCGGGGTGGTGTGCGCCCGCTTCAGCGCCGGCCGGTTGGTGCGTTGGTCGGTGCCGGCGATTGTGCTTGAGCTCCTGCTCGGGGTGGTTCTGGGTCATGGGCTGCTGCCTTACTCCCAGCTCGCGCCGCTGAGCGGTCTCAGCGAACTCGGCGTGTTGACGCTCTTCTTTCAGGTGGGCCTGGAGGTGCGGGGCGATCTGCTGGGCAGCCGCCGCAGCGCCGTTCTGCGCACCGTGGCGATCAGCTGCCTGGCGCCCTTGCTGGCGGTGCTGCCGTTGCGGTTCGGCCTGGGCCTGCCCTGGCCGGCCACGGTGATCTGTCTAGCGGCCCTGGCCGCCACCGGCACAGGGGTCACCCTGCGGGTGCTGAGCCAGAGGGGAGCTCTGCAGACGCCTTCCGGGCGGTTGCTGGTTGGCGTTTCCGTTCTGGATGATCTGCCGGCCATCGCCTTGCTGGCCCTGGCCGGCGTGGTCGGGGTGGTCGCCGGATCCACTCCGACCGCCGCGGGGCTCGCCGGCCCCGCGGCGGTCGGGCGCTTGCTGCTCGGTCCGGCCGTAGGCCTTGGGCTGGCCTGGTTCAGCCAGTGGCTCTGCGGCTGGTGGCTGCGGCGTGGAGGTCGCGGTCCACGGGACTCCCTCGAGGTGCTGCTGCTGCTGATCGTCGGGGCCTGGCTGGGGGAAGCCTGCGGGCTCACCAGCCTGCTCGGGGCGTTGTGGGGTGGGGTGCTGTTGGCCCGCCTCTCCCCCCAGGCCGCCGCGCCGGAGGGCCCGGTGCGGCGCCAGCTGGCCCTGCTCACGGAGGTGTTCCTGCCGATCTATTTCATCGGCGTTGGGTTGCGGTTGCCCTTCAGCAGCTTGTCCAGCCCTCGCGCCTGGGGGCTGGCGGCCGTGCTGGTGGTGTGCGCCGTGCTGAGCAAGCTGGCTTGTGGCCTTGGGATCGATCGCCGCCAACGGGCTGAGGGCATCGATCCCTGGGTGGTGATCTACGGCCTGATGCCAAGGGGTTTGCCCGGTTTGGTGTTTGCCACCACCGCGCGCTCCAGCGGCCTGATCGACGCCGATGGCTTCGCCGCCGTGGTGTTGATGGTGTGCGTCACCACCGTGGTGGGCTTGCTGCTGTTGGAGCGGCGCTTGGGGATCAGCTCGGGCGGCGACGACGCGCCAGGGCCAGAACTTGACGCACTTCCGGAACCCCAGCCAGGGAGCCGATGAGGCCGAAGACCGCAAGAGCCATCCCGCCGGCGATGCCGTTCTGTAGCAACAACCCCGGCAGGCCCGCGGGCCAGCGCACCCAGCCCTGCAGGATCCAAGCGGTGAGTCCGGCTAGCAGGGCCGCCAGCCCCAGCAGCGCCAGATCTCGGCCCCACTGCCGCAGTGGCAGGGACCGCAGGCGCGTCTGCAGGGCGAACAGCAGGGCTACGCAGGTGATCGTATTGACCGTGACCGTCGCCAGCACAAGGCCGGGAGCCCCGAAGTTCAGCGCTGGCAGTTGCAGCCCCCAAGGGGTGGGGCATCCCACCAACAACCAGTCGAACACCGCGTTCAGGCCGATTCCCGCCATCGACCATCGAAACGGGGTGACGGCATCGCCCAAGGCGTAGAACACCCGAACCAGCACATCCCGCGCCAGGTAGGCGGGCATCCCCAGGCCGTAGGCCATCAACAGCCCCCCCACAAGGTCGGCGGCCTGTTGGTTGAAGGCGCCGCGCTCGTAGACCAACTCGACGATCGGCACCGCCAGGCCAACCATCACCGCCCCCAGCGGCAACATGCTGGCGCTGGAGAGCATCAAACCCTGACGGATTCGGGCCACCAGTTCGGGGCGATCCTGCGGCGCCGTCAGCCTGGCGTAGACCGGCAGCAACGGCACCAGCAACGCATTCGAGAGCAGGCCCAAAGGGGTCTGCACCAGCAGGTTGGCGTAGCCGAGGCCCGCGGCGGCGCCGACGATGCCGGAGGCGAAGAACAGATCCACGAACACATTGATCTGCAGCATCCCGGACGAGAGGGTGGCCGGGCCCATCACCCCGAGCACCTCGCGCACGCCGGGATCGCGCCAGTCCCAGACCAGCTGGAAGCGATGCAGGCCCTGCTTGGCCAGGGCCGGAAGCTGGATCAGCCATTGCAGCACCGCCCCAAGGGTGGTGGTGCCGGCTAGCACCACGCCCCCGAGCACGGCCGTGGCCGGCAGCAGGATCGCGGCGCCGAGCTGCCACCAGAGCAGGCCGATGCCCACGATCACCGCCAAGCTCGACAGCAGCGGGCTGATCGCCGGCAACCAGTAGACATCGGCGGCGTTGAGGGCACCGAAACCCAGGCCGATCAGGCCGGCGAACAACGCCATCGGCGCCATCCAGCGCAGCTGCAGCACCGCGATGTCGTGAATCTCCGGCTTGAGCGCAGGGCCCACCAGCTGAATCAGCGGATCGGCCAGCAGCACCAGCAGCAGGGTGACCCCGATGAGCCCGGCCCCCACCAGGGTGTTAATCGCCGCCAAAACATGGGCTCCCTCCTCGCGGGGCCGGCGTGCCAACACGCTGACCATGGCGCTATGGAACGGGCCATTGATGCCGCCCAGCAGGATCAGCAGGAATCCGGGCAGCACGTAGGCGTAGTTGTAGGCGTCGTAGGCGGCGCCGACCCCGAAGGCGGCGGCGATCACCTGCTGCCTCAGCAGTCCGACCACCTTGCTGAGCCCGGTGGCCACCGCCACGATGAGGGCGATATGGCGCAGCGAGCGCCCCCCGGCCGCGGCGCTCGCCGGTGTTTCCGGCGGGTCGGGGCCGGGGGCTCCAGGTTCCGCGGGACTGAGCTGCTGCGAATCCCCCATCCGGTCCCGAGTCCCGATCGAGCGTGGATTCTTGCTCGCCGTGGGCCTGGCGCAAGTCCTGTCGCCCGGGAGGCGGTGCCAGTCCGAGGGGTCAAGGGCGACCATGGCGCCACGCCCGCTCTCCTTGCGCCATGCCGGCCTCCGTCCCATCCCCGGCCGCGACCGGGCCCCGCTTGGTGCTCACACCGGGGGATCTGCGCGAGGGGGTGCTGCTGCGGCGCTACAAGCGATTCCTCGCTGATGTGCGGCTCGACGACGGCACGGAGGTCACGGCCCATTGCCCTAACACCGGGCCGATGACGGGGGTGCTGCATCCGGGTGGCCGGGTGCGGCTGCGCCATGACCCCTCCCCCAGCCGCAAGCTGGCCTGGACCTGGGAGCAGGCGGCGTGCCCTGGCGCCGACGGCGAACCGGTGTGGGTGGGCATCAATACGGCCCTGCCCAATCGCTTGGTGCGGGCCACGATCGAGGCGGGCTGCCTGGAGCCGTGGCTGTGGCCGATCGCGACGATGCGGGCGGCGGTGCCGTACGGCACGGGGGGGCGCAGCCGCATCGATCTGCTGCTCACCCCGGCGCCCGGGGCCGCTGACCCCCGGCCGATCTATCTCGAGGTGAAGAACACCACCTGGACGGCCGGTGAGCTGGCGCTGTTTCCGGACACGGTGACCGAGCGGGGGCAGAAGCATCTGCGCGAACTGATCGATCTGCTGCCGCGGTCCCGTGCCGTGCTGGTGCCCTGTCTGAGCCGGGGGGATGTGCGGCGGTTCGCCCCGGGAGACGCGGCGGATCCCACCTATGGGCAGCTGTTCCGCCAGGCGCTGGCGTCCGGGGTGGAGGTGCTGCCCTGCATCTATGCATTCAGCGCCACGGCGGTGACCTGGCTGGGGCTGGCGTCGGTGGAGGAGCGCCAGCCGGGCGGCGCCGATGGCTGAGGTCCGGCCGCGGCGCGGCCGCGCCCCATAGAGTCGCAGCAGCGATCGCAGGCTTCCTTGGACACCCGTTCCTTTAAGCGCTCCCTGCATCAGTCCGAGCGCTACAACCGGCGCGGCTTCGGGCTGGGTGAGGAGGTGGCCAGCAGCCTGCAGACCGCTTACCAGAGCGATCTGGTCGCCCGATTGCGCGATAACGGCTATCTGTTGCGCGAGGGCCGCCTGACGGTGCGACTGGCGGAGGCCTTCGGCTTCTGCTGGGGCGTGGAGCGGGCCGTGGCGATGGCCTATGAAACCCGTCGCCACTATCCCTCGGAACGCATCTGGATCACGAATGAAATCATCCACAATCCTTCAGTCAACGATCACCTGCGCGAGATGGATGTGTTGTTCATCCCAGTGGATGGCGGGGTGAAAGATTTTTCCGAGGTGGCGAGCGGCGATGTGGTGATTCTGCCAGCTTTCGGGGCCACGGTGCAGGAGATGCAGCTGCTCAATGAGCGCGGTTGCCACATCGTCGATACCACGTGCCCCTGGGTGTCCAAGGTTTGGAACACCGTGGAAAAACACAAGAAGCACGCCTTCACCTCGATCATCCACGGCAAGGTGAAGCACGAGGAAACCCTCGCCACCAGCTCGTTTGCTGGCACCTACTTGGTGGTGCTGGATCTCGCCGAAGCCCAGCTGGTTTGCGATTACATCCTCAGCACCTCCCTGCCCAGGGATGAAGCGCAGCGCCAGCAGGCGCGGGATGCGTTCATGACCCGTTTCGCCAAGGCCTGCTCACCGGGCTTCAACCCCGATCGGGATCTGTTGCGGATTGGGGTGGCCAACCAGACCACCATGCTCAAAAGCGAAACCGAGGAGATCGGTCGCCTGTTCGAGCGCACCATGCTGCGGCGCTTTGGCCCCGCAGAGCTGGCCGAGCACTTCCTGGCCTTCAACACCATCTGCGATGCCACCCAGGAGCGTCAAGACGCGATGTTTGCCTTGGTGGATGAACCGCTCGATCTGATGGTGGTGATCGGCGGCTACAACTCCTCCAACACCACCCACCTGCAGGAGATTGCGGTCAGCCGCGGCATCCGCTCCTTTCACATCGACACCCCCGAACGCATCGGCCCTGGCAACCGCATCGAACACAAGCCCCTGGGTGGGGGCTTGGTGATCGAGGAGCCGTTCCTGCCCGCTGGACCGATCCGGGTCGGCATCACCTCAGGCGCTTCGACGCCCGATCGGGTCGTCGAGGACGTGATCGAGCGGCTGGTCGACTTGAGTCGCGCCTAAACCGCAGGGCACGCCAGTGGTCGTGCTGCTGCCCTCGTGACAGCGAGGTCAGCGTGGGGCACTACATTCCTTGCCTACAACGGCTCCGCAGCCCGGGGCTTTCTCTCCGTTCCACTCCTCCGCCTCGCTCCGCCCTGTCTTCCATCCCCCTGAGTCAGCCTTCGCCTGTGATGCCTGAGACTCCGGTCTCGCTTGGTGCCTTGCCGTTGCGGGAGTCCTCGGACCCGCAGGTGCGTCGCTACGCCAGCACCTTTGCCGATCTGATGGAGATGCGGGCCCCGGTGTCGGTGGTGGAGGCCTACCTCGATCGCCACGAGGGCTGGTTCCGGCGCTGCGCCGCGCCGATGGCCGTCTCCTCCCTGGGCAGCAACGGCTACCTGCTCACCCTGGGCCGTTTCGGCAACTTCGGCTTTGAGGTGGAGCCGATGGTGGGGCTGGAGTTATTGCCCCAGGCGGAGGGCATCTACCGGATCGTCACGGTGCCGGTGGAGGCGGTCAACCCCAGTCTCAGCGGCCTCTACGACATCGATTTCAATGCCGCCCTGCGCCTGGATGAAGCCGGCGGCGCCGAGGCCTCCAGCGAGGATGTGGATCGGCTGATGGCCCACACCATGGTGCGCTGGACCCTTGAGCTCACGGTGTGGATCCGGCTGCCCTCCATGATCACCCTGCTGCCGGATTCCTTGGTGCAGACCAGCGGCGACCACCTGCTGCGTCAGATCGTGCGGCAGATCTCCCGGAGGCTCACCTGGAAGGTGCAAGAGGATTTCCACGGCAGCCATGGCATCCCCTGCCCACCGCGGCGCCGGGCCCAGTTCTGAGCTTGGGCCGCGGCGCGCTGGCTGGGGGCTGGATCAGGCGGCCCCGACGATTTTGGCCACGATTTGCATGCCGCTGACCGCCTGCCAGAGAAACAGGGTCATCAGCAGCATGTTGAGGCCAACATGGGCCTTGCGGGCCACCAGGTTGCCCTGCTGCATCAGCGGCGCCAGGGCAGCGGCCAGGGCCACCAGGGCGGTCATGCCCAAGCCGACCAGCAGGTGCGGGCCCACGAACAGCTTGCCGTTGTTGATCCAGGTGACGGCCATGCCGCCGACCATGCCCAGCACCATCACCGCCAGCACCAGGCTGCCGAAGAGAAAATGGCGGCGGGCGTATTGGCCCTTGATCAACTCCTTGCGTTCCTCCGCCGAGGCGGTGCGGGTTTTCTTGGCGCGGATCCCCAGCACCAGGGCATAGCCGCTCAGGCCCAGCAAAATCCACATCAGGATCGGGTGCAGGAAGCTGATGCCGTAGGCCAGCGAGGGCGGCAGGGCGTCGGCGGGCACCGCGGCGAAAGGCACAGGCGACATGGAAGGACAAGGGCTGCGATTGCCAGGAAACTACAACCGCGCCCAGCCGCTGGGTCAGTGCAGGAAGTGTCGTCGGCCCGTGATCAGCATCGCCAGCCCGAGCTCGTTACAGGCGTTGATCGAATCGCTGTCGCGCACGCTGCCGCCGGGATGGATCACGGCGGTGATGCCATGGCTGGCCGCCAACCGCACCGTGTCGTCGAAGGGGAAGAAGCCATCGCTGGCCAGCACCGCCCCACGGGCCTGCTCGCCAGCGGCCGTCAGGGCCAGCTCAGCGGAGCCCACCCGATTGGTCTGGCCGGCACCGATGCCCAGGCTTTGGCCGGCGCGGGCGACGACGATGGCGTTGGAGCGCACGTGGCGCACCACCCGCCAGGCGAAGCCAAGGTCCGCCAGTTCGGTCGCGCTCGGGGCCCGCTGCGTGGCCACCTGCCAGGCATGGGGATCACTGGGCTGGTCGTCGCGCTCCTGCACCAGCACCCCGCCGAGCAGGCTGCGCAGTTGGCGGCGATCGAGGCCGGCGAGGGCCTGCTCCGAGAGCTCCAGCACCCGCAGATTGGCCTTGCTGGCCAGCCGCTGCCGCGCCTCCGGTTGCACCCGAGGCGCTACCACGCATTCCAAAAACAGGCCCGTCAGGGCTTCAGCCGCCGCGTCGTCCAGCTCGCCATTGAGGGCGACGATCCCGCCGAAGGCGGAGACCCGATCCGCATCGAGGGCGCGCCGCACCGCTTCCGCCGCGCTGGAGCCGCTGGCGACGCCGCAGGGATTGGTGTGCTTGATCACCACCGCCGCAGGCAGCTCCGCCGTGGCCCCGTAGCCGAACTCGAGCACCGTGGCCAGGGCGGCATCGAGGTCGATCAAATTGTTGTAGCTGAGCTCCTTGCCCTGCAGCTGTTGGGCCCCGCCCCAGCCGGCCGTGGCGGAGCCATACCAGGTGGCCTGTTGGTGGGGGTTTTCGCCGTAGCGAAGCTTCTGGCGCGGCGGCAGCGCCAGGGTCAGGGGGGCCGCGGCGGTGGCTGGGCTGCCCGAGGCGCCCGGCTGTTCGCTGGCCGCGGCGCAGCCGGATGGCTCCAGCCGTTGGGTCAGCCAGGCGGCAATCGCGGCGTCATAGGCGGCGGTATGGCGGAAAGCGGCCAGCGCCAGCTGCCGCCGCAGATCGCGATCCACGCCATCGGCCTCCAGGGCCGCCAAGAAGGAGGGGTACTGGGTCGGGTCGGTGAGCACGGCCACATCGGCGTGGTTCTTGGCGGCGGCGCGCACCATGGCGGGTCCGCCGATGTCGATCGTTTCGATCGCGGTCTCCCAGCTCACGGCGGGATCGGCCACCACCTGGCGGAAGGGGTAGAGGTTCACCACCACCACCTCGATCGGGTCGATGCCCTGGGCGGTTAGATCGGCCTGGTGGGAGGCGTCGTCGCGGCGGGCCAGGATGCCCCCGTGAATGCGGGGGTGCAGGGTTTTGACCCGGCCGCCGAGGATCTCAGGGGCGCCGGTGGGCTCCGCCACCCGGGTCACCGGCAATCCCGCGTCGGCCAGGGCTGAAGCGGTGCCGCCACTGGAGAGCAGGCGGTAGCCATGGCGCAGCAGCCCCTGGGCCAGGGGGATCAGGTCCCGCTTGTCGGAGACGCTCAACAGAGCCGTCGGGGCCATGGCGGCGCACGGTCAGGTCAGCAGCCAACCTACGCAGTGGGTTATGCCCCGCTCCCCGCCCTTCGCACCATGAACGCCCCCAACAGCTTTGCTTCTGGCAGCCCCGGCCCCAGACCTGGAGATCTGCGCATCGGGCCCGCTCGGGCCGAGCGTCGCCTGGTGTTGCTCCACGGCTGGGGGGCCGATGCCGACGACCTGTTGGAGTTGGGCCAAGAGCTGGTGGACCGAGATGTGGAGGTGGTGGCGCTGCGGGCCCCGGGCCTCCATCCCGCCGGCACGGGCCGTCAGTGGTATCCCCTGGCACCCGCTCCGGACTGGGACGCCTTGCCGGCGGCGCGGCAGGAGTTGCGCGAACGGTTGGAACAGCTCGGTGGCACCCTGCCGCTGGAGCGCACGGTGTTGTTGGGATTCTCCCAGGGCGGGGCGATGGCGGTGGATGTGGCCACCAGCGCCGCTGGGCTGCCGCTGGCGGCGCTGATCTCCTGCAGTGGCTATCCCCATCCGGAATGGCAGCCCCAGGCACGCGGCTTGCCGGTGCTGCTGACCCACGGACGCCAGGACACGGTGGTGCCCGCGGAGGCCTGCCTCGCCCTGGAGGAACCGTTGCGCACTGCCGGGGCCCAGATCACGCGCCGACTGTTTGAGGGTGGCCATGGCATCACTCCGGAGGTGTTCCCCGAAATGCGGCGGTTTATCGATCAGGCCTGGAGCTCAACAACAGACCGGACGTGATGGCGAGACCGGAGGTGATGGCGTCCGAGCTGGCGCCATTAAGGTGTCAGCGCACCAACCCCGCTCGGTTCAACCAAGGACGCCGACGCTGACAGCAAACCCCGGGGCAAGCCTGAACTGCGGTCTGGTTGTGGCCGGCCCGTGGCCGCTGGGCGGATCCCCGCTGGAACGCCGCCCTCCACCACCTCTCCGACCGTGAGGCGCTTTGAAAGGGATCAGGTCGCTGCTTGCGACCCCCCCAGTGGCCTGACCTGCAGCGGCTGGACCAACCTCCCATTCGCGCTGTCCCCAGGCGCGAATGGGCTGCCTGCTAGCTCCGCAGCGAACGTTCAGACGAAGGCGTATTCGTATTCCTCCATCTCCTCCCAGTCGTCGGCGGCCAGAGCCTCGAGACCCTCGAAGAGCACGTCTTCACCGATCCGGTCGACGATCAGGCGCAGGGAGGGGAAGAGGAAATGGTTCTCTTCGGCGTACTGGGCGCTGAACAGACCCTTCTCGCCCCAGAAGAAGCGATCGGTGGTGTGTTCGTTGCGGCGCACATTGAGAATGGCGGGTGGCACCAGCTCGGCCTCGGCGATGTAGCGCCGGGCTGCGGTGACCGGCTTGTAAGAGCCGGTTTCCAGGTTGAACGTGGGCACGTGGGCCAGCACGCGCTGACCGGCGAGACGACGGCGGCTGATCCGCTTGCGCTTCTTCGACATGGCAAGGCTCCCTGTGCGGGAGACTGACGAGGATGGATGGGGATGGACGACGACAGCAGGTGCCTACCCTGTGCGGGCGAGGGGGTGCCTGAACGATCAGCTCGGAAATCCAGAGCCGACCCGTGCCGAGGGTGCTGCTGCCGTGGGAACGAGCCTCAGGTGATGGACAGCAGTGGAGGGCTGACCTGGTTGGCCAGGATGCGCGTACAGGGCGCCTACCACCGCTGTAGCCTGATTTGCGCCGAAGCGCAAGGGCAGCTGATCCGAAGACGACCAGGGAGCCCGCTGTGGTAGCGGAGTAGTGGTCGCTACCGGCAGCCTACCCCGATTTTGCGGCAAACCTGCAAACTTTCTGAACTTTTGCGCATCAGCCTCGACGGCGTTGGGCGCCGCCCTGACCACCCTCTCCTCTGAACGCTCTGCTGATGCCGCTCTCCGAGCGCTTTCAGGCCCTGCTCCAGCACCAGCTCGATCAGTTCGCCGACTGCTCCGAGCTGCGCTCGTTGATCGTGTATTCGGCTCAGCGTGGCGACAACGGCAGCCTCGATCTGGTGCCGATTGGCCAATGGCCGCGGGATGGCCGCGTGTTGCCGGCCGTCGACGCCCGCAGCAGCTTGCGGGTTCCCGCCCAGGAACGCCGCTGGCTGCCGCTGCGCGATGGCAGTGTGCTGCTGGGAGCGCTGCAGGTGGAAGGCACCGGCCACACGTGGTCAGAGTCCTTCCAAGGCCGGCTGCAGGCCGCCTCCCTCTGCCTGACCGAGGCTCTGCGGCTCGACCTGGAGCGCCAGGCCCTGGCCGAACGGCTCGAACGTCAGCAGGAGCGCTTGCGGGTGATGGTGCACCAGCTGCGCAATCCGCTCACGGCCCTGCGCACCTTTGCCCAGTTGCTGCGGCGTCGCCTCGGTGAGGAGGATGGCAACCGCCAACTGATTGAAGGGTTGCTGACGGAAGAACGGCAGCTGAACCGCTACATCGACGCCCTCGATGCCATGGGCGGCGGCGAGGCTCTGGCGGCGGCTCCAACCGGCCAGCCCCTGCTGCTACCGCCGCTGCTCAGCGGCCCGGAAGGCCGGCCGCTGGCGGAACCGCTGGTGCCGCTGTTGCAGCGGGCCGCCGCCACCGCCCAGCTGCAACGACGCGACTGGCATCCCCCAGCCCAGCTGCCGGACTGGTGGGGAGACAGCGGCTCGGTGGCCGAGATCCTCGCCAACCTGCTCGAGAACGCCTTCCGCTACAGCCCAGCCGGCAGCCCCATCGGCCTGCACCTGGCTCCGGGCCGTGGGAGCTTGCAACTCACCGTTTGGGATGGCGGGCCGCCGATCGCCGCCGCCGAACGCGAGCGGATCTTTGAACGCGGCGCGCGGGGCGAACGGGGCGCGGAGATGCCCGGCACCGGCCTGGGTCTGGCCTTGGGCCGGGATCTCGCCCGCCAGCTCGGCGGCGAGCTCACGCTGGTGGTGCCGCCACGGGCGGTGAGCGATGACCTGCCGGAGCGGGGCAATGCCTTCCGGCTCAGCCTGCCGGCCCCCGGGCGTGCCGCCGCTCCCCGCGACGCGGCCCCCCCCCCGGCGACGCCGCCCAGGGGCTGAGCCCGGATGGGGACCACCCCAGTCCAAGGCCCAGGCCTAGTTCCAGGTCCAGGACCAGCATCGCGCTGGGAGCCAGGCCCAGGGCGCGGCAGGCCGTTCGGTTCGGCGCATCTCAACCATCACGGGCGAAGCGGCACGCCCGCGCCTGCGCCGCGAGGCTTCCAAGGCGCCAGCGGCCAGCTCGGGAGATGGCAGGGACGCCCGAGCCTGGGCCGCAACGCTGGTCCGCGGCGAAATGCTGGAGAGCATTCCAGGCTCCTGGTCAGCAACAAAGCTCCGCCTCCGAGAAAGGCGTCATGACGCAGGGCAAGAACGGGCTTGCGGCGCCTCGCGTTTGGGCGCTCATTGCTGCCAGTCAGCCCTCCCCATCGCGTGATCGTTGGCTCTGCGGAGCTTTGTTGCGGATCAGGTCCAGGCTTGGGCGGCTGGCTACGGACGGCATCCTTCCGGTCTTCACCAGGGCGTGCGCCGCTCTGACACACCCCAGGCGCCCAAAGGCCGGGCCCGAGGCCGTGGTGCGCCTCGGCTGCTCTCTGCCGACGGGCGCCTGGCTTCTCCCTGCCGAGGCGCGCCTGGTTGCGGGTCGCCTCACGGTTGCGAGCCTGCTCCAGCCAGCTGGCGCGGCAATGCGCTGGCTTCGCCCTCACCCCTGGATCGCCCCCAACGGCAGCGCCGCCATCAACAGCAGCGCCAAGCTCTCGCTCCATTCAACGCAGGCGCCGTAGCTGTCGCCGCTGTGGCCGCCGAGGCGGCGGCCCAGCCAGAGGGGAACGAGCACCGCGGGCAGCAGGCCGAGCAGCGCCGGGCCCAACGGCAGCACGGCCGGCCCCCGCAGGCTCCAGCTGAACAGCGCCAGCGCCGCGAGCAGCGCCAGCGCCGGCCGCAGCTCCTGCCCCAGGCCGGCCCAGTGGCGTCGGTGAAAGGCGGCACTGCCGTGCTCGCGCAGGTAGGGGAAGCGGGCCATGGCGATCAGCGGTGCCAGCCGCCCCCACACCGCCGCCCACACCAGCGCCAGGGGCGCCAGCGGCCCCAGCCAGGCCAGGGCCGCGGCCCGCAGCAGCAGCACCAGCACCAGGGCCTGCACCCCACTGGCGCCAACGCGGCTGTCGGCCATGGCCTCCAGCAGCCGCTCGCCGGCGGCGAGGCCATCGGCGGTGTCCATCGCCCCATCCATGTGCAGGCCGCCGCTGAGCCACAGGCCGGCGGCCAGCACCAGGCAGACCTGGGCCAATGCCGGCGCATGGCCCTGCAGGAACCACCAGAGCAGCCCCTGCAGACCCCCCAGCACCGCCCCGATCCAGGGGGCGAAGCGGGCGATGCGCTGGAAGCGGGGCGCGGGGGCTGGCCAGGCCGGCAGCACGGAATAGAAGATCCAGGAGCCGGCCAGGTCCCGCAGCCAGGCGGGAGCGTGGCCGTGGTGGGGCGACGCGGAGCTGGGCCGCGGCGGAGGGCTCATCGGGGGCGCGTAGCGTCGCGGAACAAGCTGGGCCAGGCGGCGGGGCCGGAGGCTCCAGCCTTCACCCTTGCACCCGCTGGAACCGCGCGTGACGAGCAGAGCTGATTCCCCTGGGTCCGATGCGCCCGAGCCGCGAGCCACCGGGGCGGCTTCGTTGCCGGTGCAGCGACCGGCAGCCGGGGCCAGCTTGGCGGCTGGGGCCCAGGCACCAGGAGAGGCCCCGGCGCTTCCACTCGGCATGGCAGAGCTCCCTTCTGCGCCCGCGGCTGTCGCGGGCGACGCCGCCGCGCCCTTCTCGTTCACGATCAGCGCCCGCTGCCCCCGTAGCCGCGCCCGCTGCGGTTGCTTCCACACCCCCCATGGGCTGGTGCAGACGCCTCGCTTCATGCCGGTGGGCACCGCCGCCTCGGTGAAGGGGGTGAGCATCCCCCAGTTGGCCGACACCGGCGCTGAGATGGTGCTGGCCAACACTTATCACCTCCATCTCCAGCCCGGAGAGGCGGTGGTGGCGGAGGCGGGCGGGCTGCATCGCTTCATGGGCTGGAACGGTCCGCTGCTGACCGATTCCGGCGGTTTCCAGGTGTTCAGCCTCGGCGCCATCAACCGC
>JBKCTK010000123.1:0-1020 GCA_046319055.1 Synechococcaceae cyanobacterium
CCGGTTGATGGCATCGGCGTGTCCGTCTCGGCCAGAACCAATGGTCCCTGGCCTGCGGTTGCTGCTCCCCCTTCCTCGGCCTCCAGGTGGCTCAGTTTTCGTGTCGCCTCTGGCTCAGTTTTCGATGGCGCCTGACACACCGCATCTGGATGCTGCTGGCGGTAGTCGAGGAGAGCTTCCGTGTTCCCCGCTTCCAGCTGCTGTGCGATCCAGTCTGAGAAGCGCTGGGCATAACTGGTGTCGATGGCCATGCCGCCAGACGCCATCTGCCAGTCACGCAGATTGTGGGTGATGTTGCCGGAGGCGACGATCAACCAGCCCTGCTCCGCCAGCGGCGCCAGGGCCTGACCGACCCGATAGGCATGAACGGGGCCGCCGTGGTGCTGGATCGAGAGGGGCACCACAGGCACATCCGCCACTGGGAAGAGGTAGCGGAGAGGCACCCAGCCGCCGTGGTCTAACCCGCGACGGGGATCGGTTGCCACAGGTAGGCCGGCGGCCTGCAGAGCCTCCACCACCTCCTGGGCAGCCTGGGGATTGCCAGTGGCCGGGTACTGGATCTCGTAGAGGCGCCGATCGAATCCCCCGAAGTCGTGAATCGTCTGCAGGCGGTTGCTCACCACCGCCTCGGCCGTACCCACCGTGGGCCGCTCCGTCTCCCAGTGAGGGCTGATCACCAGCACAGCCCGCGGACGATCGAGCTCCATGGCCAGGGACTGGAGTGCAGCGCCGGCCGCACCCGGCTCGATGGCGAACATCGGCGAGCCGTGGGCCACGAACAGGACCGATGGGGAGGTGCCCATGTCTGAGCCAGGTGCCTGCAGGCAAGTCTGGCGGGCCAAGCCCCCTCAGCTGCAGTGGGCCGCTGCCGCCGCGGCGCGGGCGCCATGGGCGGGGAAGGTGATCACGAACCCCCGATCGGCTTGGGCGCAGAGGGGAAGACCAAAGCGGCCGCCGCAGCTGATGCACTGGACCTTGCGGCCGCTGCGGCTGGCGGGGCAGGCCACGAATCGCACGCCC
>JBKCTK010000124.1:0-14408 GCA_046319055.1 Synechococcaceae cyanobacterium
TGCAGCTGCAAGTCTCGCGGGAGCGGGTGCGGCAGATCGAGTCGGGCGCCCTGCGGAAGCTGCGCGCCCCTTGCCAGCGGGACAGCCTGCGCGAGCAGCTCGGCAGCCTGGAGTAAACGCTGGCGGCCGGGAACAGCGATCCCTGGACAACCGCCTCAATGGCCAGCCCGGGAAGCCGTTCCTAGGGTCAGGTCAGGGCTGAAGCCCCGCTTTCCCGCTCTCTTGACCCTGCCCATGGCAGCCTCCGCTCCCGCGATCGACATCGGCCTGTCCGAGCCCCAGCGGCGCACGATCGCCGACGGCCTGGCCCGCGTGCTGGCCGACTCCACCGTGCTCTATGCCAAGACCCACGGCTTCCACTGGAATGTGACCGGGCCGATGTTCAACACGCTGCACCTGATGTTCATGGGGCAGTACACCGAGCTCTGGACCGCCCTCGACGCCATCGCCGAACGCATCCGCGCCCTCGGCTTCCCCGCCCCCTACGGCGCCAGCGTGATCAGCACGCTCAGCTCGATCGCCGAGAGCGAGGGCGTTCCCGCCGCCATGGCGATGGTGCGGGAGCTGGTGGAGGGCCAGGAGGCGGTGGCCCGCACAATCCGGTCGGTGTTCGTGGAGGCCGACGCGGCGAACGACCAGCCCAGCGCCGATCTGCTCACCCAGCGGCTGCAGATCCACGAAAAGACCGCCTGGATGCTGCGCAGCCTGTTGGAGGACTGAAGCGGGCGGAGCCGGAGGCTGGGGCGCGGGTGAGGCTCTGGCTCACCCAGTGGAACAGCGACGGCCCGAGGGCCAGGTCGCGGCGTTTTCTCCGATCTGCAGGGGCATGCGCACAGCATCCGGTGGGAGGCCGCGGCTGATGTCAGCTTCACGATCCTCGAGGAGAAGCTTTATCGCAGCCTGAAGCTCCTGCCTGGCTTCTTCGATCGATTCGCCCTGACCGTTGGCTCCGGGAATCTCAAGGCAGATAGCCCAGAAGCCACCCTCTTGGGCAGCCTCGATCACGGCAGTCAGTTCTCCCTTCATCCCATTCGCTCCTCAGGGCTGCCTAAAAGTACGGTCACGACGTGCTGGCTGCCATCGCCACCCCTCCCAGCGCCAGCATTCCCTGGATGTCGTAGGCCAGTTCTCTGAGTCCCTGACGAATAGAGCGGTAACCGCCTCGTCGCAGCAGGTTCATCACGATGGTCCTGAGGAACGAGAAGACCGGTGCGCCCGTGCGGTTGGCGTAACGATGAGCGTCCTCACCCAGCTGAGCATCGCGGGCCCAGTGCCACTCGTTCTCAATGCTCCAGCGTTGCCGAATCAGGCGTAGCAGGGCTTTTGGCGTCGTGCGGACGCTGATGTCGCACCGGGAGGTGCGCATGCTGGCCGTCGCACCGGGAGGTGCGCATGCCGAACGGATTCAGGTGCCGCCGCACGCCTCGCTTGCCATTGCGCTCGACTGTTTCAGTGATGACCTCCACGATCCAGGCGCTTCCCGGCCAGTTGTCCTTGACGTGCTCCGGAGCCTCTTTGGCCCGTAGTTCCCAGACGGTGTCGCGCCCATGGCGTTTCTCGTGATCGGTTGCCGTGAAAGGGATCTGGCGCTTCCCCTCGAACTGACAGCCGATCTGGCGGTAAAGGGTCTTCTGGTTGGACTTCACGGTCAGGAGCACGTCGGCCCCCTGGGCGTAGACGCAGTCTTCTGCGAAGCAGTAGCACCACCGAAAAACGCTTGGGTGGTGTGGAGCGCATCCGCCTGGATCAGCACGCCATCGAGATCCAGGCTGCTCAGAAGTTCCTGAAGAGCAGCCCGCTCACTGGATTCGTGGGTGTCGTAGGCCTTCTGGGCCAGGGCGACGCCAAGGGCCCTGGCGTAGACGGTGACTTGAGCGACAAATCGGTGGCTTCCGTCGCCTGTCTGGATGGCTGAGCCACGCAGCGTCTTGCCGTCGCACACCAACTGCTCCAGGCCATCGGCCCCACCTGGGATCTGGCCGAGAATCCAGGCCTGAAGCACCTCCCCGAACTCCTGCAGGTGGACCTTGTTGAACAGGTACAGGAAGGTGGCATCGGAGGGCCAGCGCTTGAAATCAAGCCCAAGCGCCTGGTTCAGCTCCTCTCGGTGCCTCCTGGCGAAGGCTTCCAGATCGCGGGAACT
Source organism: Synechococcaceae cyanobacterium (assembly GCA_046319055.1). GTDB lineage: Bacteria > Cyanobacteriota > Cyanobacteriia > PCC-6307 > Cyanobiaceae > Cyanobium. Next base: position 2,144 of record JBKCTK010000124.1, read on the forward strand.
GCGGCAGCCGCTGAGGATGCCGAGCACCGCCACCAGCAGCAGGAACCACTGCGGGTAACGGACCCCACGGCGGTAGCGACCGTCCGGGATGGCCTTGAGGAAGCTGATCAGATCATCCGGTGCGGGCTGAGGGGCTGCGGCAGAGGGGGATTCGGGCATTGGAAGCACGGAGACCCGCCGACCGAAGCCAAGGCTGACAGCCTCGACAAGGCCTACTGGGACAGACTTTCAGGCAGCCCTGATTCGCTCCTTTAATCTTGTTGTGATCTCAGGTGTCATTCGCGTCGTGGGCGGTGCAGGTTGAGCAGCCCCCTGCTCCTGCTCCTGCTGCGCTGCCCCCTCAAACCGCCAACGCCACTTTGATGCCAAGCGACAGCCTGGCAGCCACGCCGGCGGAATCGGCCGCTCCAGCCGCCACCGGATCGCCGCTGGTGGACGAACAAGATCCGTTAGCCCTCCTGGCCTTCGTAGCGGGCAAACCCCAGACATCGAAACGGCTCCGCAACCCCGCCAGCGCGACCGCTCTCCTTGCTCTTGTTGATGGCTACGCAGAGCACCTTGGCGACGAATGGTCATCAAAACCAAGGTTGGAGCAATGCCATTCAAAGAAGATCCAGGAACTCACGCACATCAACCCTGGCCTGCCTCAGCAGACCAGAAAGGGTGCCGACCTTGACCGGTTTGTGGAGGGGAACGACACAGCCGCGGTTGCCGCACCGCATCACCACGTGGCTGCCGTTCTGGCGGACGGCTTCGAATCCCAGCTGCTCCAGCGCGCGGATGATCTCCCGACCGGAAAGGTGCGGGAGCTTAGGCATGCGCGGGGACGGTGAATAGGGTCACCAGTGGGTGGCCCTTGATCACGGCGGGGAACTCCTCCAGATAAAGCGTGGTTGCTTCACGCAGGTTGGAGAGTGCTTCCTCGATGGACTCCCCTTCAGTTGTGGTGCCCGTCTCGGGGTTGAAGGCCACGTAGCCGCCTTCCTCCGCAGGCGTGAGGACAGCCGTGAGTTCCATTGGCTCCAGTGCAGTGTCCTCAGTCTGACGGCCTCTGGTCAGTGCCGCTGGCCCCCCCTAAAACCGCCAACGCCACTTTGATGCCAAGCGACAGCCTGGCAGCCACGCCGGCGGAATCGGCCGCTTCAGCCGCCCGCGGATCAGCTTGCTGAGTCAGAGCAGTTCCCGAAACTCCTGAGGCGAAAGGCCAGCATCGCGGGCAATGGCACCCATCGTGATGGCGTTGATCGGATCATGGCGAGGAATCACAAGGCGCCTTTCGCCATTGCTCATGATCAGATGCCCGGATCCGAGCACGACGCGATAACCAAGTTTCTGGAAGACCCGCACAGCCTAATTTTGACGGATCCCCGGCAGCCTGGGCATTACACAGCCAACTCCAGCGTCTCCACACTTTTCACATCCGCTTCCCCAGCCTCGCCCTCTAACCAGAGGGAGATGGCCTCACGGATGTTGCTGAGAGCGTCCTCGCGGGTATTGCCCTGGGAATGACAGCCGGGCAGATCAAGGCAGCTCACGGACCAGCCCTCCTCGGTTTCCAGCAGGCGGATGCGGTAGGTCATGGTGCCGGCACCTTGGTTGAGCCAGTCTGCCCCCCTAAACCGCCAACGCCATCACCGGAAGCCGCGCGACGCGTCGTGGATCGCAGCCGCTCGGGATCGTCGAAGTACAGCATGCCGGCGCCGATGGCGCGGGTGAGGGAATTCACGAGCAGGGAGCCATCCTCCAAGGGAATCAACGGCCGCTGCAACGCGGACTCGCTGAGGGGGTAGTCGACGAGGCCTGGGTGGAGGTCCTGCGGGGGCGTGGGTGGGCCGGGGCAGGGTCTTCTTCAGAGGTAGCAAGGTGAAAGGGCGAGCAGTTGCTGGGAACACTGCCAACGGCTTGATTCGCAGCCATGCCCAAAGAACCCAGACCGCCGGGGCTGAACCAGCGCTACCGCGAGGAACTGCACATTCGGCACGACGCCCGCGGCACCGTCAAGACCTACGAGAGGCTCTGCGTCTGAGGGTCCAGGATCTCGATGTCGCCGGCAATGCCATCACCGTGCTGGATGGCAAGGGCGGCAAAGACAGGAGGACCTTGTTGCCGAGGCGCCTGGCAGAGGAGCTCCGGCAGCATCGGCAAGCGGTGCGATGGGTGCATCAGCCGGACCTTGCCGCTGGATACGGCCGGGTGGAGTTGCCCCATGCGCTGGCCCGCAAGGTCCGGCGGGGCCTGTGGAATGGGGATGGCAATGGGTGTTTCCGCAGCACCACCGCTGGCGGGATGCCAGCCGCGGTGCGCAGGGCCGCCACCAACTCGACCCCAGCGTCATCCAGAAGGCGATGCGGCATGCCGTGCTTGCGACAGGAATCCAGAAACCGGCCACACCCCATACCTTGCGTCATTCCCAGTGGCTCCGCCACGCTGGCCTGCGGCCAGGTAAGGCAACCCCATCTGCTGGAGCGCGGCCAAACCATCCGCACGATTCAGGAACTCTTGGGCAACCGAGACCTGAACACGACCATGACCTCCACCCATGTGATCAACCGTGGTCCACTGGGCGTCAGCAGTCTCGCCGCCCTTCTGTAGCCTGATGAACCGCGGATTCGGACCCTCGGAACTCGGGGCCATCCCGTCTGCCGCCTCCCAAACCCCACGCCCTGCATCGGCTGGCGTGCCTGTGGTCGCCACGGCTTTGGGCTTTTGAAGCGTTGCGGAGGCCTACGACGCTGTTCAGGCGGTCGGCCCGTTCAGCGTTAGGGAGATGGGGCGCAGGCAGCCCATCGGCAAGGCGCCATAGCCCCAAGAGAGACCTACAGGTATCGGTCCTGCAGCAGGGAAACAGCCTTTGCGCAGGAATTGCTGATGGTTTGCTTGAACAGGTGGGTTTCGCTGCTCACACCGAGGTGAGCCTCACGGCCAGTGACGTTAACTGAGACCTAATGTCCTCACTGCCTTGCAGCCTTCGACGTCCGAAGCTTCTTGCTGGTGCTCGTCTTGCCTGCGTTGGCGGCCAGATATTCTTCATTGGGGCCATGCATCGCCGGCAGAACGCCAGAGAACATCAATGCCTGGATTGAGATGGGATGCTATCGAGCTTGATGCATTCTGATGCCCTAATTCTATATGTCTTAGCGTAGTCACCTGGCGAATCTAGGGTTAGAGTAAGAAGACGGTAGTGAACAGCGTGGAAGACGGATGGCTCTAATCTGTTCACCAAAAGCCTGCAAAATAAAAAAGCTCTTCTTGTTTTGTCCTGTGTCATCGAAGATCAAGGGATACCCGTTGGAGGGGGCGCGAACGGCCTCTCAGCACCGGACGAGCCAGGACTGGCACTCGGGTTTCCACTCGGCAGGATGCCCCAGGGCATTCAAGCGCTGTCAGTCCGGTTGTTCATTCCTCTTGGCAGCAACATCAGCTCATCGGAAGCAACATCCCGCTGAGCGAATGACAGGGCTAGGATTGGGGTGTCGCAGCTGTCTCCGTGCCCAGGGGTCGTCACCATGCTCAGAGAAGGCGTAGGCCTCTTGGGGTTCGGTTTGGCTGGCGGGTGGTCTTGGGGCTGGGCTTGGTTCTGGTTCAGTGGAGGCTGCCAGCATCAGCGGCGGCTTCGCCCTCCCTGCCCACGAGCTGGGACGATCTCAAGGCAAGCATTTTCAGCGAGCTCCAACGCCATGGTTGGCTCGGCGCCATCATCATTGGGCTATTTTTGTTCTTGTTCCAGGCCCAAAATATCAAGGCCTGCATGGAGCTGTTGGCACAGCTGGTTCGCTGGTTGCACCCGCTGTTTCTCCACTTGAAGGGCAGAAGGGCAAAGCAGCAGTCGGTAACCCCAGCCCCTAATCCCGCTCCCAAGAACCGCTTTCATAATCTCCCCCCAGCTCCGCCTGGTTTCGTCGCCCGCATCGCCGAACTCCAGAAATTGACATTGGATTTGGCTCCCGAGGGTGCACAGGTGGTGATCCACGGGATGCCAGGTGTTGGCAAGACCACCCTGGCCCTGCGCTATGCCCACAGCTCCAGTGCGGACTTCCCAGGTGGGGCCTGGTGGCTGGATGCGAGCGAGGGCTTGGCTCCCATGGCTGGCGGGTTTGTCTCCGAACTGGAAGCGCGCATTCCTGGCCTGGGCCCTGTGGAGGGGCCGAAACTGGATGCCAGGCTGCGCCGCTGCTTCGACCACTGGCCCGGCGCAGAGACGGAAGCCGTGTTGCTGGTGGTGGACAATCTGCCGCCGGGGGAGGCTGGGGCGACGGTGCGGCACTGGATGACAACCGGCATGCGCGGTCGTTTCCGGTTCCTTTTCATCCAACGGGCCTTGCCAGCGCACGGCGTTGAAGCACTGAAATTGCCGGTGTTGGCCAGCGCCCATGCCCTGGAACTGTTCAAGAATCGGTCTGGTGAGACTGGCCCCCAGCGAATCGCCCTCGAGGAAGGGCAGGCCCAAGCACTGGTGGAACAGGTGGGCCGGCTACCTCTGGCCCTGGTGCTTCTCGGGGGCCGGCTGCAGCGGGTTCCAACCCTCACGGTGACAGGTCTGCGTGAGGATCTGTTCCAGTCGGCGCTGGCTGCCAAGGCCTTTTCCGATCAGAACGCTGCCTTCCTGGGTGAGCAAGGATTGATCGCGACCCTGCTGAGCAGTTGGAGCACCCTGGGGCTGGACGCGATGGAGCTGGCCCGTCTGCTCAGCCTCACATTGCCAGCTCCAATCCCCTGGGAATTGATTCAGCACTGCGAACCACTCGCCACGGGCCAGCTCACCGGCCAAGGATGGGATGACGCCCTCGCGGAGCTCAGGGAGGCAAACCTGCTCGATTCCTTGGAAGCGGAGCGAACTCTGTATGCGCTCCACCCCTTGGTGCGCGAGTTTTTTGGCCTCCAGCGGCAAGGGTGGCAGCAGGATCAGGAGCAGAAGAGAAGGCTGGATCTCTCGGCGGCAGCCAAATCCCTTGCCTCGCAGTGGCAGGCGAAGGTGCTCGTCATCGCGGTGGACTATTGGCGCCAGGCCTGCTCTGCCAACACCTCAGACATCTGGGCAGCGTACGGCCTCGGCTATGGGTTATTGCCGCTTGGCGATTCGGATGGCGCTAAGCAAGCCTTTGAGCTCTGCCGGCGCAACGCGGAGGTGGCCAAGGATGACCATGGTTTGTATAGCGCCTGGATCGGGATTGGTGATGTGTTGGTGTCTCAGGGTGATGGTTCCGGAGCGCAGTCGGCCTACCAGGCGGGATTGACGATCGCCGAAGGCCTTGCGAAGCGCGATCCGGCGAACACGCAGTGGCAGCGCGATCTCTCAGTGAGCCATGAACGGATTGGTAATGTGTTGGTGTCTCAGGGTGATGGTTCCGGAGCGCTGTCGGCCTACCAGGCGGGATTGACGATCAGAGAAGGCCTTGCGAAGCGCGATCCGGCGAACACGGAGTGGCAGCGCGATCTCTCAATGAGCCACACCAAGATTGGTGGTGTGATGATGAGACTTGGCTATGGGGCCTATGCATTGAAGTCTTTTCAAGCGGGGCTAGCGATCGCCGAAGGCCTGACCAAGCGGGATCCTGCCAACATGCAGTGGCAGGTAGATCTGGCGTTTTCCTACTTCAATTTGGGTATGCTGAAGAACATTCTTACCTCTTCCATCAGGCGAGCCCATCTCCAGCGCGGACTCGACATCCTGCTGCGGCTGAAGCAAGCCGGACGGCTTCATGCCAATCAGGATATTACGGCTGAGTTTGAGAAGGAAATACAGAGGGTTGATGCGGCACCCCCTATTCTATCGGCAGCAATCAAGCCGCCATAGGCATCATTGGGCTCTTACGGCGTGACGCTCCTTGAAAGCTTTCTTGAGTGGCATATTTAATGGAGGAATCGAGTTTACTGCAGTTGCGGCAGCCACTGCAGCTTCCAGAGTCATGTGCATTGAGAAGTGTCTCGCTATCCGACCAGGCGAAGAGGCTCGATCGGCGGCCGCGGAACGACAATTTCGTAGGAAGGGTTTCTGCGGACATAATGGAGATGGCTGGGCTGCTGCGAGGATGTTGCTTCTCCTTGATCCTGGCACCCATCCACGCTCTAACACCGCCACTCACCTGAGCCGCCTCCGCCAGGCTATCTTCTTCGCCGAGCACACCTTGCGGACTGGTGATGGCCAGCGTTATCCGTATCCAGCAAGCCGCTAGCCGGAAGCCGCATCTGATCCCAGGAGACAATGCCATGCTGGCATGAAGCGGAAGCACCAGCGCACCCTGGAGCTGATTTTCTCCCGTCCTTTATGCGGCAGCCTGGCGTGGAGGAGCATTGAGGCCCAGTTTCAGGAGCTTGGTGGGGATGTCAACGAGAGGACGTTTGAAAATGGGCTGATTTGGTGCCCCCACGTAGGCCGAACGGATCGGTCTGGCGCCATGACCCACTCTGCGCGATCACGTCCGTCTGCGGGTGCAGCACAAGCCTTCCCCGCCGTTTTGACGGCAACGCTCAGCCCCAGGGCCCGCCAACGGGCAGGGTGTGGCAAAGGTCAAGCACCGATGTCCGCCCCCGATTTCGCCAGGCTGACCGATCAGGCTCCAGCCCTGCGCCGCCCGTTGCTGGCCTGGTGGGAGCTCCACGGCCGCCACGACATCCCCTGGAAGCTCCGCCCCGACGGCAGCGCACCCGCCGATGGCGAGCCGCTCGATCCCTACGGCGTGTTGGTGGCCGAGGTGATGCTGCAGCAGACCCAACTGGCGGTGGTGCGGCCCTACTGGCACCGCTGGATGGCGGCCTTGCCGGAGCTCAGGGCCCTGGCCGCGGCGGAGCTTCAGCAGGTGCTGCTGCTCTGGCAGGGGCTGGGCTACTACTCCCGGGCGCGGCGGCTGCGGCAGGCGGCCCAGCGGATGTTGGAACGGGATCCGGCCGATCCCTGGCCCAGCCACCTGGAGGCGTGGTTGGCCCTGCCCGGCATCGGCCGCAGCACCGCCGGCAGCCTGCATTCCACGGTGTTCGATCAGCCCGCGCCGATCCTCGATGGCAATGTCCGCCGCGTGCTGGCGCGGCTGCTGGCCAGGCCCCTGCCCCCCGCCCGCGACCTGGCGAGCCTCTGGCGGATCAGCGAGCTGCTGCTGGATCGGGGCCGCCCCCGGGCCTTCAACCAGGCCCTGATGGACCTGGGCGCCGCCGTCTGCACCCCGCGGCGGCCCCGCTGTCTGGAGTGCCCTTGGAGCAATCAGTGCGCCGCGTACGCTGCCGGCGATCCCAGCCGCTACCCCGTGAAGGACAGCCCTCGCGTTGTGCCATTTCAGGTGATCGGTGTTGGGGTGGTGATGGATCCCTCCGGGCGGGTGCTGATCGACCAGCGGCTGGATGAGGGGCTGCTCGGCGGCTTGTGGGAGTGTCCCGGAGGCAAGCAGGAGCCCGACGAACCGATCGCCACCACGATCCTGCGGGAGCTGCGCGAGGAGCTGGCGATCGAGGTGGAGGTGGGCGAAGAATTGATCAGCCTGGAACACGCTTACAGCCACAAGCGGCTGCGCTTCGTGGTGCATCTCTGCCGCTGGCTGAGCGGCGAACCGCAAGCGCTGGCTTCCCAGCAGGTGCGTTGGGTGCATCCCCATGAGCTGGAGAGCTACCCCTTCCCGGCCGCCAACGCCCGCATCATCGCGGCGTTGCTGGAGCGGCTGGGCTCCTATTCGGTGACCGAAGCGGTCTAAGGAACCTCTGAACACCCTCTTGGCTCAGCCGGACAACTCCCACGCAACCGGGGGTGGGCCCAGGCTGGATCGGCCGCCGATCGGCTGAGGCATCGGGGTGCGCCAAGCATCCGCGACCTCCTCGCCAAGGCCATGGCTAAATCCAGCCTGCCAACCGCTGCCCGCGCGTCCCAGCCCCCAGCCCCAGCCCCCAACGCCAGCCCCCAACGCCGGCTCCCCCCTCAGCCGTTCCCACGCTGGCGCTGCAGCGGCCCCCGGAACCACAACCGCTGGCTGAAGGGATCCACCACCAACGTGCCATCGTTCACAAAGCTGGCCCCCAGCTGGGCGGCGGGCTTTTGCCAGGTGCCGATGCCGCCGCAGCGTTGAATCGCTGGCGGGCTGTGTTTGAGGAACAGGGTCGCGCCGCTGATCCGGCGCACCGCCTGGCCATCGCTGCCCACCAGCTCCACGCTGCCACCAGCGGGAAGCCGATAGGCCCGGACCTGTTCCTGTTGGCCCGGCACGCAACTGCTGAGCAGCAGATCGGCCTCCGGCAGCCGTTCCAACCGGGCCCCATTGGCCTGAAGCCGATCCATCAGGGCTTGGTTGATGTTCAGCGAAGGAGCATGCAGGCCATCGTCGTAGCCCGTATCCACCTGGGCGACGGCCTGCTCCCGGCCGATGCGCAGCGGGATGGTGGGGATATTCGGGCAGGTCCCCGTTTGCGGTGCGGCGGGACAACGCAACTCCGCCACGTTCTGGCCGAAATAGTCGCGGCTGGAGAGTGCTTGAAAGCCCGCCTGACGCAGCTGAGCATCGCCACAGAACGTCTCACGGCTGGCGCGATGCAGCAAGCCGTTGGCATAGTCCAATGTGAACACATGATCGCGGATCAGATCCGTGCCGATCAGCCCCGCCTGCCGCAAGGGGCCCTGAATACCGCTCTGATCCTGCACGCTCAGCCGCATCGGAGCCCAAGGGCCGAAGAAGTCGAAACCCGCGAAGCGGTCGACGCTGCCGGGCAGCGGGACAGGTCCCTGGCCGCCGAGAAACGTGGTGGGGGAGATCGCGCTGCCATCCGCCCCCAGATCCAGCACAAAGAAACCCGTGAGCCCCTGCACGCGGATTGGGGTGTAAGGCATGCCGCTGGAGATGATCAGCGAGCGGGTATCGCCAAGGCAGATAGGCAGAGGGGCTGGGCTGGCCGCCGCCTGGGAGGGGGTGAGCAGGGCTGCGCTGGCCAGCAGCACGATCGCCAGCGGCGCCATCGCCGCCGGCGTGATCGAACGACAAGGGGAACTGGGCACGGCGGAGGCGAGACGCGCACGGCGGTGCTTTGTTGGCAGCTGGTGGGTCATGAGGTGCCTCGAATACAACCATTGTCAGGCGGGTTGCAGCACGTAGCCTGGCGCCGCTTTGCCGGGCCAGAGCTCATAGAGCACGACAGGTTCCTCGGTTCCGCCATTCCGAGGACTGGAGGGCAGGCCGAGAGCTGCGGCGGCGGCGATGCTCAGCTCGCCGATGCGATTCGATGGCCCCTGATCGGCCACCACACATTCGACAGACTTGGAGCCCAGGCTGACCCGGGCCCGGCAGCCCCGCACAACCCCTTGTGTCTTCCGGATGATCACTGGTGGAACCACGATATACGGAACCGTGGCGGCGTCCACGTAGGCTTGAGGATCATCCGCATGGCGGCCAGGAATCTGATACCAGGTCTTCGAGGCAATCACCCCGCCGGGGAAGACGCGCGGGTTGCCATCGGGATTGGTGATCACCACGTCGCGAGCCCAACTCTGGGCGCAGACAACGGTATTGCCGCGCTTGGCCATGCCGCCGTTGGCCAGGGCCTCACTGCCGCTGTCGTCCACCCTGTAGGCGGCGGGAGCGCCGTGTTGGCCATTGGCTCCGTCGGCATCAATATCCGCATCGGCCGTGAAATAGACGCGGCCATCGGGATCTTCTTGAATCGTGCAGTCGAATCCTTCGCCTTGAATCGTGCCAAGTGTTCGGGTCATGGTGGTTGATTGGTAACGGTGGGGTAAGATAAAGAGCACCTCGAAAAAGGCTCGATCCCAACGCGGCCCAAGGGGAGAACGGTTGTCTTCATGGGCCTACTTCATCGGCCTACTTCATGGGCCTACTTCATGGGCCTACTTGATAGGCCTACTTGATAGGCTTGGCTTCATCATCTGGGCACGGGGAGGTCGATTCCCGAGGTGCCCGAAAGCACTGCGGGTGAAAGGGTCGGACGCTGCCGTTCGCTCAGGGCTATGCCACCACCGGCAATTCCCAGGCAGCTCGCCAGCTCATCGGGCCCAGCTCTCCATCGACGGCCAGGTGCTTTTCCTGCTGGAACTTCTGCAGGACATGCTTGGTATCATCATCAAAAACCTCTGGCGAACCACGAAAGTGCCAGCCCCGTTCCATCATCTGATGTTTCCAGCTGGCGATGGCCGCATTGGTTAGCGGTGGATCGCAGAGCCGGATCGCCTGTGCGGGAGCGGCTGGAAGTGGGGAGACGAAATGGACGCCGTTGTAGTTCGGCCGGCCAAAGCCATACCAAACATCAGAGGCTCGGGATTGCCTGGTCACACCATTATGCATATTGCCTTCGATACTGATGATCGTATTGGCATCCAAGACCTCATCAACAATGCCCACATGCCAGGCATCAGAGCAATTGGTCTGGCTGGGCGTTTCACAAGCTGGCGAGCCTTTGTACCAGTCAAAGAACACAACATCACCCGACTTTGGCGATGCGTGGAAAGCGCCATGCCGCTTAAACCAGTTAGCACCATCCGGGCAGTAGCTGAATCCCTTGGGGCAGCTGATTGCCAAAGGCAGCCCGGAGGTGAAGAAACAATAGGAGACGAAGACGGCGCACCACTCATCGTGGAAGCGATCGGTATCGCTGTACCAATCACCGAAATAGGTGCGGTTGTTCGCCTGCTCCTTGTAGCCCACCATGCTGCGGGCCAGGGCGAGGACGTCGGCAGGGGTCGTCATGGGATGCTCCTGTGGAACAACAGTAATGTAGTAACGCAGAGACACCCTGATGCAGTGCTTCATGGTTCGTTGCGCGGTCCGGCCGGGGCCCCTCTCTGCAGTCAGGGCGGCCCATCTGCTGGGCCCCTGTTCACCATGGCCGCCATGGCAGATGCCGCATGCCGCGTTACCGCAGCAAAGCCGCAGCGGTCGCTCGCTTGTGGCCGCTCGCTGGCGTGGTGCTGCGCGCACACAACACGGGCTTGCGCCAAGAAGGCGGTTGAGGAGAGCACCATCGCCAGCGGCCAGCGGCCAGCGGCCAGCGGCCAGCGGCCAGCCGCCTGCGGCCAGCGGCACAACGCGGCGATGGAGCGGATCCAAAGCCGTTCAAGGCGCCGCGCTGATCCCTTCCCCCCACAGCCGCGCCAACCGCCCGTCCCCCGCCAGCTCCAGCTCCAGCGTCCAGCAGGGCTCCGGCACGAAACTCAGCCGTTGCGGCCATTCCACCGCCAGCACCGCCCCGAGGGCCCGGGCCTCCTCCTCCTCCTGGGCGAACAGCTCATCAGCGGCGGCGGACTGCTCCAGGCGGTAGAGATCCAGGTGGACCAGGGCGGTGCTCATGGGGCCCCGCTGGCCGCGGTAGTGGTGGGCCAGGGCGAACGTGGGGCTGGTGATCGGCTCGGCGATGCCTAGCCCCTCGGCCAGCCCCTGCACCAGGCAGGTCTTGCCGGCGCCCAGCTCGCCTCGCAGCAGCAGCAGCTGGCAGCCCGGCAGCAACGGCGGGGTCAGCAGCCGAGCGGCCAAGCGTCGGCCCAGGGCTTGGGTGGCGGCCGCATCGGCCAGATGGCACACCTGCATCGCGATGTCAGGGTTCATGGATGTAGATTCCAAGGCCAGCGAGCCCGAAGCCTCGGCGTCTCCGCGGATATTTCCACAACCTCTTCGTCCTCCCAGCAGGGAGATTCAAACTTCATGGTGGCAACACCCTCCAGTCCCGAGGCGCTTTTGGCCGGCCTCGGCACCTCGTCGTATGTGATCGCCGACATCGGCCAAGCCGATTTTGGCCGCAAGGAGCTGAATATCGCCGAGACAGAGATGCCCGGCCTGATGGCTCTGCGCAGCAAATACGGTGCTGACAAGCCCCTCAAGGGCGCCCGCATCGCCGGATCGCTGCACATGACGATCCAGACCGCGGTGCTGATTGAAACCCTGGTGGCTCTCGGCGCCGAGGTGCGCTGGGCCAGCTGCAACATCTTCTCCACCCAGGATCACGCCGCTGCCGCCATTGCCGCCGCCGGCATCCCCGTGTTCGCCTACAAGGGCGAAACCTTGGATGAGTATTGGGCCTTCACGCACCGCATCCTCGAGTGGGGCGATGGCGGCACCCCCAACATGATCCTCGACGACGGTGGTGACGCCACCGGCCTGGTGATTCTCGGCAGCCGCGCCGAGCAGGATCTGTCGGTGCTCGACAACCCGGGCAGCGAAGAGGAAGTAGCCCTGTTCAAGTCGATCCGCGCCAAGTTGGCTGTGGAGCCGGGCTTCTATTCCCGCATCAAGGCCAACATCCAGGGGGTCACCGAGGAGACCACCACTGGCGTCGCCCGTCTGTATCA
>JBKCTK010000125.1:0-4836 GCA_046319055.1 Synechococcaceae cyanobacterium
CCCGGGCAGCGAAGAGGAAGTAGCCCTGTTCAAGTCGATCCGCGCCAAGTTGGCTGTGGAGCCGGGCTTCTATTCCCGCATCAAGGCCAACATCCAGGGGGTCACCGAGGAGACCACCACTGGCGTCGCCCGTCTGTATCACCTGCAGAAGATCGGCGAGCTGCCCTACCCGGAGATCAATGTCAACGATTCGGTCACCAAGAGCAAGTTCGACAACCTCTACGGCTGCCGCGAATCGCTGGTCGACAGCATCAAGCGCGCCACCGATGTGATGGTGGCCGGCAAGGTCGCCCTCGTGCTGGGCTACGGCGATGTGGGCAAAGGTTCTGCCCAGTCGCTGCGGGGCCTCGGCGCCACCGTGATGATCGCCGAGATCGATCCGATCTGCGCCCTGCAGGCCGCCATGGAGGGCTATCGCGTCGTCCGTCTCGACGACGTGGTGAAGGATGTGGACATCTTCGTGACCGCCACCGGCAACTTCCAGGTGATCCGCCACGAGCATCTGATCCAAATGAAGGATCAGGCGATCGTTTGCAACATCGGTCACTTCGACAATGAGATCGATGTGGCCTCTCTGAAGCAATACACCGGGGAAAACATCAAGCCCCAGGTGGATCACGTGATCCTGCCCAGCGGCAACCGCATCCTGCTGCTGGCCGAGGGCCGTTTGGTGAACCTGGGCTGTGCCACCGGCCACCCCAGCTTCGTGATGAGCAACTCCTTCACCAACCAAACCCTGGCCCAGATCGAGCTGTACACCAAGGGCGACCAGTACGCCAATGAGGTGTATGTGCTGCCCAAGCATCTCGATGAAATGGTTGCCCGCCTGCACCTCGACAAGATCGGCGCCAAGCTCACCGAGCTCAGCCCCGAGCAGGCCGCCTACATCAACGTGCCGGTGGAGGGTCCCTACAAGCTCGAGCATTACCGCTACTGAGCCACAACCCAGCGGGGCGGCGTTCCACGGAACGTCGTCCCCCGGATGGGCTCCCAGCGGCAGCTGGGGGCTTTTTTGTTGGTCGTCCCTGGGGCCGCCGAGCGTCGATTCCCCCGCGGCCCCGCTTCAGGCCGAACCCTTGTCGCCGGCCCCTTGGGGAGGGGGTACCAGCTCCGGCGGCGTCGAGAGCCAGAGCCGCACCGGAGCGGCGGCGAGCCGCAGCCATTGCGCATCGAGGTAGCCGCGACGCACCAGCGCCAGGCCGATCCAGCTGCCGTCGTCGAGCCGCAGGGCCGAGCTGATCCGGCCGGCCCGTTCCCCCGCCGACTCCCACAACTCGCCGCCGCAGGCGAGCTGGTCCGGCTTCAGGTCGGAGGCGTCGGACGCGGGGATCCACCAGCGCCGCAGCTGCCGCTTCACGCCGTCGTAGGTGGCCAGGCGGGCCAAGGTTTCCTGGCCCACGTAGCAGCCCTTGTTCAGGCTCACCCTGGCCGCCAGGCCCAACTCAAAGGGATTGGTGTCGTCGTTGAGCTCCTGCGGCGCCCGGGGCTGGCCTTGCTGGATTCGCCAGCGCTCGGCCTCCTCGGCCCCCAGGGGACGGCGCTCCGCCAGGGCGGGAGGCAGCGGCGTGGAGGGCTCGAGCAGCAGCAAGGCCTGCCCGAGCCAAAAGCTGCCCGGCTGCGGGCCCGGCTGCCAGCAGCACTCCTCCCCGGCCTCGGCCCGGGGCGGGCCGATGGCGTCGGACGCGGGCCCGAGGGGGCCCACCAACAGCCCCTGCCGCAGCGGCCCCAGGCTGACGGCATCGGCGGGAAACAGCACGCGATCGAGGGCCTGATGCACTGCCGCCCCATCTCCGGCGGTGATCACCAGCCAGGCTCCTTCCGAATCCAGCAGCACCTCCGCCAGGCCCTTCATCCGGGCCGTGGGACCGATGCAGCAGGTGCTTAACCAGCGGCCCGGCGCGGCCAGCTCCACCGCCTGGCTGGTCTGGCCATGCAGGAAGCGGCGGGTGTCTGGACCCTCCAGCCGCAGCCACTGCAGCGGCTGCTCCAGGCGGCAGGCGTCCGCTGGACCCCAGCTCCAGGGGCTGGGGCTGGGTTCTGGGCTGGAGTCCTGGATCGAGGCAGCAGAGACGGGGGCGGACATGAATCCGGAGCGAGGGGGCGACAGGGTTCGCCGTGGGCGGGGTGTGCGGCGAACCGGGTGGCGCGGCCAAGGGGCCAGTCTGCGGTGGGTGAGGCGAGCAGGCAGGCGTTGGCCGGAGCGTGGTGGGGGGGGCGAGCCGAGGCGTTCGCTGGCGGCCGAGGCGGGTTGCAATGCCGTGGCAGCTCGCCATGGCGAGCGGTGCGCATCACCGCGGGATCAGCCACCGCTGGAGGCCCCCGCGGAGCCCCCCGTGGGGGCCCCCGCGGGCCGCTCGGCCGCGTTGACGGCCGCGTTAAGGGCCTCCTGAGCGGCGGCCACCTCCTCCAACAGGAACAGGCTGCGCAGCTCCAAGCCCGCCGCGGCCATCGCCGCCGCGCCGCCCTCCTGGCGATCCACGATCGCCACCACCCGCTCCACCACGTATCCAGCCTGTCGCAGCTGGTTCACCGCCTTGAGGGAGGAGCCGCCCGTCGTCACCACGTCCTCCAGCACCGTGACGCGGCTGCCGGGAGCTGGCAGCGGACCCTCCAGCCAGGCTCCGGTGCCGTGGCCCTTGGCCTCCTTGCGCACGATCAAGGCATCCAGGCCGCGACCGTCCAAGGCCGCCCGCATCGCCACGGCGCTCACCAGCGGATCGGCCCCCAGGGTCAGCCCGGCGACCGCCAGCGCCTGGGGCTCCACCTGCTCCAGCAGCAACGCCCCCAGCAGCGCCAGGCCCGCTCCGCTGAGGCTCACCGGCTTACAATTCACATAGTGATCGCTCTCCCGCCCCGACGCGAGGGTGAAGCGCCCCCGGCGGTAGGCCCGGTGGGCGAGCAGTGCCAAGGCCTGCTGACGTTGCGGGGCGAGATCCTGCGGAACGGAGGGCATGGAGGGGCGGCGAAACGGGATGCGGGCGGTGGATGGTGGGATCCCGCCAAGCCCGTTAGTTTGGTCCTACCGCGAAACTGCGTAGGGCTGCCGCCATGTCCCCTTCCGTGAGCGCATCGCCGACGCCACGCCACCCCGCCCACCGGCTCGCTCCCGTGCTGGGGCTGCTCGTCGGCGGCCTGTGGCTCGCGCCAGCCGCCCTGGCCCAGAACCAGCCCGGGCCGGTGGTCTGCACCACCAGCCTCGAGGCCCCGCCAGCGGGCAGTGGCAGCGTCCGCGGCAGGGCCCTGGCCCCGGTGGAGGTCACGCGCTGCGGTCCGGTGCTGAGCACGGGCCAGCTGGTGGAGCAGCGCTTCTTCAGCTGGACCGCTCCGTTCGAGCGCGGGGTGGACATGAGCCATCAGATCACCGATCTGTTCGGCATCGCCATGGGAGGCGGCGATGGCAGCAAGGTGATGGGTTTCGGCTTTCCAGATCAAACGATCGTCTGGGATGGGGCGGCGGTGAACAGCCTCTACAACCGCCTGCTCGATGGCCAAAGCCTCGCCATGCCGGTGCGTACCCCCGACCTGGGCAATCCGTTCCGCAGCAGCCTGGTGATGGCGCCCTACGCCCCCAGGCCCCTGGATGTGCAGCCTGAACCACTGATGGGCGGCGCAGCCAAGCCCGTCTCCGGCGGTAGGGTGCGGGGCCTCTGGTGAGGCTTGCCGCATCAGAGGCACGGGGGTCTAGCAATCTGGTGAATGCAGCGAACTCATAATTCGCCTTAGCCGAGTTCGATCCTCGGGACCCCCATTTAAAAAATCCGCTTACGCCAGGGGATTCAGGGCCAATCGCACCTCTGCGCCGCAACCCCCAGTCTGGGCCGAGGCAGTTGTGGTGGCGCACCTCGACAGGGTCGCCGGCAGACGTCGCCGCCACCAACGGACTCGCAACTCAAGCAACGCTAGACATCGGACTGCCTCCGCCACGCCGCTAGGCGGCAAGAGCGGAGGACCGCGGTACGGCATCCAAGAGGGTCGCTGCGGGGAAGCCGAACACCGCTGGGAATCCTGGGGGTCGGGTCCCCAGCAGCGGGAAGACGAAAGCTCAGCCGGCGGCGGCTGCTCTGCCAGTGGCCGCGGCTGGCCAGGCTCCATCCAGTCGATCAGGTGTGAGTCGGATCAGTCACGGACTGGGCGCCTGGGGTTGCCAGTGGAGGCGATCTGAGGGCCGCTGCAATCTCCATAATCTTCTGCTGGCTGATGGCGATCTCTCGCTTGGCCCCCAGCTTCTCCAATGGTGGCAACACATCCTCTTGAAGCAAGCGCAGCGCTTCATTCAGCTGGCCTTGAGCCTGAAGAATGTCGGCGATCTGACCCAAGGCGATGGCTTTGGAGCGGATATCACCTAATCGTTCATACACAGGCAGCTCTTCCTCTTGGCGGATGCGCAGAGCTTCTCGGAACCGGCCTTGACTTCTCAAGATATCGGCAATCTGCCCCATGCTGAAAGCTGTGGAGCGGCTGTCGCCCAGCTGTTCTAAGGCCGGCAGCACGTCCTCCTGGCAAATGCGCAAGGCTTCTTGCGGCTGGCCACGAACCAGCAGGATCTCAGCAATCTTGCCAAGGGTGATCGCCCGCGAGCGCACATCGCCCAGCCGCTCAAACACCGGAAGTTGTTCCTGCTGCCGCAGGCGCAGGGCCTCGTCTAATTGACCTCGTTGCTGTAGGACATCAGCAAGTTTGCCGATCGTGATCGCCCTCGCACGCATGTCACCCAACCGCTCGAAGATTAAAATTCCGTCTTTGTAGAGATTCGAAGCCTGGTCGAGCCTGCCTCGGATTCGATGGATATTGGCAATCTTCATCCTTGCCTTGGTGGAAGAATGAACATCTCCCAAT
>JBKCTK010000126.1:0-28210 GCA_046319055.1 Synechococcaceae cyanobacterium
GCGAGGAGCGCTACAGCACCCTGATCAGCACCCTCGGCATCCGCGGTTGATCCTGGGCATGGCCCGCCCCAAACCCCGCTCCTTTGCCGCAGACGGGCAAGACAAGGCCTCCTCGGGAGACAAGTCCGAGGGGCAATCCGCCTCCAAGAGCAGCGGCCGCGGCCGCGACAGCTCCGCCATGAATGGCAGTGTCGCCAAGTCCCAGAGTTCAGGCGTTCGGCCTGGCAAGGGCAACAAGCAGAGCTCTGGCGCATCGAGCCCCATCACGCAGGGCAAGTCCGACGTCACTGGATTTGCTGCGGCAGCCACCGGCAGCGCCAAGGCCCCCGCCGTCTCCTCCAGCAGAGCAAGGGGTCAAGGCGGAAACCGCCCGGGCAAGACTGCCCAGCCCAAGGGCAGCCAGGTGATTCCGGAGGCGGTTGCGCAGCGCATGCTGCGCCGCATTGCTATTGCCACTGGGCTGCCATCGCTGCTGGGCATGGGCGTGTTTGTGGGGAGCTATTTCCTCGTCAGCCGTCAGATTGTCGACGTGCCTCCAGTGGCGACGCTGCTGGCCTCCGGAGGCTGTTTCGTCCTGGGGCTGGTCGGCCTTAGTTATGGGGTGTTGTCGGCCAGCTGGGAAGATTCCCCCGGCTCGCTCTTCGGCACCGAGCAACTCGGTGTGAATATCAGCCGTGTGCGCAGTTCCCTGAAAGCCATGCGACAAGGCGGTAGCTCACCGCCCCCAGCCTGACCTGCAGCCGTCCCGTTGAGCGTCGCGGACCCGTTGAGATCTGTTGCGGTGAGCCCCATCAACCCTTGCGCCTCCGTGGAGAGCCCCTCACAAGCCATCTCTTGTGCCACCAACGCCTCGGAGCGATCCAGCATCTAGGGATTCGCCCGTCTTAAAGAAGGGCGAGCAAGAAAGGCTGGGTCGCTGCGAATCCAGGCTGGGTCGCTGCGAATCCAGCCTGGGATGCTCGGGCGGCCCACTCAGCGCATAGCCAGCCGCTGCAGTTGGCGCACCAGCATGCTGAGGAACAGACCCACATCCGTCACCACACCCACCGACTCCAGCGAGCCCCTGTCGCTCAGCTTGGTCACAACCGCGGGATTGATGTCCACACACACCAACTTCACGCCAGCGGGGGTCATGTTGCCGACGCCAATGGAATGCAGCATCGAGGAAAGCATCAACACCATCTCGGCCCCTTGCAGAGCATGGGCGTAAGCCGCTTGAGCGGCGATCAGGTCCATCTCCGTGTCCGGCAACGGTCCGTCATCGCGGATGGAGCCAGCCAGCACGAACGGCACGCCACGACGAAGACAGGCATGGAAGATGCCTTCCTTCAGCACGCCCTGCTCCACCGCAGCCGCCAGGCCACCGCAGCGACGAATCGTGTTGATCGCTTTGAGGTGATGGCGGTGGCCGCCGTGGACCGCGACCCCCTGTTGCAGATCCACCCCCAGGGAGGTGCCCATGAGGGCTTGCTCCACATCATGCACCGCAATGGCATTGCCGCCCAGCAACGCCTGGACGTATCCCTCGCGAACCAACCAGGCCAAATGGCCGCCGGCACCGGTATGGATCACCACAGGACCGGCCACCACCACCACCCGGGCCTGACGTTCGCGCAGGCGGCACCATTCCCAGGCGATCTGCTCGACCACCAGCTCCACCCGCCTCTCGCTGGAAACGCCCGCGGCCATAAAGGCAAAGTCACTGTCCTTGCCCTCGCGCGCCGGGCGCCGTCGCTGGGTGCGCAGACCTTCCACTCCCACCACCACCTGCTCGCCAACCCGCAAATCCCGCAGCAGCCGGCATTCCACCGCAAAGGCGACCTCGGTGCCGTTGGAGGAGGGACGGACAACCAGGGCCCCATCCATGCGCTGTCGGGTCACCGGCCACCAGCGCCCGTCAAGCCGCACTTCCGAGGGGTAGATGGTGCTGACATAAAAGTCGTCCGGGGCCACGCCATCCTGGTCCACCGGCGCCAGGGCCGCGTCCCGTTCCTCGTCTTCGATCGATTCAGCGCCGAGCTCGATCAGCTGGGCCATCAGCTCCGCCAACACGTCCCCATCCGGGGCACTCACGCGGATCGCGGCATGGGAGGGGCTGTGGCGCTGTTGCCCGAGGGCAAAGTTGAGCACCTGGAAGCTACCGCCCCCTTCAACAATGCGATCTAACACGCGATTGATCAGGCCCGAATCAAGCAGGTGCCCCCGCAGGCGGATCGTGCGGTGGGGAGCGACCAGCCCGCCAGAGCCTCGCTGTTGGTCGATGGCCTCGGCGGCCGGTGCAGCGGCAGTGTGGCGACCGGCCGCGGTTGCTCCGTTGTCAACAGAGAGCGGCCTGATCGGGGCCGCGACAACGGCGGCGGCGGCGGCGGCGGCGGCAGGCGCCCACGCGGTGGGCTCCACGGCTGCGGTGGCGCGGTTGGGTTCGTCGAGCCGCAGGGTAAGGCACTTGGCGGCGCCACCGGCCTTGAGAAACTCGCCCAAAGGGGTCTCGACAACATCAAATCCACGCTCCTGCAAGCGTTGATGCAGGCTGGGGCTGGCCTGATTGAGGATGACTGCCTGATCAACATTCACGGCATTGCAGGCAAACGCCAGGGCATCGGCCTCCTCCACGGCCAGGCGCTTCTCGGGGCTGAGCCGGGCTTCAATCAAACGGTTGGAGTGGAAATCAAAGGCTGGGGGGTAATACAGCAATGTGCCGTCGCTAAGAGGGCAAAGGCATGTGTCGAGGTGGTAAAAACGCTCGTCGATCAACCGCAGGGACAGCACCTCCACCCCCAGGGCCTGGGCGAGCAGCGGATGGGCATCCAGCTCAGAGCGGAAGCCATACCCCGCCCACAACCAGCCACCACCACGATCGAGCAGCGCATCGCCCGCGCCCTCGAAGGGGAGGTCCTTCGGGAGCAGCACCACCTTCCAGCCCCAGCGTTCGAACCATTCCTGGAAACAGGGTTCTTCGGCTTGGCGTTCAGGATGAAAAAATCGGGCGAGCACCGCGGTGGTCCCCAAGACGACAGCGGCATTGGCCGTGAACACCAAATCGGGCAGGCCAGGCAGGGGATCGATCAGGTCGACGGCAGCCCGTGCCGCCAGCAGATCGTGCAGCTGCCGCCATTGGGCTTGGGCCTGATCACGGGAGGCGCGGTGCACATTGCCCTCCATCCACGGGTTGATGACATAGTCCACTTCGTAATGGCTGGGCGCACACATCAGGAAACGGGCCATGCTCATGCTCTGCTGCACCTGGATGGGCCGATCGTGCCTTGAAACCGCCGGGAGGAGGGTTCAGTACGCACCACAGATGTGGGGCACTTCGTGTTAAGACTCAGATCAACTGGTTTTAGACCCCGCCCCCCCGGCGAAGACCTGCGCGGAGACGACCAATTCCGCCTCCGACGGTTGAGGGCAAGGTTCGTGGCAGCCATCGGACGACTCGCGGCGCCAACGCGAGGCCCCATCAACTGCATTCAACAGCTGCCATTGCTCGGATTGGACACTCCATTTCTCGGATTTGTCAACCCAGCCACTTTCGCAGTCGTCCCATCAATGGCATGGCAGAAACAACGCTGGATCCTCAGAAATCGGCGGCACATCAGGCGCCCCAGAGCCATGAAGACGCGACCAGAAACCCCCTGGATCAACCCAATAGAAACCCAGCCAGAATCAAGCGGGAATGCATGAACGGGACCGTATTCCAGAAGCCAGAATTGGCTTCCACGCTGAAAGCATGAAGATCTCCACCGGCAGGTTTCCGGCTGAGGAAACACCAAATACCAGGCATTTTTAGCAGACACATCAGCGGGTTAGGCTTGAATTGTACCGGCCGAAGCAACGTCTTTGGCTAGCCAATCGTCAAGTGAAGCTGGTTGACCGAATTCAAATCCCTGAAACAATGCGATACCAACATCCATCAATTGAGGCAGCACGCTGCGATCCTCAAGTCCCTCGGCGATCAACTCAAGGTCAAGCCGAGGAGCCAGCCCGGCGATCAAAGAGATGATATGCAGTGCATCAGAATCATGACGAATCGCCTGGATAAATGATTGATCGATCTTCACCACATCAGGTCGTAGGGTCTTGAGCAGAACAAGCGAAGAGTAGCCAGTCCCAAAATCGTCGAGTGCGAGATTCATCCCTGCCTGCCGGAGTGTCCGAAGATTGGAGCCAACGGCCGCACGCGATTCCAGGATCGAATACTCAGTCAACTCCAGCGTCAAGGATTCAGCCCGGAGATTTCTGCTGTTCAGCTCATCCAGCAGGCGATGCGCGAGCTGAGGATCAAGGAGCTGATTGGGGACCAGATTGAGATAATACTGCAAGCCTGGAAATTTACGGTTAAGCTGCTGAAAACCATGCATGGACACCCGGATTAACTCATCAACCAATAGATGGGTTTGGCGATGCTGTTCAGCAAGGTCCAAAAACTGCAGCGGCTCCACCCAGCCGCGCTGCGGGTGGTGCCAGCGTGCCAGGGCTTCAAAGCCATGCCAGCCGCCTTCGGCTCTGACGATCGGTTGGAAGAACACCTGCAGCTGATGGCTGCGAATCGCCAGCATCAGATCATTGAACAGATCATAGTTGTTGGGTTGCGGGTCGCTACTGACGTCATCTGGACCAATGACCCGTCGATGATGACTGCGCTTTGCCTGGTACATGGCAAGATCAGAACGTTGGATGATCTCCGAGATATCAGTGTCATCGGGATCAACCAGGCTAATGCCGATGCTAATGCTGACAGCAATGGATAACGTGCCAACCATCACTGGAGACATCAGCGTGTTGACCATGGCCTCTGCCCTTGCCCGTGCAGCTTGGATCAAGGCCTCCTGGGATTGATCCTGATGGGTACTGGGATCGAGAATCACCGCTAGCTCATCACCGCCGTAGCGGGCGATGAAATCACCGGCAAAAAGCACAGCTTGCAGTCGCTGGCATACACTGATAAGAACTGCATCACCGACGGCATGACCATAAGTATCGTTGATGATCTTAAATTTATCAACGTCTACAAACAGCAGGGCAAATGACTGACCCAGCAATCTGTAACGTGCCGTCAGTTCCCTGATTTTGGACATGAAGTAGCGTCGGTTGGCGAGCTGGGTTAACGGGTCCAGCAAGGCGAGACTGCTGGCACTTAGCAGAAATTGCTGCACGCGTTGCGTCACACGAGCCAGATTCCGTTCTTGATTCGCATCTTCAGGTTCTGATGGGGACAGCTGCAAGCGGTTGGGGATTTGGGGGACCTCATCATTTGGGTGATTCAGCTCTGCTTGGGAGCTGGGCAGTTTGAGATCACTCGGCCAGAGCCCCTGCAGCAGGCCATCGAGTTGCCGACATGCCCGGCGGATGCGGTGGTTAGCCTGTCGTTCTGCCTGAAGCAGTACAATTCGGCGTCGACGTCGCCCGAGAAGCGCTACCGCCCGGCCAATAATTGCCAACAAGGGGACTGCGGCCAACAAGGGGAGATCTTCGACCAGGGAACGTCCAAGAATCGGCAGCAGTGAGGGCTGTCGCATCGCCAGCATTGTGTCGTTACTCGACCTGATCAACGGGTAGAGCGGGTCGAAGGCGAATGACCCCATCTGACGCTGTGGAACGAAGATCAACTCCTGGCGTAGGGTCTCCAGTCGCCTGCGGATCGAATCCTTATATTCTCCTCGCATCAGCGGGTCAAACATGACTACCGTGCCAGCGGATGGTGCCGTGGCAGTGTTGTTGCTCACCGGTGTGGCTGTTCCCAGATAGAGAGATCCGTTATCTGCTTGGCAAGCAACCCTGATGGTGCTCCGCAAACTATCAAAAGGTCCGCGATTATCTTGAGCGCAACGAATCAATGCCCCGTAGGATTTCAAGCGAAAGCGTGGAGCAGCATGAACGAGCATTGGCGAGCCATCAGGCCGAAGCATCACCATGATGGCACCAGCATCAAACAGGGCGCCAGTCTCAAGATTGTTATGCACATAGCCAGGATTGCGACCCAAAGCAAAGCGATAAGCGTCATCCCATTGGCCCCAATCACGGGCAATGCGGCTGGTGCTGGAAAACGCGGCTTCCATCAGCGCCACAGTATCTTCGCGATTGGATTGCTGCTGACGAAGCACAGCATCACTGCGCACCTTGAGGTGAATGGCAAGCAGGGGTGTCATCACCAGGAGCGCAAAACCCAGGCTGCGTAGTGAGGGGCGGGGCTCCATGGGGCTTTGGCGTTCTTCCTTCCAGGCTGACCGCAATAGCCGAACCATATTTGGTCGTGGCAAAATATCCATTAAGGTCAAAACAACAACACCTTGTATGGAGTCATGATAAAAGCGATCGGGGCGTCACAGAGATGCACGATGATATCCACTCTCATGTCATTAAGCTGGAAAGAGCCCGGTCTAGGCGAAGCATTACGGCGAATCGGCATTGGGTACTTTAGTGAGAGCAGCCGCGCTGCGGACCTACAGTTGATTTTAGCATTTCTCAGCAGACAAGGGAAACACTAGGACATGAAGTCAACATTTGCCTGCAAAACTGTTTCCCGAAGAATCCATCAATCTAATCACGTTACTTGCATTTTTGACAGCTCGCCGCCCATTCTAACGGGCGAATTCTTGGGCATTTCTTCAGCAATGCACCCAGAGGATGGGGCGGATGATGCGCAGGTTTTGCTCAGCTTCTATGGTGTAAACCATCCATTCTCACCATTGCAGATGGCCTTCCATCTTATTGACTGAGATCGATACTCCCGAAGATCGATTCATCCGCGCGGCAACAAGCGCTGCTGCGGCGCTTAGACAAACCCATTTTTCCCGACCCACTCGCTGCCTCAATTCTAGGGTAGGTGCTGGCAAGCCTGGGAGCCAGTGAACAACTCACCTGGCCCTCCAGCAGAGTCTCTGCGTCGCCAATGGCAGGAGCTCCACCCCCAGGGCTCCCGCTGAAAACCCTGCCACAGCTCGATCTCAAAGAGCGTGCATCGAGGCGCCACAGGCGCTTCTCTGGTCTAGCCAGATTCCAGCTGTTCCATGCCCCCTCATGTGTTCGTCGCTGGACTGTTCGCTCCACCCCATTGCCGCAGCACCTGTTCAAACTGATCCACGCTCAGGAGATCCGCATAACCGCGAAAACATGCCAGTGCAGCATGATGAGGGTCTGGCATCTACGCCTGGCAGCCGTCCTCCACACACACCACCTGGTAGCCCTGGTCGGCAGCATCCTTGACCGTGTGATCGATGCACTGGTCGGTGAGCAGGCCGATCACCACCAAGTTGCGCAGACCGATGTTGCGGAGCAGGTCATCAATGGTTGTGGAGTTGAACGGCGATGAGGAGCTCTTCGGCAGCACCAACTCATCGCTCAGCGGTGCTAGTTCGGGGATCACCTCAGTACCGCGACGACCGGGAGGGAATCCCATGCCGCAACGCTTGTAATCGAAGCTGCGGTCTCGGCCATCGGCGGTGAGATTGGCGATCAGGGTGTGGATCACCTCCAGCCCGTTCTGCCGAGCCGCCGCCAGAACCCTCGGGGCCGCCGGCAGGGTGTGGGACCTGAACAGCCGATCCAAGCTCGGCCTGGGGACGGGTTGGGCGTCGCCGCAGGTTCCCTGCTGCAGGTCCACCAGCAACAAGCCTGGGGCGCCAAGCTGCCACCTGCGCGGCAGCTCGCAGGATTTCATGCAAGAGACGCGAACCAGAGCAAGCATGGCGGAATCCCGTCCGCCACAGATGTCGCCTCCGTTGTCACCGAGCGCTGCCGCCTTGGCGGATCAGGGGATTCGCTGGGTGGCGATCACCTGGGTCAACCACGCCGGCGCACCTCTGGTCAAGGTGGTGCCAATTTCAGCCTTTGATGCGGCGTCGACGGTTGGGGTTGGTTTCTCTCCCGTGTCGGATGCCTTCCGTGCCGATGGCTCCATCGACGCGAACCATCGCCTCGCTTGCCCTGACGGCGACCTGCGCCTGCGGGCCGATGCCAGCGCTCTGGCCCCGCTAGAGCCCGCCAGTGGCTGGGGATGGGCGCCGGGGGAACGCTTTGAGCGCTCCGGTGCCCCCTACGCCAGCGACCAGCGTCTCCTTTGCCGCCTGCAGCAAGAGCGGTTGCTTGAACGGGGTGTGGCGCTGATGGCTGGGTTTGAGCTGGAGTGGCTGGTGGCCAGCGCCGATGAGGAGGGCAATCCCATGCCGGCCGTGCTCGGTGGTCCCTACGGCGCCGATCGTCTTATGGAAGGCCTGGATTACGCCACAGCGCTTTTGGACGCCTGCGAGCGTGCCGGCATCCCCTGGCTGCAGTTCCATCCCGAATACGGTGCCAGCCAGTTCGAACTGTCCCTGCCGCCTGGAACCTGCCTGGAAGCCGCTGACCGCTTGGTTCACGCCAAGCTGGTGGTTCAACGGGTGACCCGCCGCTTCGGCTGGCGCTGCAGCTTCAGCCCCAAGCCGAGCCAGGAGCGCGTTGGTAACGGTGGGCATCTGCACCTGAGCGCCCTGCGCGATGGTGTGCCGTTGCTGCAGGGCGGCGACGGCCCCGGCGGGCTGACCGCGGCGGGAGCCGCCGTGCTGGCGGCCCTGTTGGAGGAGCTTCCAGCCCTTCTGGCCCTGGCCTGCCCCCAGGTGATCTCCTATCAGCGACTGGCGCCCAGCTCCTGGGCTGCCCCATATCAGGTGTGGGGAATCGAAAACCGCGAGGCCGCCCTACGCCTGATCCCCGCCGCTCACGATGGCGCCGCAGCCCACCTGGAGCTGAAGGTGGCGGATTTGGCGGCCAACCCTTACCTGCTGGTGGCGGCGGTGCAGGCGGTGGTGGCGGCGGGCCTAGACCAACCGCGCCAGCTGCCCGAACCGCTGCGCGGTGATCCGGCCTTGCTGCCCCACGGCCAGGTGCCTCGGCTGCCGAGCACCTTGGCCGAGGCCTCCGCGGCGTTCGGCCACAGCACGCTCATGCAGCAGGCCCTGGGCCCGGACCTCCACGGCTCGTTGCTCGACAGCCAGGCGGCGGAGCTTCGCCGGGTGGCGGGTCTCTCCGACCGGCAGCTGGTGGAGGCTGATCGCTGGTGGCCCCTGGTGGGGGGCCTGGCTTGAGCCGGAGCCGCGGGGCGGGGTTCCAGCCATCGCCGCTGGTCCTGCCTTGCGGTTCCCGAACCACGGGATGCGGGCTCTGGTGCGGCGCCCGAAGACCTCCGCGTTCTGGGTCTGCGCCGCA
This sequence comes from Synechococcaceae cyanobacterium, assembly GCA_046319055.1. Classification (GTDB taxonomy): domain Bacteria; phylum Cyanobacteriota; class Cyanobacteriia; order PCC-6307; family Cyanobiaceae; genus Cyanobium. The sequence goes on from JBKCTK010000126.1 coordinate 9,181, forward strand.
TCGGCGGGGTTGAGGAGCGGGCGAAGCGGCCCTGCCCTACCGCTCACCTGCGAACCCGATCCGATCCGATCCGATTCTCCATCGCCTTGCGGCTCGAGGTTTGAGCGCCGAACCCCTGCCGCTGACCAAGGCGCCAGGCGCCATAAAAATCGGGTTCTGGGTTCTGGGTTCAGGGCTCCGCATGGTGTTCGCAAGGCATCCAGAGGTCGCCCATGCGATGCACGCCGCTGCAGCCCAGCAGCCTGGCTTTCTGGAGGGCGACCTCGCGGCTCGGATAGGCGTAGACGTTGCCATTACCGCGGTTCGCCTCCTCCAGCACCTGGCCGGATCCGTGGTGCTGATGCACCAGAGGTGCTTGGGCCCCCAACCGAAACGGCCCCATGCCCTCCACGCCGACCCACCACACACCCATCACATTCACACCAGCGATCAGAACCCCCATTCCCACGACGGTGGCATTCAGCACCCCCATCCCGACAACGCCCAGGCTGATCACGCCCATCGGCACCACCCCGATGCTGACCACCCCCATCGGCACGATGCCGATCGAAACGATCCCCAGGGGGGCGATGCCCACCGCCAGGCGTCGTGGTTTCGAACCGCAGTTGCCGTTGGCCCCCATCAGTGGCCACTGGCGGGCTGGGGACCGCTACCGCCGTTGGAGTGCTGCGCACAAGGCATCCACTGCTTGCCCATCCGGTGCGCGCCGGTACATCCGAACCTCGCGGCGGCGGCTTCCGCTTCCGCCTGAGTGGCGTACACCGCCGGCACCGCCGCCGAGCCGGCTGGGTTGGTTCCCGCCGCTACGGGTGGGGCGCCGCTGAGCCACCAGACGGTGGTGGCGAACAGCAAGGCGGGGAACGCGATCAGACCCGACATCGATACAAGCGTGGGAGCAAGCCATCTTGAACTGAGCGGGGCGGAACACAACGCTTCGGTGCCGGGATGCGCGTTTGGTGTGCGTCGCCGCGGCGGTGGCGGTAGCGGTGGCGGTGGCGGTGGCGGCCTCGGTGGTGGCGGTGGCGATAGTGCTGGCGGCGGCAGTTGTGGCGGCGGCCACGGTGGCGATTGTGCTGGCGGCGACAGCGTCAAAGACGGCGGCGCCGACGCCACGCCCGTGCCGTTGCGCCTGCAAGGGCGCATTCGCAAGCGGCGAAGCGCCCGCGAAACAGGTGGGTCATCGGGCCGACGTTGCGACAATCGCGGCCCCGTCGCCTCTCACCCCCTGGTCGCGCCCAACCTACCCGTGCGGATCCGTGCCTACGAACCGGCCGACTGGCCGGCGGTCTGGGCCCTGCTTGAGCCCGTGTTCCGGGCAGGGGAGACCTTTCCCCACGATCCGGCGATCACCGCAACCGAGGCTCGAGTGGCCTGGGTGGATCACACCCAGGTGGTGATGGTGGCCACCGATGTCGCGGGGGCCCTGTTGGGCACCTACTACCTGAAGCCCAATGCCTTGGCCCTCGGTGCCCATGTGGCCAACGCCGGCTATGTGGTGGCGCCGCACTGCCGGCGCCAGGGGCTTGGCAGCCAGCTGTGCCAGCACTCGCTGCACACAGCGCGGCAGTTGGGCTATCGATTAATGCAGTTCAACCTGGTGGTGAGCACCAACACCGCTGGCCTGCGGTGCTGGAGGCGCAATGGATTTCAGATCGTCGGAAGCGTGCCCGGGGCGTTTCGCCACCCGCGACTGGGGTACGTGGATGCTGTGGTGATGGTGCAGAGCCTGGTGGAGGAACCGGGCGCCTGAGGGCATCTCGCGCCCGACCCCTACCAGGTCTTTGGCGTTGACGGTCAGGGGGCCAGGCAGGGCTGGCTGAAAGTTGCTCTTCCGAGCTCGCAAGGCTCAGGGTCTGCTGCATTCAGGGTGATCCAGCAGGAGCTGACGCAAGTTTTGGTGGTACCGAGGCCGCGAGATCGGGTCGCTTGGGAGGACTTTGAGGCAGCCCTGGGGGCCAGGACCCGTTGGTCTGAGCCCTGCTGTCCCGCCAGGGTGCCGCCCACCTTTGCTCCTTCCCTTCTCAGACGGCCTCCCCGCCTGCCATGCGTCGACAGGTATACATTTTTCAAAGCGATCTCAGGCCGTCGATGGCTGACAAGCACTGCACCTCCAGCCGTGCGGGCAAGGTGCTGCTCTCCTGCTGGATTCCAGAGGACCTGCGCATGCGGCTTGATCGGGTCTGGGCCGCCAAGGGCTTGCGCCCCCACGGTCGCACCCAAAAGGGCATGGAGGAAATGATCGCCCTTTACCTCGCCGCCCAGCCGGAGACCTGATCCATGGGCGGCCTGCACCGGCACGGATCGGAGCCTCATGACCACGGCCACGACCCGGGCGACGACCATGCCAGCGCCTCTCAAGCCTCCAGCGCATTCCGCTGGAGCATCGCCCTCAACAGCGGCCTGACGGCCCTGCAGCTGGCCATCGGTTTCGGCTTCGGATCGCTGGCGCTGATCGGCGATGCCCTCCATAACCTCGGCGATGTGGTGGGCCTGGCGTTGGGCTGGGGCGCAGACCGGCTCAGCCGTCGGCCCGCCCGGGGGCGGTTCACCTATGGGTTCGGACGCAGCACCCAGATGGTCTCATTGATCAATGGCCTGCTGATCTTCGCGGCCGGCGCGGTGGTGGTGGTGGAAGCGATCCAACGGTTGTTGGACCCGGTGCCGCTGCTCGCCACCCCGGTGGCCTGGGCGGCGGCGGCCGGCATTGCCATCAACCTGCTCTCGGCCCGGCTGTTTGGCCACGACCATCAGCACGACCTCAACCAACGGGCCGCCGTGCTGCACCTGCTCACCGATGCCGCCGTCTCGGTGGCGGTGCTGGTCAGCGCGCTGCTGGTGGGCGCCACCGGCTGGTTCTGGCTCGACGCGCTCACCGCCCTCGGCGTGGGCGGCGCGGTGTTGTGGAGCGCCCTGGGCCTGTTGCGCGAGGCGCTGGCCCTCAACCTCGACGCCGCCCCGCGCCACATCGACCTCGCCCGGGTGGAAGCGGTTCTGGCCTCACTGCCGGCCGTGCAGGCGGTGGACGCGTTGCACGTCTGGGGTCTGAGCACCTCCCGCACGGCCCTCACCTCCCATTTGCGCATCGATCCGGAGCGGCTGCGGCAGCAGGCCCTCAGCACCGATCAACTGCTGGAGCTGGCGCAGCGGCGGCTGGCAGCCTTGGGGATTCGCAACAGCACCCTGCAGCTGGAAACCATCGGATCCCCAGCCACCACGCCAGCACCATGAAGCGCCCGGTTGCCGCCAACGCCTCTGCTCCGCGGGTCACCATGCCCCACCTGCCGCGGCAGCTGCCGCCACCGCACCAGCCGATCCCGCGCAACCGCCGCCAGAAGCGTGTGGGCGTTGGGCCCAGCACCGCCGCCAGCGATCTCCTGCCGCAGGGGGCCTGCCCCAAGCTGGGTCGATGAGCACTCCGCTTCACTCCGATCCGGCGGTGGCGGCCTTTGGGGCCAGCCTCACCGCCATCACCCTGGCCGAGCTGGGGGACAAGACGTTTTTCATGGCGCTGATCCTGGCGGCGCGGCACCGCGCCAGGCCTGTGTTCATCGGCGCCTTCGCCGCCCTTGCCGCCGTTACCTTGCTCTCGCTGGGCTTGGGCTACGGGCTGCGGGAGCTGCTGCCAGCGAGCGTGGTGCCCTGGCTGGCGGCGGTTCTGTTCCTCGGCTTTGGGGTGAAGTTGCTGATCGATGCCCAGTCCATGGGGGCCGATGAAGCCGAAGAGGAGGAAAAGGAGGCTCAGCAAACCATCGCGGAGGCCGAAAGCCGCCACCCGATTCGCAGCACCTGGGCGGTGATCTGGGAGGCGTTTGTGTTGGTGTTCCTCGCCGAGTTGGGCGACCGCACCCAGTTCACCACCATCTTCCTGGCCACCGCCCCGGCCTTCAGCTTCGCCGGCCTGCTGGCGGGAACCCTGCTCGGCCACGCCCTGGTCACCTGGTTGGCGGTGGGCGCCGGCAGGTGGATCGGCGGTCGCCTCAGCGAGAAGTTGCTCTACAGGCTGAGCGGGGGGCTGTTCCTGGTGTTTGGCCTGGTTGCGCTCAAGCAGGCCCTGGGCTGAGCGGGGGCGACGCCTTGGGGTGCCCCCGGCCCGGTGGAAGCCGGGTGATCGCTTCGAGAAACCGCGACCAAGCTGGAGACAGCCCTTGGGCGGAGGTGCCCCATGGCAATACGGTTCTGTCACGTCTTCAGGGTTCGTGCGGCGTGGCTCGGCTTGGCCACGGCGGCACTGCTGCCGCTGGCGCTTCAACCAGCCGTCCAGGGAGCCCCCAAGCCGCTGGAGCCTCCGGGCCGTGCCGCGGTGTCGGCGCTGGGTCGCGGCGCTGGGCCGCTCCCGCAACGCTCCTCCGATGCCCGGTTCATCGTGATGATGATTCCCCATCACCAGGGGGCGATCGCCATGGCGGAGCTGGCCATCACCCGGGCCCGGCGACCGGAGATCAAGGCCCTGGCCCAGCGCATCATCACCAGCCAGAGCCGCGAGATCGCGCAGATGCGCCAGTGGTATCAGCAGTGGTATGGGGGCGAGGTGCCGGCTTGGCGCCTGCCAGCTGGCGTTGGCATGGGCCCGGGCATGGGGATGGGGATGGGCCCTGGTCGGGGAATGGGCATGGGCCCAGGGATGGGGATGGACTCGGCGGGGATGGGCCCCGGCATGGGGATGGGGATGGGCACCAGCCTTGAGGCCCTCAAGAGCGCCACCGATTTCGATCGCGCCTTCATCGAGCAGATGATTCCCCATCAGCGCATGGGCGTGATGATGGCCTCCCACGCCGCCTGGACCAGCGAGCACCCGCAGCTGCGCGAGCTGGAGGCGGCGATGGTGCGGGTGCAGAGCCAGGAGATCGAGCAGATGGCCCAGTGGTACCGGCAATGGTTCGGCAGGTCCGGCGGCTGACGGTTTGGGGCAGCCGCCGTTGGAACGGCGGCTGAGCAGCCCGGAGCTCGTTGCGCCAGACGCCCAAGGGGGCCTGCCTCGGCTCGATCTCGCCCACGGTGCGGTTGACCCGCCCAAGCCGTGAGGTTCAGGTGCAGCATCCGGAGCGCCGCAATCCGCGGAGAGGCCGCCCTTCCCCCAGGCTGCTCCCGATCCCATGGTGCCCAGAGCCTGCGGGGATCCGGCTGGCATGGCGGATCTGAATCCCCAGGAGCTCGGGCCCGATCGAGGCGATGCTGCGGGTGATGGCCACCCCAGCCAGCGCCGATCACCGCGTCCCTGGGGCTTTGGATGCGTGCCTTCCAGGCAGCCCGAAGCCTCACGGCCCTGAGCACCCACGGACCTCAGGCTGACAGGAGTGGTTCCGCTGGGATCAGCGGATGGGCGGGCGGGACATCCTTGCGCCAGCGCAGTTTCGAGCCGGCCTGCAGCCCCGAACGCGGCACTCCCGGCTCCCATGGGCACACCAGCGGCTTCGCCCTCATCCCAGGTGAGCCCCGCGTTGCCGCAGCGCCCAACCGGCTGGGCCACCCCACGGCATTCTCTTGGCAGGACTCCCCGGGCCATGGCCATCAAACGCAGCCTCAACGCCCGCAATCTCGAAGCGTTGGGAGCGGCGGCGCTGGCGGAGTTGCTGATCGAGGTCAGCACCGGCAACGCCGTGATCCAACGGCGATTGCGCCTAGCCCTCGCCGCCGCCGATGGCTCTGAGGGGGCCGCCCAGGAGGTGCGCAAGCGTCTTGCGGCCATCGCCCGCTCCAGCACCTTCATCACGGCCGCCAAACGCAAGGCGTTGTTAGCGGATCTCGAGGCCCAACAGCAGGCCATCTTGGGGCCGATTGCTGCGGACAGTCCCGCCTTGGCGCTGGAGCTGCAGGTGCGGCTGTTGGAGCTGTCGGAAGGGGTGCTGGACCGCAGCGGCGACGCCACCGGGGCGGTGCTCGGCCTGTTCCAGCGGGCGGTAGCGGAGCTGGCCAACCTCGCCGCATTGGCGGGCTGCGATTCCCAGGTGTTGGTGGAGCATGCGGCCGAGCTGCTCCAGGAGAACCGCTACGGCCAGTTCGAGGGGCTGATCCCAGCGCTGGCACCACAGTTGGGAGCGGCGGGGCTGGGGCAGCTGCAGGAGGCCCTGCTGGAGCGCGGCGGGGTGGAACACCCGTTGATGGAGCAGCTGGCGTTGGGCCGAGGCGATTTGGATGGTTATGTGAAGCTGTTCGATCCGAACCAGCTCTCCTGGCCCGACACCGCCGCGGCGGTGGCCGGCCAGCTGCTCCGGGGTGGCCGGGCCGAGCAGGCCTTGCAGGTGCTGGACCGCGCCGCCGCTGTAACGGAGATCATGGCCGCCGAGGCGTGGCACGCCACCCGCATCACCGTGCTCGACACGCTGGGGCGCAGCGAGGAGGCCCAGCAACATCGCTGGCAGGTATTCCTTCAAACGCTCTCGATTCCGATGCTGCGCGACTACCTGAAGCGACTGGAGGACTTCGCCGAAGTGGAGGCGGAGGAGCGGGCGCTGGCCGTGGTGGAGCAGCACCGCAGGCCCCTGGCGGTGTTGCGGTTCCTGGTGTTCTGGCCTGCCTTGCCCAGGGCCGCCCGGTATGTGATCGACAACTGGGAGGCCTGGCAGGGCGAGGCCTATGAGATCTATGAACCGGCCGCCGAGCGCCTCAGCGCCGACTACCCGGTGGCGGCCAGCTTGTTGTTGCGGACGATGGTGGTATTTGCCCTATCGATGGGCCGCTCCAATCGCTACCGCTACGCCGCCGAGCACCTACGTCAGTGCGAGTTGCTGGATGCCCGCATCGACGACTGGCAAGATGTGGAGCCCCACAGCAGCTTTGCCGGGCGATTGCGGGAGGCCTTTGGCCAGCGGTGGAGCTTCTGGAAACTGCTGGAGCGCTAACAGGGTTCTGGAGAGGTGTTCACTCCGCAGGCCTAGAGCCCGGATCCCACCAGTGCGCGTTCCGCGGATGCTGGCGAGGTGGATCCAGGAGTTTCAGGAAAAGGCGAGAAGCTCCCCATGGACTCTGGGCGATCCCAGGAATTGGCCTGATCATGGATCACTGAGGATTGATGAACAAGAACATGCCTCCGGCCGTCGAGGCAGCCTGCACGCCCAAGCAGGAGTGCTGGATTGCATCGAGAGCTAATCAGGCACCGTGAGCGCACGGCACTTCAGAGGGAACCAGAAGAGATGGCCAATGGAGACCAATGAAGCTGCTGATTGCTCGTGCCTTGGCCTCCCGGAGCGGGCGCGAGGCCGGCAGTGCGCTCGGCCGCGTCAGATTGAGCACGTGCGAATCGGCACCCAGCCAGCCTTGGAGGCGGCCCATGCACTCCGGCCGATGTCCCAGCCTGGAACGGGGCGAAGACAGCGGCGCACTGACTGGGAAATGCCCCACAAATCAATGCGCCGCCATGGGCTTCCCGCTACTCCTGCCTTGCTACCGCTGCCTTACCCCGTTGTGGCCCCATGGCGGGGGGGTTCGCGGCAACGCCACCGCCAACTCCGTTGCCGCCACCCCATGGTGCGTTTGCCCCTCCTCCGCTGGCCTGGGGGAAGAGGGTGGCTGCAGGTGCCAAGGCACCCCCATAGGATTAGATGCCTGATGGCGGCCTCCCCTGGCTTCCCATTCCGCCCCATCCGACGCCCCGGTGACCCCGGTGCGGGGCCTGCGCAGCAGCCTCCACGACCGCGGTCAGCGCCTCACGCCCCAGCGCCAACGCGTGCTGGATCTGTTCGAGCGCCTTGGCGAGGGCAGCCACCTCAGCGCTGAAGACGTGCACCAGCGGCTGCTGCTCAGCGACGAGCGGGTGTCTTTGGCCACGGTGTATCGCACCTTGCGGCTGCTCAGCTCGATGGGGCGCCTGCAGGAGCTCGACCACCCCGAAGGCCGCCGCTTTGAGCTGGCGGGGGATCACCATCGGGATCACCACCACCTGGTCTGCGTGCGCTGCGGCCACACCGAAGAATTTGAAAACCCCTCGGTGCTGGAGGCTGGCCTTGCGGCGGCCCAGGGCCATCGCTTCCAGCTGCTGGAGTGCGTGCTCAACGTGCGGGGCCTTTGCCCGGCCTGCGCCGCCGCCGAAGAGGGCTGAGGGCTGGCCTGAGCGCTGGCGCCCCTCCCCCCGCTGTACCTCGCCGCGGATGTCGGCAGAAGCGCCCCTCCGCAGGTTCGCCTGAAGCCCAGTGCGCCGGCCCTGACCCTGGAGATGCCCCGGGCACGTCGAGTCCCGCCCTCGACGCCCCGCCGCAAGGTCCAGGCCCCTGATCGCCACCAGCCGGAGCTTGTCACCCATCGCCCCATCACCCCTTGGAGTCGTGGCGGAGAGCCACTCGCTCAACAGGCCGAATCCAAAGGTTTCTGGGCGGCTACGAGCCGCCAGAGCTCCGGTTCCCGTTCCAAGGGGCGCTGCCGGAAGGGGCTGCCAGCGGCCAAGCCCCAGGGTGTTCGGGCGCGGCGATTCCTCGCGGAACCTGACACGCCAGTCACCGCCGCACTTGCTGTGGCCCGGGGATGGCCGACGCGGCGCAGGACGCGAGGCTCTTGGGGCTCAGCGATGGGGGGCGTTGACGGCTCTGGGGGCCAGAGGGACGGCCATGACACCGCCGCGCCACCGCCCCGGCGGATTGGGAGCGCCGCCGTTGGTTTTGAGAATCGCTTGCAAAACGGCGCCCAGCTTGTTTAGGTTGCGAGTCATTCGCAACAAGCCCGGAGCCGCGCGCGCCGGCCGATTCCCTTCAACCCATGGGTTTCCGCTACCTGCCTGATCCCTCCGTCGCCGCTGTGCGCATGCCGCCGGGCCAAACCGTGCTGATCGACCCGGGCCTGCGGCCGCAGGGCCACTGCCTTGAGGTGCTCGACGGCATGGCCCGGGTGTTTTGCCCCTGCGAGGAAACCGAGGGCATGACCCTGGCCTTTCTGCAGCCCGGCGACCAGCTGCGCACCGACCGGCTCTGCAGCGAGGGCGTCTGTCTCGAGGCCCTCACCCCCCTCTGCTTTCGCAGCGACGCCGAACCCCGCGACGGCCATGGTTTCGACGCCGTGAACGAATGGACCCTGCAGTTGCTCCGCATCCGCCACCTCGGCACAGCCGAACAACGGCTGCAGGCGCTGCTGGCGTTGTTGGTGCGGCGCCTCGGGCGCCGCTGCGGCGACTGGTGCGATCTGCCCTTTCGCCTCACCCATGAGCGGATCGGCGAGCTGATCGGCACCACCCGGGTGACCACCACCCGCCTGATCTCGCGGCTGCGCGGCGACCAGCTGCTGCTGGCCCCCAGCGGTGAACCCGGCCTACGCCTGGCTCCCTCCTTGGTGGAATCGGCGCCGCTGGCGGCGGCTTGATCGCGGCGCTGTCACCGCCGCTGGCGGCGCTGTCTGCCTGCTGGCCTGCCGCTCCGGCTGAGGGACCTGGGATCCAACGCGGCCAACTCGGACAGCCGGTGGTGCGGGGTGGCTGAGGCGCCGTGGAGGGGGTCTTGTTGGCGCTGCTGGGCCCAGGCGCGATGTGGCGGTCTTCAGGTGGACGGTGGATCCGAAGGGCGCGACGGATTGAGCATTGGTGCGTCTTCCAGCTGATCCTCCAGCACGTCCGCATGGCTGGGCAGACCCGGCATCAGGGCCAACGCCGCCACCAGCCCCAGCACCAAGATCAGCAAGGCCGGCAGCAGGGCCGCCCCCAATCGCTCATCACTGGCGTATTGGAACACCCGCACCGGCAAGGTATCGAAGTCGAAGGGCCGCAGGGCCAAGGTGAGGGGCAGCTCCTTCACCACATCCACGAACACCAGCAAGGCCCCCACCAGCAAGGGGCCGCGCATCAGCGGTAGGTGCACGCGCCGCAGCACCCCTGTCCAGCTGCAGCCGAGCACGGTGGCGGCCTCATCGAGGCTGGGGGGCAACTGTTCAAAGGCCGCATCCAGCCCCTGCTTGCTGACGGCCAAAAACCGCACGGCATAGCCCCAGCAGAGCAGCGCCAGGGGATTGAGCCCTAGCCCATTGCCCACCAGCAGCAGTCCGAGGGCTAACACCGCCCCGGGCAGGGCGTAGCCCATCCCGGCCACAAAGCAGAGCCGTAGCAACAGCGGCTGACGCAGCCAGCGCCGCGCTTCCGCCAGCAGCAGCCCCGCCGTCAGGGTGAGGGCCGTGGCGCCCAAGCCCAGGCCCAGGCTGCGCAGGAGCAACGCCCCCAGCTCGCTCCAGCTTTCCGGCCGCAGCTGATCCAAGCTGCACAGCGCCCAGAGCAGCGGCAGACCGAGGCATAGCAATGGTGGCAGCAGCGTGAGCAGCAGGGCCGCCAGCGCCCGCCAGCCCCGCAGGCGCCAGGCCGAGGCCCGATCGCGCCCGCCGGCCATCACCCAACGGCGACTGCGGCGCCGCAGCCAGCGCTCACCCCCCACCAGGAAGGTCACGATCAGCAGGGCCAGCAGCGCCAGTCCCACGGCGCCGGCGGGATCGCCATCGCTTTGCCAACGCTGCAGGATCCCCACGGAGAGCGTGGGCACCCCGAGGAGCTCCACGGCGCCGAGATCATTCACCACCTCCATCCCCGCTAGGGCGATGCCGGCGCCGATGGCGGGCAAAGCCAATGGCAAGGCCACCCGAACCCAAAAGCTCCAGGGCCCCAGGCCGAGGCTGCGGCACACCTCCTGGGGCTGGCGGCCGAGGTTGGCGAAGCTCTCGCTGGCCAGCAGGAACACATAGCTGTAGGTGGCCAGCACCAACACCAGCGCCGCCCAGCCGAGGCCTTGCACCTGCCAGCTCAGCCGGCTTCCCAGGTCGATCACGGTGGCGGCCAGCAGGTAGGCCGGGGTGGCCAAGGGCAGCAGTTGGGCTGGTCGTAGCCAGCGGCGCCCGGGAAAGGAGCAGGCGCTGCTCAACCAGGCGTTGACGCATCCCAACAGGCCGCTGCCCAGACCCACCGCCAAGACCAGCAGGGCGGTGTTGGACAGCTGCCGCCACCCCTCCGGCCCCAGCCCGGTGCCGCCCCCTGCCGCCAGGGCCTGCTGGGCTAGGCCGATCAGCGGCAGCAACGCCAAGGCCGTGAGGCCAAGCACCAGCAGGCCGAGCCCAGCACGCCCGCCCAAGCGCGACGGGACGATCGACAAAATGCCGTCGGATGGCATCACCAGCGCGAGGAATCCGCCAACCTACGCACACCTTTTTGGATCAGGGCAGCCTGATCAGGGCCGCGTGGACAAGGCAGCCGCCACCCCAGCCATCACGCCCATCGCGAGGTCAGTTGCCAGGCCAGCCGCCGCTCCCCGGCGGCGTGGCCCAAGGTCCAGGGCCTTGGCTTGGGGGCGGGAGCTGCGGATCTGGCTGCAGCGCCAGCGGCTGGCACCGGGTTTGCGCGGGGGCTCGCGCTGGGGTTGGGGCGGCGCCGGCCTGGCCCTGGCGGGGTTGCTGCCACTGCCCAGCTGGATGACGCTGAATGTGGCTTACACCGCCCAGCCGTTGGTGAGCCTCGGAGGCGGCTTGACCCAAACCTCCAGCTGGGTGCAGCTGGCCTCGCTGGAGATGAGGATTAGCACCGGCCTGCACAAGGATGAAGACAAGTGGACCGAACGCGATCGCTGGAATCTGACGGCGGTTGGCAGCCAGGTGTGGGGAGATTCCGAAATGGCCAGCACTGTTGGTGCCATCTTCCCCTTCCAATGGACAGCCCTGCCCGAGCAGGCCTATCTCACCCAACTCACCGTGGAGCGCAAGGCCCCAGTGGGAGGCGTGGGGATAAAGCTGGGCTGGATGAGCCTTGATCCAGATCTGTTCCTGGCTCCCGCCTATGAGTTTTACGGCCATTCCGCTCTTGATGCCACCTATAATATCAATGTTGCTGGTTATCCGGTTTCGCCCAATAGTGGCGCCGCCATGCTGGTCACCTACAAGCCGAGTGAGCACACAGAGCTGCGCTACGGCATCTATGACATCAATAACAATGTTCAGTTAACGAGCTATCAGGCGCTGGAGGAAACACCCCTGTCCAACCTGCAGGGCACCTTGCAGGTGCTGCAGGTTCAGCACAGCTGGGAGGCCCCTGACCGGCGCCTGAAGCATCGCAAGGTCGCGGCCCAGCTGCCGGACGGACTGCTGCAGATTGGTGGGTTTTTGAGCAACTCCAAGGCCACCCCCCTGGAGTGGCCAGCGCCGGTGGGGGCCAACCCGCAGCCCGGGGCTAACGCGGCGTTGGCGGGGCCTGAGCCGGCCTGGATGCTGCCCGCGATCACGCCCGCGGCGAATCAAGGAATTGCGGCAGGGCCAAGCCAAGGCGCCTATGGGAACCTCACCATGCCGATCGAGCTGCCCTTTGGCCTGGCCCATCGCCTTTACGGCGGCATGCTCACCAGCTTCAGCCCAGCCACCAATCCGGTGTCGCTCTACGGGCAGGTGGGTTGGCTGGCCCAGGGCCTGCTCCCCTCACGCCCCCAGGATGTGCTGGTGGTGGGCTACGGCCGCAGCGTGTTTAGCCCGGTGCTGGGGCTGCAGGATGAAAGCGTGCTGGAGCTGGGGTATCGAATCATGCTGGGCCCCCATCTCACCCTGCAGCCCACGCTGCAGTGGATCTTCAACCCCGGCGGCCAGGGCCAGCTGGCCACGGTGACCACCGCCGGCATGCAGATCGAGCTTCAGTTCTGAGCCAAGCGGTCAACGCCAGCCATTGGCCTGCATCAGGGCCATCGCCTCGCGATTGTGGGCACCAAGCTGGGCCATCGGCACCCCATCGGTGCGCAGTGGGCCGAAGCGGCTCAGCACCGGGTCGCGGGAGGTACCGCGCAGCGGATATTCGTGATTGGCGCTGGCGTAACCGTGGCCGCCTTCACTGGAGGCCAGGAACTCCAGCAGCTGGATGGCTGCGGCGGGGCGGGCGCTGAAGCGGCTGACGCCGGCGCCGCTGATGTTCACGTGGGCGGGAACGGGCAGCACGACCCTGAGGCGCTGGGCGAGCTGGCGGTCTTCGCTGCCGCTGTCGCCGGAGAGCATGCGGGCTACGTAGTAGCTGTTCACCAAGGCGGCGCCGCAATCGCCGCGGGCCACCGCCCGAGCCAGGGGCAGATCAGAGCTGTAAACGGGCCGCGCCAGGTTGCCCACCATGCCGCGGATCCAAAGGGCCGTGGCGGCAGGGCCGCGGCGAATCAGCTGATCGGCCACCAACGACTGGTTGTAGACGCTGCGGCTATCGCGCAGGCAGAGCTGGCCGGCGAGGCTGGGGGAGGCCAGATCGGCGTAGCCGCTCGGCAACGGGCCCTTGAATCGGCCCGGGTTGGCCACGATCAGCCGCACCCGGCGGGTGAGGGCGAACCAGCGGCCTTGGGGATCGCGCAGCGCCGCCGGCACATCCCGCTCCAATGCGGCGGAGCGCACGGGTTGGAACAGGTCGAGATCGCTGGCCCGCTGCAGCCGAGCCGCGTCAACGAGCACCAACAGATCGGCGGGGCTGCGCTTGCCTTCGCGCCGCAGCCGTTCGATCAGGGCATTGTCCTTGCCCTCCATCAACTGCACGCGGATGCCGGTCTTGGCGGTGAAGCGCCGGTAGAGCTCCTTGTCGGTGTTGTAGTGCCGGCCGGAGTAGACCCCCACCACCGGCCCGGGGTTGGAGCAGGCCACCAGGCCCGAGGCCAGACCCAGCATCAGGCTGGCCAGGGCGCTGGCGCGCAGGCGGAGGGCCCAGCCTCGACCAAGGGCCCGGTGCCTGGCGCTGGAGCCAGCCGCGGCACCTGCCGGCCGCCCGAAGCTGGAGCCCGCGGCGACGCTTTTGGCGGTGGGGCCAGCCGGAGCCGCAGCCGTGGCGCCAGCCGTCGCGGCAGGGCTGGTTCCGGCTGGAACAAGCGCTAGCTGAAGCGCACCGGAGCTGGCAGAAGGGCGCCAAGCTGCGGGATCAGGAATGGGTCGCGGTGAGGGAGCGGTGACGCGCAACATGGGGCCGCGAGACAAGCGGCAACAGCTGAAGCGGACCCTAGGGCGCGGCTGGCTACCGCTGGATCAAGCGATGGGACAAATCCATGTAGCCAATGTCACCAGGGTTGAAGCCTTCCGCCACAGATCCAATCCAAGCTCGAAGCACCCGGCCGTTGCAGATGCAACAAAAAGGTTCACAACACGGGACAGACGGCTTAATCGAGGCTTTCTCCACGAGCGGACAGGCCTCAAAAGCGTTGGACACTCCATAGGGAGGTTGGAGCCAAGCAGCCCCACCGATGTCTTGACCCTTTGGGGAAGGAGGGAGTGGAGGCAGGGCTGCCTGCAAGTGTCTCTGGTGAGCTCGCAAGGCTCAGGGTCTGCTGCATTCAGGGTGATCCGGCAGGAACTGACGCCAATTTGGCGGTACCGAGGCCGTGGCATCAGGCCGGCGGAGAGGACCTTGAAGCAAACCTGGGGGTTGCGACGGTCAGCGGCGGGGTTGGCTGCGAATCGGAATCAGCACCGGTTGCATCAGACCCCCGCCACCGTTGTCGTCGTCGGAATCAAAGGCGTACCAAACCAAGGCCAGCAACCCGAAGGCAACAAGCAGGAGAAGCATTTCGGCCATGGATCAGATCCGCTTCTGCACACCATAGCTCGGTTTTGACGAGCTGCAGCAGCAACGGCGACGGGATGGGGAGCGTTTAACCGAACCCTTTGCCGGCATCCTTGGCAACACAGGCCTGAAGCTGACGCCGCAAGGTGGGGTGATCGAGCTGGCGGCCGATCAGCACCAGCTGGTTGGAGCGCGGTCCGCTCCAGTCGCTGTCTTCGATGGAGAAGCGCTTGCCGGCCAGGTGGAACACATGGCGCCGCTCGCTCTCGTTGAACCAGAGGATGCCTTTGGCTCGGAACACCCCCGGCGGCAGTTGGTTGTCGAGGAAGTTTTGAAACTTGCGCAGCGCGAAGGGGCCATCGCTGCGAAAGGAAAGGGAGGTGAAGCCTTCGATCGCCAAATGGTCGGGGGAGGCGGGCTCGTGGGCGTGCCCATGGCCATGGGCGTGATCGTGACCGTGATGGTTGTGGTCGTGCTGGTCGTGGTCGTGCTGGCTGTGGTCGTGCTCATCTCCATGTCCGTGACCTTCGGCCTGGCCGGAGTCATGGCTGTGATCGTGGCCGGAACCCTGGCTGTGCCCATGCGCAGGGTCATGACGATGGCTGTGATCGTGCCCATGGCTGGACCCAGGGCTGTGGTCGTGGTCCTCCGCCTGGTCGTGCAGGCAGACGCCATGGTCGTGATCGCAGGCGTCGTGGCTTTGGAGCGCCACCACCCGATCGCTTTCGAACAGGCCCACGCTGAGCAGCAGCGGCAAGGGCACCTGCCCCTTCACGGAGCGGAGGATGCGGGCCTCGGGCTTGATCTCGAGCAGGCGCTGCTCCAGCTGCTCCAGCCGCTCCGCATCGACCAGGTCGCATTTGTTCAGCAGCAGCATGTCGCCGTACACCACCTGGGAGCGGGCCACCTCCCCCTGCAGCACCTCATCGCCGAAGTTTTCGGCATCCACCAAGGTGATGATCGAATCGAGGCGGGTGAGATCGCGCAGGTCGCTGCCGAGGAAGGTCATCGCCACCGGTAAGGGATCGGCCAAGCCGGTGGTTTCCACCACCAGGTAATCCACCTTGTCGGGGCGATCCAGGATGCGATAGACGGCCTCGAGCAACTCGCCATTGATGGAGAAGCAGATGCAGCCGTTGCTCAGCTCCACCATTTGGTCGCCGGTGGCGACCACGAGCTCATTGTCGATGCCGATCTCACCGAACTCGTTCACCAGCACGGCGGTCTTGAGACCCTCCTGGTTGCTGAGGATGTGGTTGAGCAACGTGGTTTTGCCCGCCCCGAGAAAGCCGGTGAGGATCGTGACCGGCAGGGGGCTGCTGCTGGGCCCGGAGGCGCTGCCGGCCGGAGCCTCGGCGCGGGCTGCGGCCGGGCTGGCGGCTGGTGGGTTGGCGGCGCTGACGCGGGAGCCGGCGCTGGCGGAACGGGAGGTCATCGGCGGGTGCGGGCGGTCGGCGCCTGAGGCGCTATCCACCCCTCATGGTGGCGTGGCGACGGCACGGGCGCCGCGTGAGGCGCCTGTGCCCTGGACGTCAACGCCAGAGACGGCGCACGACGGACCTGAAATCAGCGGTGACCATCGCGCCAACCGGGGAGCGGGAAGCCCCGCCAGGCCGGAGCGTCGTTCAAGGAGCTTCCCAGAGTTGATCATCGAGGGCGCTGTCGAACCCAGCTGAAGGGCAGGCGCTGCCGGGTTCAACCCCAGCCGCGCCCACCAACGGCGACTCCTTGTCATGGTCGCCGTCCTGTTCGCCGTCCTGTTCGCCAGCCGTGGCGGGGTCCTGGGTGCCCGCCAGCAAGGCCCCCGGCGCCCCGGCTCCTGCTCCTGCTCCTGCTCCTGCTCCTGCTCCTGCTCCTGCTGCTCCTGCTTCGGCTGCGGCCGGAGCGTCGCGGAACCAGGTCGGCCAGGCCTGGTATTGGGCGGCGTTGCAGTCGTTTTCGCGGGCCTCGACCCGCCAGCAGCAGCTGCGGCCTTGGTCGCGATCCCACAGCAACGCATTGGCCCAGCCCCATACCAACTGGGCGGAGGCCTCCATGCCCACGTTGTCCATCACCCGCAGATCAAGGGCCCCCTGGTCATGGAGTTGGCGCCAGGTGTCGAGCAGCGGATCGTCGGCGTTGGCGAGGAAGGTGTGGTCGAACTGCTCGGCCAGCTGCTGCTCCAACGGCCGCAGGCTGGAGAAATCCACCACGAAGCCGTGGGCATCCAGCTCCAAGGCTTGGAACCAGAAGGTGAAGCTGCGGCTGTAACCGTGCACAAAGCGGCAATGGCCGGGGTGGCGCCATTGGCGATGGGTGCAGGGGTAGCCGCTGAAGCTCTTGCTGCAGCGAAAGGCGGCTGCGAAGGGGGGCATGGCGGACGGAGGGAGCAGCTGGGGTGGAGCAGCTGGGAGGGGGCAGCTGGGAGCGGGCGGGCATGGCGGCTGCATCCGCACCGTACCCAGCCCCAAGGCAGCGGGGGGCCCAATCCGCCAGCATGAGGCACACTGGCGGCAGCCCGGGCGCCGCCGGATCCGCTCCCTACGACGCGCCCACCACCCCCCGTGCCGCTTCCAGCCGCCAACACCCCATCCGCCACCAGCCCAGGCCTTGGCGAGAGCTCAGCCGTGGGCGAGAGTTCAGCCCTTGGCGTCAGCCAAGTCACTGCGGCTGGCCCAGTCGTTGCCGCGAGCCCAGTCTCTGCCGAAAGCCCAGCCAATTGCGCCCTCACAGCCGCTGGCGCCCTCACAGCCGCTGGCGCCGTCTCAGCCGCTGGCGCCAGCTCCGCCGCTGGCGCCAAGGCGCCCTCTGCCGACCTGCCCAATGCCGAGGAGCTGCTCGGGCTGCTGCGCTTCGATGGCCAAGGCCTGATCCCCGCCATCGCCCAAGACTGGATCGATGGGGCGGTGCTGATGGTGGCGTGGATGAACCGAGAGGCGCTGCAATGCACCCTGGAGCAAGGGGAGGTGCACTACTGGAGCCGCTCACGCCAACAGCTGTGGCATAAGGGCGCCACCAGTGGCCATCGCCAACGCCTGCAGGGCCTGCGGTACGACTGCGATGCCGATGTGCTGCTGCTGAGCGTGGAGCAGCAAGGCGATGTGGCCTGCCACACGGGAGCGCGCAGCTGCTTTTACGACGCCAGCACGCCGGCCAGCGGCGGCGGCCCCGAGGCCCTGCCGCCGCCCGCGGATGCCTGCACGGAGTTGAGCCGCGTGATCGAGCGACGCCGCCACACGCCGGAGCCGGGCAGCTACACGAACCGGCTGCTGGAGGGAGGCGACAACCGCATCCTCAAGAAGATCGGCGAGGAGGGGGCGGAGTTCGTGATGGCCTGCAAGGACGATGACCCCGAGGCGATCGCCAATGAAGCAGCCGATTTGATCTTCCACCTGCAGGTGGCCCTGTGCGCCCATGGTGTGCCGTGGCGCAAGGTGCAGCAGGTGCTGGTCGAACGGCGCAACGCACCAAGGCGCGAGCCATGAACCGAGCCCGTCGCCCGGAGCCCAGAAGGCCCCACCCCAGCCCCAGGGGCCCCCAACAGGAGCGGCCGCTCACGGCGCGGGAAAAGCAGGAGCTGGCCTGCCGCCTGCGCTTGGCCGATAGCCGCCCGCAACGCTGGGCCTGGGCCTTGGGGTCGTCGCTGCCGCTGCTGGGCCTGCCGGTGCTGCTCCTACATGGCGTCAGCCGCCGCACGGTGCTGCCCGCCTTGTTCGGCATCAGCTCCGTGGCGATGAGCGCCTTTGCGTTTCTCACCTTGGTGGCGGTGCTGCGCCAACCGGGAGACCCACCACCCCAAAACCAGGAGGCCCCATTGCTACTGCTCGTCGGTGGCATGGCCTGCTTCGCCGTGGGGCACCGCCTCGGCCAAGACCGGGCGGCGGACAATGCCCTCAAGTGGCTGGCGTTGGATCGGTAGAGGGGGGGTGGTCTGGCCTTCGGCGGGACCAGAAGCCATCGACAGGATCGACATGCCAAGCGCTGGCGCCGCTGATGGAGAGACGAGATGCAAGGGCTTGGGGCCCTGCGCAGTCACGTTGCAAAGCTGAGGATTGAAGCGACGCAGCCTGTGCCGGAAGGACAGGGGCAGCTGCGTTGAGCCTTAAGACCCCACCAGACGGCAGTGGTAGAGACGAACGCACCCAGGCTGGAGGCTCCGACGCTTTGCGGCGATCGGTCTTGGGAATGCTGTGCTTAGGGCCCAAGCCCAGATGCTGTTATGCCCGCCAAGCGCCATGCCAAGCCCCAGCCACCACCACCAGCCGTACATGAGATCCCGCATACATCCGGGGAGAGATCAAGACGTTTCCCACCCCAGAGCCCCATGTGCCTGTGGCAGGACCCAGCAACGCCCCCCATCATGGGGGAACTGTAAACAGTGAGTCCGCCATGGCATTCGTCAACCAAACCGTCACCGACGCCGACATCGACCAGTATGGACTGCCTTTTGAGAAGGGCAGGCTTCATTACTGGACATATGATGCTGAACATAAAAAGTATCTCTGGGGAGGGATGGCAGGCAATCCTGCGTACGAAGATTTCCAGGAAGGAAGATTCTATCTTCATACAGAAGGCATTGTATACTATATAGTATTAGAG
>JBKCTK010000127.1:0-2830 GCA_046319055.1 Synechococcaceae cyanobacterium
GCCCTGAACATGCTGCGCTTCAATGGTTTTCGCTCAATCCGCGCTGGTCTGATGGCTGTGGCGCACGACATCAGGCGAATGCTCGAATGGGTCGGAATCGGCACCTCAGGGACGGGATAAGGCGACTTTCAGTAGGCCCTGACTGGGCGGTGAGTGGGGCAAGGCTGGATGGTGCTGATGTTGCTTGGAATGACTTTGTAGCCCTGGGATTGGAACGACAAGGGCCTTGCATGCATGCAGAATCCAGGCCGCGGGTGTCGGGATCACCCGCTAAGGCCCAGCAGCCAAGGGTTGGGCGCAGGATGTGATCCAAACGCAAGTTGTCTGATGATCCTGGCAGGAACTTCGGTCGGCAGGTGATGATGACGTCGCGATGAGTATTGTCAGTCGCGAAAGAATAAACTCCCCAATGAGTGCGCCCGTCACCTCGATCCTATGTCCTCCTTCACGGCAATCGCGCGACGGCTTGTCCAAGCTTGCAACCCGCACCCTGGCTGCCCTGGCTCTGTTGCTGGGCCCAAGCCTGGCTGCCCACGCCACTTCCTATCAGTATCACGGACTGATTGATCTTGATTACGGCAGCAGTATCGCCGGCGCGCCCAAGCACACGCGATATTTCGTGGATTTTGTCTTAAATGGCGATATTCTCGACACGGATAATACCGTCTTCGAGAATGACTTCTACAATGCCAATAACGTCCGCGGCTTGACCACGATAGGGAGTTTCAGCAATCCCATCACCTCGCTTCGGCTCACTCTGGATCCCACCAGCGTGGGCACGCTTGATCTTTCAGGCCTCAATTTTGACCCGAACTCAAGCTGGGCTCGGGCAGTGGATGCCAACCAGCCGCCGGATCCACAAGCTGCCCCGTGCGACGAATATAAATGCATCAGTGAGCACATCACCCTGCATGCGCGTGATCTCACGCCAGGCTCACCGGTTGCTAGCGTATGGTTCAACCTATATAATAGCAACTTTTACGAACCTATCTATGCCTTTCGCCAGCTCTTGCTGGACACGAGCGCTTCTGGAAATCCTTTTGCTTTTGCTGATTTATTTCTGCACGGACCGCAGACGCTCACCGAATTCCAGAGCTACCGCCCACCCAATATCGTAGAACTGCGGGACCCCGTTCTGCTGACGGGGCCTAACGGCACGTCCGCTGCCGGACGTTTTCTTAGCCTCGCCTACGTGCCGCCTGGCGTGCCTGGACCTTTGCCGATTCTGGGGGTGGGCGCGGGCCTGGCTTGGAGTCGACGCCTGCGTCGTCGCATTGGCGGCTCTTCCCGAGGGGGCAGGCTGGCAGCATCAAGGCTGTAATCAACCTGGTTAGCAGCTGGAATCCCCACCGATCCCACACCCCTTCTGGCATTCTCGGCTGCGGTGATCGGCACCATGCTGATCAAGATTCCCTCCCCTGATCTCTTTTACCCTTGAAGCGCTTCCTCCCACAGCTCACCGCCGCGGCCCTGCTCCTGGCCTGCGCTCTGCCCGGCAGTGCCTGGGCCGGCGCCGCCTTCAACCAAACCCTGAAGCTCCAGGGCATCAGCTTCCAGGTCCAGGCCACGGGTGAGGGCTCCCAGCAAAACCTCACGATCACCACCACCGGCGCCAAGTCGCCCATCAAGCCGATTCAGCAAACGGTCAATGGCCAGGTGGTTGGGGCCCAGGTGGCCGATCTCAATGGCAATGGCACGCCTGAGATCTTTGTGTTCGTGCAGGGGGCCGGCAGCGGCAGCTATGGCGAACTGGTGGCCTATGCCGTGACCAAAGGTAGCGATCTCTCCCCGATCTCTCTGCAGGAGCTGAGTGGTGCCATGGCCCAGGGCTACCAGGGCCACGATCAGTTCGAGGTGGTGGAAGGCTGCCTGGTGCGCCGCTTTCCGATCTACAAGCCAGGCGACATCAACGCCAAAGCCAGCGGCGGCCAACGCCAAATCTGCTACAAGCTCAAGGCCGGTGAGGCCAGCTGGATCCTGCGGCCGACCAGCGTGGTCAAGTTCTGAGATAGCAGCACACGCTCGCGCCATGCCCGATCGGGGCGACAGCAAGGTATCGGCCCTCACCCACCTGGCGGTGGCGGGCTATCGCTCGCTGCAGCAGCTCACCTTGCCCCTAGGCAGCCAGCCCCAGGGGGGTCTCACATTGGTGTGCGGCGCCAATGGCAGCGGCAAGAGCAACCTTTACCGCTCCCTGGGGCTAATCGCCGCCGCCGCCCGCGGTGATTTGGTGGCGGCCTTGGCCGCCGAAGGGGGCCTGCCGGCGGTTTTCTGGGCCGGGCCGGAGCGCCCGTCGTCGGCGATGCGCCGCGGCGAGCAGCCGGTGCAGGGCAGCAGCCAGCGGCGGGAGGCGGCGCGGCTGCGGCTGGGCATCGCCGGCACAACCCTCTCCTATGCCATCGAGCTGGGGTACCAGGCCGACGACCACACCAGTGCCTTCGTGCTGGATCCGGAGATCAAGCGGGAGTGGATCTGGGCCGGCGGGCCTTTCCATCCCCGCAGCCTGCTGGTGCAACGCAGCGGATCGGTGGTGGAGCGCTGCGGGGAGGGGAACCGCCACCAGCCGATCGCCCTGGAGGTCTCGCCCCACGAGAGTCTGTTCACCGCGGCCTCCGATCCGCTCGAAGCCCCGGAGGTGTTTCAGCTGCGCCGCACGATCCTGAGTTGGCGTTTTTACGACAGCTTCCGCACCGACCGCCAGGCCCCCGCCCGCAGCGGCCGCATCGCCACCCGCACCCCTTCGCTGGCGGCCGACGGCGGCGATCTGGCGGCGGCGGTGCAGACGATCCTGGAGATCGGCGACGCGGATGCCTTTCAGGCCGCCATTGCC
>JBKCTK010000128.1:0-6979 GCA_046319055.1 Synechococcaceae cyanobacterium
ACGAAAGCGGGTTTGCCCTGCCGTTCGATCACCTCGGCCGCCACTCCCGCCTGTTCAAACCGTTCCCGGGCCTGCTCCAGCAGCTCAGCCACCGCCTGGGGATCATGCATCGCCCCAGCCTCCGCCTCCGGTTCCACCACCGACAGCAGCACCATGCGGCTGCCGTGCTGGCGGGCCAGCTGCAGCGCCACAGACGCTGTCTCCAGCGTTTGGCGGCTCTGGTCGACGGGGAACAGAACGGTCTCGAACATGGGGCGGACAATCGTGCTTCTGTCTTAGCGCCATCACCGGCCGGCGCCAGCCGGAGCCAGGGCGGAAAGCCCGCCGTGCAGCCTCAGCTCTCCAGTTCCGCAGCGCTGCTGCCGCGGTGGGGCGCAACGCCGAACCCTCACCTGGGCGATTCAGCGGATTGGGGACGCTGCCCACGGGCGAGACCTCCATGGGGCAGGCCGAGCCGGGCCTCGGAGCCACCAGGGACTCCCAAGGGTTGCGAACGGCCGGCCGGCTAAGCTCCGGCCCGTTTTCTCCCCTCCCCACCCATGGCAAAGCGCACGTTGGCCAGTCTCGGCGCCGCAGACCTGCGCGGCAAACGCGTGTTGGTGCGGGTGGATTTCAACGTACCGCAAGATGACAGCGGCGCCATCACCGATGACACCCGCATCCGGGCCGCCCTGCCGACCATCGCCCACCTGCGCGACAACGGCGCCAAGGTGATCCTTGCCGCCCACTTCGGCCGTCCCAAGGGGGTGAGTGAAGGCCTGCGCCTCACCCAGGTGGCCGCCCGCCTCAGCGACCTGCTGGGGGTGCCTGTGGAGAAAACCGACAGCTGCATCGGGGAAGACGCCGAAGCCAAGGTGGCCGCCCTGGCGGAAGGAGGCGTGGTGCTGCTCGAAAACGTGCGCTTCTTCGCCGAAGAAGAGAAGAACGACACCGCCTTTGCCGAGAAGCTCGCCGCCCTGGCGGAGATCTATGTGAACGACGCCTTTGGCGCCGCCCACCGCGCCCATGCCTCCACCGAGGGCGTCACCAAGTTCCTCAGCCCGAACGTGGCGGGTCACCTGATGGACAAGGAACTGCAATACCTGCAGGGTGCGATTGATGCCCCCAAGCGCCCCCTGGCGGCGATCGTGGGCGGCTCGAAGGTGAGCAGCAAGATCGGTGTGCTCGAAGCCCTGCTGGACAAATGCGACAAGATCTTGATCGGCGGCGGCATGATCTTCACCTTCTACAAAGCCCGCGGCCTCTCGGTAGGTAAGAGCCTGGTGGAGGAAGACAAGCTGGATCTGGCTAAGTCGTTGGAGCGGAAGGCTGCGGAGAAGGGGGTGCAATTCCTGCTGCCCACCGATGTGGTGCTGGCCGACAAGTTCGCTCCCGACGCCAATAGCAAGACTGTGTTGATCGAGAACATCCCCGACGGCTGGATGGGCCTCGACATCGGCCCCGATTCCGTGAAGCTGTTCCAGGCCGCCCTGGCCGACTGCCAAACCGTGATCTGGAACGGGCCGATGGGCGTGTTCGAGTTCGACGCCTTCGCCGCCGGCACCAACGCCATCGCCCACACCCTCGCCGAGCTGAGCGCCAAGGGCACGATCACGATCATCGGCGGCGGCGATTCCGTGGCAGCCGTGGAAAAGGTGGGCGTGGCCGAAAAGATGAGCCACATCTCCACCGGCGGCGGCGCCAGCCTGGAGCTGCTGGAAGGCAAGGAGCTGCCGGGCGTGGCCGCCCTCGACGAGGCCTGAGCCAGGCCAGCGGCAGGGGCTGGCCCGGGGCTCAGCCCCTGCCGCCCCTCAGCCGTTCACCCCGGGGGGTTCGCTGCCCCCCAGGGCTTCTCCCCAGTGCTGCAGCCTGCGGCAGAGGCCTCAGTGCTGCAGCGAACCGGCAGCGCACTCAGTGCCGCAGCGTGCGGCAGCGCACTCAATGCGGCAGCGAAGCGGCGGGACCACCCGGCCGCTGTCGGTCGCGCCGCCCAACCCCGCAGCGTCGCCGCCATGGGAGTGGATCAGAACAGACCGCCCCGGGGGCCGGGGCCAGGCCCTTCGCCACCCGGTCCCTCCGGTTGTCCAGGGCCGCCAGAACCCTGACCCCAACGCCTGCCCTTCGGCGGCCGATCCGGCAGGGTGATGCCAAAGCGCCGCAGCATGGCGGTCATGTCTTGTTCATGACGGCGGCGCAGATCCATGTTCGCCTGGCGCTCCTGCCGTTTGCAGTTGTGCAGTTGGTCGAGGTTGGTGGTGGCCGTCAAGCAGCGTTCACTGCCCTGCAGCAGCTGGATGCGGTCCCGCATGAATCGCACCTGCAGGTCACGCTCTTGAGTGAACAGCTGCTGTTGCTGGCTGGGGCTGAGCCGCTTGAGCTGTTGGCGCATCCCGCCGGGGCCGGGGGGTTGCGTCGGCAAGGACTGAGGGCTGCCAGGCACCTGGGTGAGGCTGGCGCCGCTCGCATCGGGGTAGGGAATCAACAGCCGGTTGGGCGCCGGGTTGGTGGAGAGCTGGCGGGTTGGCCCTTGCTGGGCCTGGGCGACGCCAGCGGACCCCAGCAGCGCCACCAGCAGCAAGGCGGGAGCCGCCGGCCGCCAGGGGCGCTGACGCCGGCGCGGATGCCAAGGATGGGCGGCGAGAGGGGGGCTGTTGCGGAAGAGCATGGAGAACCCAGGGGTCAACGGGCCCACTGTGCGGGGCAGATCTGTCTGAGCTCTGAGCGCTGGCGGCCGCGGTGTGAGCAAATGTGACTGGGGCGGGCGGCACGCTTCAGACGCCAGGCTGGGACAGCTGCCGCCGGAGGCTGACAGCGTCGGGCTGAACCGCAGGCCTCAGACGCTTGGCAGCGACCGCCCCCGCAGCACCACCGCAAAGCGCCCCGCTGCGCCCGCGCGGCTGAGACCCCCGCCGTGGTCGCGGGCCACCCGCTCCGCGATCGCCAGACCCAGGCCGCAATGCCCCTGGCCGCCGCGGGCTTGGTCCAGCCGCTGAAAGGGTTGCAGAGCCTGGGGCCACCGCTCCGGGGCGATGCCGGGCCCGCTGTCCCACACCTGGATCTCGAAATCCTCCGCGCCGCTGGCCCGCAGCTCCAACCGGAAGGGGGGCCGTCCGTGGCTGACGGCGTTTTCCACCAGGTTGGCCACCGCCCTGGCCAGGGCGGTGGGGCGGACCCGCCGCACCAGCGGCTCCAGCTCAAGCCGCAGCACCGCAGCGTCGACGTTGGCGCTGGCCTCCGCCAGCAGCGCATCGAGGGGCACCTCGATGGCCGCCTCGCTCTGTTCCGCCCCGGCAAACAGCAGGAACTGACGGGTGATGCGTTCCAACGCGTTGAGGTCGGCCTCGGACTGGGCCCGATCGGTGGCGGAGATCCGGGCGTCGGCGGCAAGTCCGAGGCGCAGGCGCAGCCGGGTGAGGGGACTGCGCAGATCGTGGGCGATGCCGGCGAGCATCGTGCCGCGCTCGCGGCTCGCCAGCTCCAGCCGTTCGAGCATGGCGTTGAAACGGGCCGTCAGTTGCCGCACCGCCCAGGCGCCCCGGGCGGGGAGGGCGGCCGGTCGCCGCTCCAGCCCCACATCGGTCAGGGCCTCCTCCAAGAGGCGCAGGGGCCTTTGCACCTCCAGGGTGAGAAACAACAGGCCGGCCATCAGGCCACCGGCAACAAGCGCCAAGGTGAGCGCCAGGGGATCGGGCGGCCAGCCCCGCGGCAGGGGCACGGGCACGAACAGCCACACGGATTCCAGCGGTGAAGCCAGCTCCACCCACACCCCCCGGGGCGTGGCATGAGCGGGCAGCACCTGCGGACAGTGGGCCGGCCGCAGCCGCTGGCAGAGGTTCTGCCGCAGCCGGGCGGCCTGGAGGGCGAGCTGGCCATCCGCCGCCCCCACCGCCACCGCTCCCCCCGCCGCCGCCCCCGACGCGGCAGCCCCGGGGCGCTGGGGTGGCCGTGCCTCCGGCGCCGCGCCCACCTTGAGCCGCAGCCCGCTGATCTCGCTGAGATCGCGGGGGCCATAACGCTCCAGCGCTAGCTCGCCCAGGCGCAGGTTGAAGGCCACTTCCGAACCCATTTGCTGAATCTGGGCCTGTTGCCAGCGTTGCGCCAACAACAGCTGCAGCAGCCCGAGCCCGAGGGCGGCGGTTCCCAGCGCCACCGCCCCATAACCCAGCCAGTGCCGCAAATTCAGGCGCAGCGGGCCTTCCCCCAACCGTTGATCACCGCCGGCACCTGCAGAAACCGATCGCTGTGGGGGCACCTTCAAACCGGAGACCAACGCCGCCAGCCGCGACTCAAGCCTGGCGCGGCTGACCATCGGGCACGAACACATAGCCATAGCCCCACACCGTCTGCAGGTAGCGGGGGCGGCGGGGATCGGGCTCGATCAAGCGCCGCAGCCGCGACACCTGCACATCCATGCTGCGGCTGTCGGTGTCGCTGTCGGGGCCGCGGGCCAGCTCCACCAGGCGCTCCCGCGACAGGGGCCGCTGCGGATGACGCACGAACACCGCCAGCAATGCAAACTCGCCACTGGTGATCGGCAGCGGCTCGCCATCGCGTTCCAGGCGTCGCTGGGCCGGATCGAAGCGGCAGGCTCCGAACTCCAGGCAGGGCTCCGAGGGCTGGGGGAACGCGGCGCTGGAGCCGCGGCGGCGGCGCAGCACCGCCTCGATGCGGGCCGTCAGCTCCCGCGGCAGGAACGGCTTGGCGAGGTAGTCGTCGGCGCCCTGCTCCAGGCCGATGATGCGATCCACGCCATCGGCCCGAGCGGTGAGCATCAGCACCGGCAGGTCATCGCCGCCATCCCGCAGGCGCCGCAGCAGGGTGAGACCATCAATGCCGGGCAGCATCAGGTCGAGCACCAGCAGATCGGGCCGTTCGCCCCCGAGCTGGCCGGACAGGCGGGCCTGCAGCTGGGCGCCATCGGCGAGGGTGCGCACCTGGTAGCCCTGGTCTCCGAGGTAGCGGGCCAGCATCGCGCGCAACTCGGGATCGTCGTCCACCACCCACCGGCGGGGGCCCGTGGCCCTGCTCATGCTGGCCTCCCCGTGGGCGGGATCTGGGCCGGAAGGGCTGAGCGCCCGATGAAGCAACCGACGGGAGGACACGTTGGCTCCAATGGAGGGCGGCGGAGCTGGAGTGGGATGACGGCCGGGGTGCCAGGGCCGGAGCGCAGCTGGCTAGAGCCGGCGCACGAAGCGGTGTGGCCGGCGCGCGAAGCGCCATGACCGACGGGCGGCGGCGCAGAGCTCAACGGGGCGGTGCTCAGGGCACGAGGGAGGCCTTGTCAGCCACCACCCGAACCATCTTGGTGGCGCTGACAACGCCGCGAGGGTGGACCAGCAGCACCGCCCACATCTGGGTGCCGGGCTTGTAGGGGGCCTGCACCGTTTTGAACAATCCGCCGGCGTCGAGAACACCCAGCTCGATGGTGGGACTCTCCATCGCCGCCACCTGGGTCTGGCTGAGGGAGGTGAGGCCGCCGGCCGCATAGACCCCGTCAAGGGGCTCGTCGAAGATCACGTCCACGTCGTAGCGCTGGCCGGTGAGCACCGTATCGGGAATCAGCAGGCTCACCGGCAGAGGCTCCTCGCCATTGCGAACGAGCGTGGATTCGCGCAGCACCGTTTGGCTGCTGAAGCGGTTGCCATCGGTGTCCAGCACCAGGCGTTGTTCGCCGTCGAGGCGGAACAGGCTCGGCCCCTGCTGACGCGTGCCGGTCACCCGCAGGCTCACCGAGGGCCGGCCATCGCGGAGCGGCTGGCCGGGCCGCAGCGTCCAGTGGGCATTGGGGAACTGCTTGCGCAACAGCTGGCGACGGTTCTGCAGGCGGGCCGGATCGACGCCGGGGCCCTGCTGCAGCAGGGCGGCCAGAGGGGCGTCCTCGCGGGCGTTGAGGGCATCCTCCAGGGCCTGGAGCTGGGCCGCCGTGGGGGGCGCCGCCAACGCGGCGCGGGGGCAACCGCTCCCCACCACGGCCAAGGCCGCCAGGCCGGCGACGGCGAGGGAGCAACGGCGGCTGAAGCCCGGACGACGGGAGGAGGGCATCGAGACGGAGGGGAGGTGGGAGATGGCGACGGCGGCCTGAACAGAGGGAGGGAGCCGCCGAAGGCCCGCGGTTGGGCTGGTCCTGTGGGCCGGGCAACAGGCCACGGCCGCGCAAGTCAGCCCAGCGGGCATCAGGGAGCCCCTGCACAATCACCACCAGCCTATGGCCGCGCACAACAGCACCTCCATCACCAACAGAGGCTTCGATCACCCCCGCCACGGCTTCACCGCGTTCCCCGCGTGGGCCCCCTGAACCCGCCCCGGGGCAGCGCAACAAACGCAGCAAAGGCCGGACGGCTTCAGAGCCCCTGGCAACGCCAGGCGATCCCCGTAAGTTGGGCGCCACTGCGAACTTCCCGAGCTCGCCCATGCCCACGCTCCTGATCGCCGCCAGCGGCACGGGTGGCCATCTGTTCCCGGCCCAGGCGGTGGCGGAGGCCCTCCCCTCCGATTGGAGCCTGGAGTGGCTGGGGGTGCCGGACCGGCTTGAAACCCGCCTGGTGCCCCGCTCGATTCCGCTGCACACCGTCAAGGCCGGTGGGCTGCAGGGACGTGGCCTCCGCAAGCTGCTCAACCTCGTGCGCCTGCTCTCCTCCACCGTGACCGTGCGGCGGCTGCTGCGGCGCCAACGCATCTCCGTGGTATTTAGCAGCGGCGGCTACATCGCCGCCCCGGCGATTCTGGCGGCGCGCTGGTGCGGCCTGCCGGTGGTGCTGCACGAAAGCAATGCCATCCCCGGCCGGGTCACGCGCCTGCTGGGGCGTTTCTGCACGCGCCTGGCCGTGGGTCTGCCCGAGGCGGCCGAGCGCTTGCCGGCGGGGCGAGCGCTGGTCACCGGCACGCCGGTGCGCCGCGCCTTTCTGGAGCCGGCGGCGCTGCCAACCTGGGCGCCCCAGGGGCCGGGACCGCTGCTGCTGGTGATGGGCGGCAGCCAGGGGGCGGTGGGCCTCAACCGCAT
>JBKCTK010000129.1:0-39215 GCA_046319055.1 Synechococcaceae cyanobacterium
ACACGGCCGTTCTCATGGGCCACTCCC
The DNA here is from genome assembly GCA_046319055.1 of Synechococcaceae cyanobacterium. Lineage (GTDB taxonomy): Bacteria > Cyanobacteriota > Cyanobacteriia > PCC-6307 > Cyanobiaceae > Cyanobium. The sequence goes on from JBKCTK010000129.1 coordinate 28, forward strand.
AGGTTGTTGCGGCTGTAGGACAGTCCGTAATGGCTGCATAGGGCGTGATAGCGACGGGTGATGTCGGCGCTGAAACTGCCGTTCCGATTGCGGCACGCCGCCGACAATCGGTCAGTCCGCAGTTCTGCCGGCACTCCACCACAGGCAGCCAGGGAGTTCTGCAACCCCTCGGAGAGAGCCACAAAACTCTCGCCGCCCTGCACCACCTGCGTGTAGCTCCAGCCGCTCCAGGCAAGGCGGTAGTGGAACAGCAGGTGGGGGAACACCTTGCCGGCGATCGTTACTTCCACACCTTTGAGTTGGGTGAAGTCACAGAAGGCGATCTCGCCCGGCTCATAGCTCAAGGGGAAGATCACCTCGGGATCCGGACCATGCAACGCCTTCCATTCCCGCACCCGCCTTTGCAGGGTCCGCTGCAACGGGATCCAGTCCACATCAGGCTTCTGCTGCTGCAGGTGCTCCAGCAGCGTGATCGGCGTCAACGCTGGTGCTCGCTGCAGCAACGGCACCAGCTCCTCCAGCCACACCCCCGCCAACGGGTCCGCTCGCGTGCGGCCACGGGGCTGGTTCGCCTGGGGCTGGAGCTGGTTGCTTTCAATCCGGCGGGCACTGCGCACTAAAATGCCCGCCGCTGCGGCAGCAGCCTCCTGGCTGCTGCCACCACGCCGTTTCGCCATGAACAGGTTGCGTTGGTGACTCGTCAGTGGTGCCGGCATCCCCGGGGCCTTGCGCATCGGCGCCAGGAACTACAGCACTCACCCAACCGGCCAACGAGCTTGTCGCCGACCGGCCAACTTCATTGTCGCCGGACATACGGCCATGACGTGCCTTCCATTGGATGGCAGGGTTGGAATCTCCTTCAGGATCTCGGTTCGGCTGGGCTTGATCCGCTCGATCCGAACGCTGCAGCACGGCATCGGGCTCCGAAGACCCCGTCCAAATCCGAGGCAGACAGATATCTCAGTTGAGACCCGCAACAGGTCCAGATACTGGACCACTCTGAGACTCACGGACGTGGATCGTGTGGATGCGGCTCCAGGCAGCCGAATGCGGAGGCCGACCGCGTCGACCACGCTTGGCGTATCTGTGTTTACCACAGATACGCAGATCGAAGTGAGGCGGCAGAAGTGCCGCCAACACTGGGCTATTAATGGCTGCAGAGTGTGCCTGGACACGCCATCCTTGGGGACCATCCGGTTTGGACAGGCGCGATGCTGGGGCGCCTGGGACCGTGCGCTGCGGTAGCGGTGGGCATCCAGAGGATTTGGGGCGACGGTGAAGGCTCGCGATCGCAGCTCCGTTGACAACCACCGGTTTCGATGCCCCGTTCTAGGACTCACTCCCGCTGCGGCAGCACGCCAGCAAGGAGAGGGCACGGACGTTCCTTCCCAGCAGAAATCGAGAAAAATGCAAGTCTCAGGTGCACGAGATGCGTCCATTAATGCGCCTCGTGATGAGACCAGGCCGCATGTTGTGAGACACTTTTGCCGAGCTGGGGAAGCGTGTCCGGCGCCACTGGGTCCGGTGGGTTTGGGGCGAAGCCAGAGGCTCTCGATCGTTTCTGTTCACTGGCTCGGTCTTGATGCCGCCCATCGGGGCTCACGCCTCCTGCGGCAGAGCAGCAACGGGGTCAGTCGCAGGTGGTTCCCCTTCGACATCAATGAGTCTCAACCGGATTGGCTGAGTCTGCTTATGCGCCACAATCCGAGGCCCATCGGCATCTCATGAGACGGATTGTCTGGCTCCGTTTGCTGGGCCTGTCCCGCGGTTGCGTCGGAGACCTGGCGATCCAACGGGCCCGCGACAAGCCCCGGGGCCGGCCCAACGCATTGGCGACGGATACCGGCCATCACCGATGGCCGGGTCATGGACATGTAGGGCATCGCTTGGCCGGCTTGCGGCCTTGCTCTCGCCAGCCACGCACCAGCAGCACGGGGCTCAGCCAGCTTGGCTCAGGTAAGACTTTTACTGGGTCTTGAAATGAGACGCGGATGGGTTGGGCGAGGGGGCTGACCGGGCAAAAGCATTCACGCCTGGGGCTGCCGTTGGCGATAAAGCTCCTTGAGCAGTTGATAGGCTTCATTGATGCGACGCATGGCTTCCACGGAGCCGCCGGAGTCGGGATGGTGCTTCAGCGCCATGTCCCGATAGGCCTCGCGGATCTGGCCAAGCGTGATGCCCTGATCCGGACTCGGGTGCACCTGGAGCGTACGCAGCGCTCCCTGCACCGTCATCGTTTGCTCCAGCATCGCGAAGGAGGTGCTGCCACGCCGTCGTCGGAAGCGCTGCGTGAACGAACGAATCAACGTGGGGATCCTGAGCGGCAAGGTGGCGGCACTGAAGGGGTCTTCCAGGATCCCGGCCATCACGATCACACCTTCAAAACTCGGCGGCCGGTCTTCCCAGTCGCAAACCAGCTCCGCCATGGCACGACCGGCGCAAGACCAGGTAAAGCTGCGTCCATCGCTTTGATCACATTGGGGCCAGACATCGCGGGCTAACCAGAGCATCGCCGCCTCCAAAACGGCGTCGGTTGGAGCTTGGCCATACAGGTCCAACCAATGGTCGCGAGCCTGTGCATGCGCCTGTCGCACCAGGTCCATGGCAATGGCTGGTGCCGTTGAGAGTCCGGGCTCGGCCGTGAAATCGGGCTGAAAACTACGGCGCAACTGCTGCGTGTTGCGCTGCACGAATCCGGGCAGGTCAATGCCGCCGCGACGACGGGGCGGCAGGTTGGGCTTGACCTGATGCGCAGCCTCAGCTGCACTGCTCTTGCCGCTCAAGCTGCTGGTGCCGACCAGCACGAGGGCTAGTTGCTCGTCAAGAGCATGCTCCTCGACCGCATTGGAGCCACTTGCGCTGGCAGTTTCCGTTTCATGATCCTGTTCAATCGTGCCGAAGACTTCTTCAAGGAGCCTCTCAAACACTTCACCACGATTGCGAATGCCCCATTCCTTCTTCAGGGCATCGACCTGCTCCAGCAAGGTTGCCTTGAGATTGAGCTGGATCCGGCGACGATCCTCGGTCGACTCAGCCATGGCGCCCAGGCATGGGTTCCGTTTCCCACGGACGCGACGATGCGGTGGCAGCAGCTGCGGTCATGGAAGTTGAAAGTTTCTAAGCAGCTGTTCCTGGGCTTCGACGGCTCGGCGATAACGTTCTTCGAGGCCGTGATCTTGACCGGCTAGAGGCCCAAGGTTGGCGTCCGGAGTTGGGAGGTTGTGGTTGATGGCGGGCAGCTGAGGGGGTGGCCCTTTCCAGCGGCTGAGGGGGGGAGCACGCCGCAGGCGGACGGGAGCCGACGGCTTGAGGGTTGCAGGAGGTCGCAACACCGCCGGCGGAGGGGTGACTTCTGCCACGGCACCCCCACCGGGTGGCGGTGGGGCATTGCGTGGGGGTTGATTGGTGCTTGCTGCAGACCGCGCTAACGCCAGTTGACGCTCCCGTTCTTGAACCCTGGCCAGTTGACTTTCCGTGACGACACTCAACAAATGGCCGGGGGTGGCATCCGCTGGATAGACAAGGCTAACCCGCACTGGATTGCTGACGCCTGGCCTCAACATCAAGGAGGTGAGCGACAGACTTTGTCCAGAGCGTAGGCCGACGTGAACCTCCTGCTGACCGTCCTGGGTTTGGATCTGGATCGATCCCCGGAACGCCGTGAAATCGCGACCGCCATTCGGTGAAGGATGGCTCAACACCAGCTCATAGGGACCACTACCCAACAGATTAAGATCAACATCGAAACGCACCCCGTAGGTGCCAACGTTATCCAAGGAGGAGTCCGCCATGCGGGAAACTAATGGGTTCACTTGCACGTCCCGAGTTCCGAAGTTATGGCGGTCAGTGCTGGTCAGTGGCACGTGCAAAGGGCCTTGTCGATCCAGATCGTGATCGATCGAGGCTCGATAGGCATCGCCAAGTGCCACACCTCCCACCCTAGAAAACACCCGGCGCGCATTGATATCAGCAACGCGGTTGAGATAAACACGTCCGGGAGCCAAGCGACCGGAATCCAACACAGCGAGCACATCTGCGTCTGATTGTGGTTCTCGAACAGCCACCACGGCCACCTGGAAGGGGCCATCGCTGGTGCCCTTCAGCAGGGCATTGGCGATCCCTAAGGCAGGCAAGGGTGTGTTAAAAAGCACAAGCCGACTGCGTGGCGGAATGGTGATCTCATCCACCAATCGCGGATCCAGCTTGCCGCGCAACATTTGGACCGCGGTGGCATCGCCTGGACCGGTGTTCCAAGGCCGAACTCCTAACGGTTTCACCCCCATCAAATTGTTGGCAAGGTAAGGAGCCTCAAAACTATTTCGCACGGCTCCGGAGCTGAAGCGAAGATGGACCGGTTGAACCCCAGGGTTGATCAGAACAGCCGCTAGATTGAGCTCTGAGCGACGTTGATCCGCAGCAATGGTGTTTCGGTAGGGGGGAAAGTATTTGTGGTGGATGTGGAAGCCAAAGGCTCCCTGGAAGGTGTATTCAGCGTTCGATAGCGTTTGACCGGTTTCATCTGAATAGGTTGAACCAGGCGCTGTGTTGATCAAAATCCCAGGACCTTCGACTTCTTCGGGCTGGTTCGAATGCAGAACCGGCACATTGTTGAAGGTTCCATTGAGCGGTCGTGCTGTTTGACCAGCCATCAGAGCAACGAACGCCGACGCGGCCGGGGCCTGAGTGAAGCTCAGGGCCGCGACGGCAAATACAATGGAACCAATGGGACCAGCGGGACGCAAATCGTTCAAGCCAGGTCTGCGGCGGACGTCGGTTGGGTGTGGAGGAGAGGCTGCTGTTCGGACAGCGGAACCGTCCTTCCCTAATGACTCCCTCGCGGGGACGGACGGCCAACCACCAGGGGCTGAGCCGTCACGGGACGCCGAGAGCCTGGCACGGTCGCTAGAAACGTGGTGTGTTGAACCAGTCTCCCATGCTCCCCCCCTTCAGCTGCTGCGGCGGGCCCGACGCCACCGATGGCCTGCGTCGTCACCAGGAGCGCAAGCTGCGCATGCTGACCTTCTGGAGAGACGGCGTGGAGCGGCAGCTGGCGGCACTCAACGCCGCCATCAGCACGTTGGAGCAGCAGATGCAGCGCGGCAGACCCCTGGATGGCGCTGGAGCGGCTGACTGAGCCGGCCAGCCTGAATCTCCTCCCGCAGCCGTGCCAGTCCCCTGTGCAACAGCCGCTGCACCGTCATGGGACTCATCTCCAGCTGCCGCCCAAGTTGGCGGTAGCTGGCCCCTTCGAGCACCACCTGGCACACCACGTGGCGCTGGCGGGTGTCGAGAAGCTTCAACATCGCTTCCAGGCTCGATTGCGACTCCACCTCCTGGCGATCATCCGATTGGTCGGGCAGCGCTTCAAGCCACCCCCCGTTGCAGGTCAGGGGCCGCCGCAGCCGGCGCAGTTGTAGCAGCTCCCTCCAAGTTGGTTCATCCACCCCCAGAGCTTCGCGCAGTGGCTCCGTGGGGGGAGTGGTGGCCTTGCAGGCGGCTTGGCCGGTGCTGACCCATCGCTTCTCCAGCCGGCTAAGCCGATCTTGAAGCTCCGCTTGACGACGCGGCAACCGCACGATCGGAGCGATGTCGCGAAGGTGATGCAGGATGGCGCCCCGCACGTGGGGCCTGGCGAACGCTTCAAAGGGGATGCCCCTGCCACTGTTGTAGAGCTCAGCGGCCCGGATCAAGCCCAGCAGTCCCGCCTGGGTGAGGTCTTCGAGCGACTCCTGGCTGTGGTGGGCGTAATGGCTGGCCACCGGCTCCACCAGGTGGCGATGCTCCATCACGCGTCGGTTGCGTTCCCGGATCGCCGCCACGCGGCGCTGGGCCAGGCCGGAGGGTCTTGGTGTCATTGGATGGGTTGTTGGGGTGGTGAATGGATGGAGTGCTCCAGCCGGCCGCCGCCAGGGGCAGGACGTTGGACAGCTCTATTACCAGGGGGCACCAGCTGCCGGCCTCTCCGCAACCGTAAAAACACCTGAATCGGTTCAAGCCGGTTCGGCGACCGACTGCAGCAACGTCCAGGGACCGTGTTGACGCAACCACGCCAGGTCCGAATTCTCTGTACAAAGAAGATAGCCAGCGAATCCCAAGCCATTGACGCTGAACCCCGCACCGTGTTCGCAACGACGACGCACCATCAAAAACCAATCATCATCGAATAGAATGTTGTAGGGATGGCGTGGATGCTCATCTTTATCTGGGTCGCCTAAGCCGAGTGATCTGGCTTGTTGGAGATACAGCTCTTGGAGCTCATGGGCACTTCTCTCTCCGCCTCGACTGCAGAGCCGATAGCTCCAGCTCCAACGGGGGGCACCAGCCCCCAGTTGGTCTTGAAGGAAGGGCGCGAGCGGGCAACTGGCTTGACCCTTCTGGCGCGGCAGCAACTGAAGATGTCGGTGCGGTTGGCTGGCACCCGCCGTGGCGTGGCTATTGAAAAACCAGAGCCCGCCGGTGTCCGCCGAGACGGTCGTCACCGCCTCCCAGTCCAACGGCTGGATCCAGCCCTTCTGGGGTTGCCACTGATCGGTGATCAACAGCATGTGCTCCCCTTGCACCGGATATTTGTTCAGCAAAACCACATGGCCTGTGGCCAGCTGCTCGACCTGCAGGGGGCGATCCCAGGGCAAAAATGGATTGGGCCGTGGCCCTGCCTCCCGGAAATGCTTGGGCACGGCGGAGACCAAGAGGCGCAGCTGAAAGGGCTGCAGACCCGGAAGCTGGAGTTCCCGCGTTTCCAGAGGAACCAAAGCCCCGACCTCCAGGGCATTGGCGGCCACGCGGCGGGCCTGCTGCCAGAGGCGTTCAGCTCGCACCGGCCTGGAGCCTGGCCAGGGTTGCGCCCCGGTAATACCGGCCGAGGATTTCGCTGAAACGCAGACCCTGCTGGGCCAGGTCCTGGGCGCCGGTTTGGCTCATGCTGGCGCCCAGATGGCCATGGGCCTCATCCACGAGGCCCTGGGTGGCGGCATAGAGGCTTTCCACGATGCCTCCCTGGTAGCTGAGGATCACCCCCGCCGTGGTCGCGGTGGCCTGACGGCTGCGATCACTCACACTGCCCAGACCGCTGTAGGCCTGCCAGCGCGTCGTGTCACCCAGGTGCCAGTGGGGATCAGCAGGCCGGGCCATATGCGCCAGCGCGTAGGAGCGGGCCGCCACCGCTTGGGCCCGCAAGGCCTCCATGTTCCAGGAGCTGGGCATTTCGGCCCCGACCACGGAGCTGATGTAACTCTCCAAGGGCAAGTGGTTGATCAGTTGCAACCCATTCGAGCCCCGCAGCACCCGCAGGCGGCCCTCATACGCCTGGCCATCCACGGTCAGGGTGTTGGCGGGTCCGGTCTCCAGCCAGACCTCGGCCAGGCTGCTCAGCGGACCGCTCACATCGATACGGTCACCAGCATTTCCCTGTTGCAGCAGGCGGCCCTGGCGGTCCCTGAGCTGCCAGGGGCCGGAGGCGGAGAGCGCAGGTTGGGCGGAAGCTTTCAACAGGGCGACCCGAATTTCCAGGTTCAGGGCCCGCCCAGGCGTTGGCTCGGGCACCCCTCCATCGGGGCCGCGTTGGGCCATCAGGGAGGCGGTCGCGTCAGCCGGCTGGGCCCCTGGCGCGGGACGTTGGTCGACGGGGCGATCCGGGGCGGCCTGGTTGGCTTTGGGCTGTGTCAGCAGGGCATCGAGCAGGTCGGGATCACCGCTCTTCGGCCCGGGACGCAGCAGGGCTTGTGCCGCGATACCGATCCCGATGGCGGCCACCGCCAACGGGACACTGACCATCAACGGATGGCGCAGCAAACCGGTCATCAGGGATGCGGCGCGGTGACCGGCCAACCGGAGGACCCTGCGCAGGTCGGGGGCAGCGCGTTGAGACGACCATCCCACAAAAGGACTCCCTGACCGAACAGGCGGATCATGCCTGATGGTGCCCCTTCACTGACAAGGCCACCGGGACGGTCAGAGCATTGCCAACCCACCACCCTGTGGCGCCCCAGGCGCTCCTGCCACCAGCTGGCCACCAGGGCATGGGCGGAACCGGTGACCGGATCTTCGCGAATCCCCAGGCGCGGGGCGAAGAAACGCAGGTGATAGTCAGCCTGGGCTTCCAGGTCATCCAGCCTGGGACACGGCCCGTCGGCCGGGGCGGTTGGCGGGTCCTCCGCCCTGGTGGCTCCAGGCTGCATCAACACCAACCCTCGGCCGAGATCGGCATCGAGGCCATCGGCGATGCAGGGCATGGCGGCCAAGGGAGCCTGCCGCGGCAGGAGGGCAACGGAGTAACCCAGAGCCGAGCGCCAAAAGGCCACCACCTCGCTGCCGAGGGCCTCGGCCAGAACACGCTGCAGCAGGGGCGGCGGGGCGGCCGGGATCAGCTCCCCAGCCGGGAGCTCCAACGTGCCCCTACCGGCTCTGCGGTGGGCCGGCGCCTGCAGGCAGCGCGAGGCCAACGGGCCACTGTGGCTGTGAAACCGCACCGCTTCGCCCTCCGCCACAAGCCCCCAGTACCCCAGGGCCAGCACCGCCGCCAAGGTGGCGTGGCCGCAGAGGGGCACCTCACAGCTCGGTGTGAACCAGCGCAGCAGCCATTGCCCCTGGCAAGGGAGCAGGAAGGCGGTTTCCGATTGCCGCAAGCTGCCGGCGACAGCCTGCATCCAGGGGGCCGCCTCCGGCCGCGTCAGCAGCACCACCGCGGCGCCGTTGCCCCGGTGCGGCAGGCCGGTGAACGCTTCGATCAGCACCGCTGGCAGTGCTGCTGGATCCGCGGTGGCTGGTGTGATCAAGGTTCAGCCTCGGCCCGTGGATCCCGTTCCATCAAGGCGCGCACAGCCGTGGGTGCGTCGCTGAGACCCTCCAGCAGGTGCACCACCTGGGTGCAGATCGGCAAGGACCATCCATGGCGCCGGGCGAGTTCGAGGCTGGCCCGGGCCGTGCGGGCTCCCTCCACAGTGGCGCCGATCCGCTGGAGGGCCTCCGCTTCGCCCAGTCCCTCGGCCAGCAACAGCCCGCAGCGGTAGTTCCGGCTCAAGGGGCTGGTGGCGGTTGCCAACAGGTCTCCAAGGCCAGCCAGCCCGTACAGGGTGCTGGGGTTGCCGCCGAGGGCGCGGAGCACCACCCCGATCTCGGCAAGTCCGCGGCAGAGCAGGGAGGCCCGGGCATTGGCTCCCAGCCCGAGGCCATCGCTCACCCCGGCGGCCAAAGCCATGACGTTTTTGAGGGCGGCGGCGGCTTCCGTTCCGATTGGGTCGTTGTTGCGGTAAAGCCGCAAGTTGGGAGTGCGCAGGGCGCCCTGCAGGTGCGTGGCGAGCGCCCCATCCCCACTGGCGATCACACTGGCGGCCGGCAGGCCCCGGCGCAGTTCCTCCGCCAGATTCGGACCGCTGAGCACCGCGATCGGCTGCGGCCCCAGGTGCTGCTGCCACACCTCGCTGGCCGTGCAGAGCGCTTCCAGGTCGATCCCCTTGCTGCAGCTCAAGAGGGGCAAGCCGGGGGGCCAGAGGGGGGCCAGCCGCGAAGCCAGGGGCCGCAGACCTTCCATGGCCAACGCCGACACCACCAGGTCGCAATCCCGCAGCAGCTCGCTGGGGTCACCGCCCTGCCGTCGCGACCAGCTGCGCAGCCCATGGCCGCGACGGCTCCAGAGCTCCTCCAGGGTGCTCCCCCAGGCCCCCCGTCCCAGCAAGCTGATGCGCAGCCCCATCGCCACACCACGGCTTCGCCATCATGCGCCATGCCCGTGGCGAGGATCCGATGGTCAATGCAGGTCCCTGGCAGGACTGGCAGGGGGATGCCCTGATCATCGGATTAGGGGGGATCGGTTCGGCCTTGCAGGCTGAGCTGGCCTGCCGTGCCCCGGGGCTGCGGGTGATCACGGCAGGGCGCCAGCGGGGGGACCTGCGGCTGGAGTTGGAGGAGGAGGGCGGCGTGGAGGCTTTTGGCCTCCAGGCGCGGCAGTCGCTGGGCACCCTGCGCCTGGGGCTGGTGTGCACGGGCTGGCTGCATGGCGATGGCCTGATGCCGGAAAAACGGCTCAGCCAGGTGTCCCGCCAGGCCCTGGATCGCAGCTTTGCGGTGAATGGTTACGGGCCACTGCTGTTGGCCCGGGAACTGGAACCGTTGCTGCCCCGGCAGGCGCCTTGCCACTTCGCCAGCCTTTCGGCCCGGGTGGGCAGCATCGCTGACAACCAGCTCGGCGGCTGGTACGCCTACCGGGCCGCCAAGGCCGCCCAGAACCAGTTGTTGAAAACCCTGGCGATCGAATGGTCCAGGCGCCTGCCGTTGGCCTGTGTGACCCTTCTCCATCCGGGCACGACGGCCACGGCGCTCTCGGCCCCGTTCCAGGCGGGGGTACCAGCCGAGCGTCTGTTTTCACCCCAGCGGGCCGCCCAACAGCTGCTGGATGTGCTGGCAAGGCAGGAGCCACGCCATAGCGGCCGGTTTTTGGCCTGGGATGGCCAGACGATTCCCTGGTGAGATCCGTTTGCTGCCGGGCTCAGGCCGCGTGGGCCCGCAGAAGCTCCAGCGGGATCACCTCCAGGGTAGAAGCCTCACAGGCCTCCAGGCGGACCGGCGGCGCCATGCCGTCCTGGTAGGCCTCCAGCCAACGGGCCGCGCAAACACACCAGTGGTCTCCGGGCTTCAGCCCTGGGAATCCATAGGCCGGTGCCGGCGTCGTCAGGTCGTTTCCCTGGGCGCGGCTGTAGCTGAGAAATGCCTCGTGGACCACGCAGCAGACGGTGTGGCGGCCGTGGTCGCGCGGATCGGTGCGACAGGAGCCGTCGCGGAACCAGCCGGTCATCGGCTCGCACCCGCAGATCACCAGAGGCTCTCCGAGCACGTTGCGGCTGGTGAGGGGATCGGAGGAGGCGATGGACACGGTCGAGCGGCGAGAAGGGCGAGTCTGGCCGGAGTCGAGCACAAAATGCTGCCGGGTGGTTGACGAAATCCGGGGGGGAGGCGTTAAAGGTCAGGAAGACCACCCGACCCCCCCCCTTCAGGCCACCCCTACATGAGCTGGGATTTCACCGAGGATGCAGCCTTTATGGCCCTGTGCGACGCCTACAAGGAAAGCGGTGAACCCTCCGCGATTGAGTTCCTGGCCCACGGCGAGGGGGCCTTCCACTTTCAGGAGCTCACCCAGAATGCCGCTGGGGAGGGCATCGACCTGAGCGATTCCGATGAGCTTGAGGAGTTTCAGCAGGAGGTGATCGATGCCCTTGAGGAGCTCTGCGCCTGAGGCGCTCGGCCCCCTTGGCCAAGGCTCAGCTGGGCCCTCCGCATCCCCTTAGCGTCTGGGCCGTTTGCAGCGGTGGGCTCTGGGTTGCTCACCCAACATGACCGTGCCGAAGGCTGCCGTGGTTGCGGCACCCACTCGGCTCAGCCCCCAAGCCGGCCGCCTCGCTCAGCGACCGATCTCAGCCGCCGTGCTCACCCGTAGTAGAAGGCGATCTCCTTGGCCTTCAATCCATCCCAGCCAGCGGCCTTGAGGCGTTGGTCCAAGGTCTCTTGGTCTAGGTGTTTGGCGCCACTGCGCACGATTCGATTGCGCATCGACTTGCGAACGCCGCTGCGGGGCCGGCTGTTCTCCAAGTTCATCACCTCCTGATACAGCTCCAACATGGCGCTGGGGAGTGGTGAGCCATCCAGATCAACTCCCGCGCTGATCGCGGCATCGATGGCACCGGGGCCGGAGAGGTCCATGATTCAAGGGCAAGGCACGCAGCAGCCTGCCATGGCTGGGGGCCTTCTGCGCTGACCAGCTGTGCGCAGATCAGGCGCTGAAGTAGCGAGCCTTGCTGTGCAGGGCCACCAGGGCTGTGGTGCTCTGTTCGGGCTCCAGTTGATCGCTTTCATCCATCCGCAGGCCGATGCGTTCAGCATCGAGCCAGGCCAGGAGCTGGCGTGAGTCGGCCACCTCCGGGCAGGCCGGATAGCCAAAGGAGTAACGGCTACCGCGATACCGCTGGGCCAGCACATCCCGCAGATTGCTGGGCTCCTGATCCGCGAATCCGAGTTCCCTGCGGATGCGAGCGTGGGTCCACTCGGCCAGAGCTTCGGCCATCTGCACCGCCAAGCCGTGGAAATAGAGGTAGTCGCTATAGCGATCACTGCGAAACAGTTGCTGGGCATGCTCGCTGGCCCGCTCACCCATGGTGACGGCCTGCAGCGGGATCACATCGGTTGGACGGGATTCAGCTCCTTCAACGATCTCGAGATCGCGGTAGAAATCGGCGATGCAATAGCGATTGCCGCCGCGCTGACGGGGCAGATCGAAGCGACCGAGGACCTCGCTGGCCCCATGGGGGGCCGCCGTATTGGCCACAGCTTGCGGATCAAAGATCACCACGGAGTTCCCGTCGCGGCCGCAGGGGAAATAGCCATAGGCCACCCGTGGCGTTAACAGGCCTTCATCGGCCACACGCTTCAGCAACTCGGCCAGAACCGGTTCGGCGCGCTCCTGAAGCATGGCCTGGTAGGCCTCTCGACTCTGGTTGGTCGCTTTCTGCAGTTGCCATTGACCGGCGAACAGGGCATTGCGGTCGAGGTATGCGGCCACCTCCGCCAACGGGATTTGCTGTTCGTCGAGGATCCTGCTGCCCCAGAATGGCGGCTGCAACGCCGGTTCGGCGGGTACCGCCTCCGAACGCTCCCGGCTGGCCACGACCTGCACCGCTTCGGCGGGAACGACAGGCTGCTCCGCTGGACTGGGGCTGTCGCTGGCCGCCGCGGAGGCTGGAGCGGCCGCCGCACCCTCAGCTTCTGCGGGGGCCCTGTCCTTGAGCCCCAGGGCGACGCCGAGCCCTTCGGGCGGACCATCAAGAAAACCTTGGCGATCATCCCAGCGACCGCGGTGCTTGGCATCCATCAACGCATCCATGAAACGCAGGTCGGCGAAGGCATCACGGCCGTAGACCACCTGCCCGTGATAGGCCTCACGGCAATCGCCGTGCACAAAGCGGGGTGTGAGGGCCGCACCGCCCAGGATCACCGGCACGTTGATACCTTGCTGATTAAAGACGGTCAAATTATCCTTCATAAAAGCGGTTGACTTGACCAGCAACCCGCTCATCGCAATGCAATCAGCCTGGTGCTCCCGCTGGGCCTTAATGATCGCCTCCACATCCTGTTTGATGCCGAGGTTGATGACATCGTAGCCATTGTTCGAGAGAATGATGTCGACGAGATTCTTGCCAATATCGTGCACATCTCCTTTCACGGTTGCGATCAGAAATTTGCCTTTGCTGCTCGCCGCCGTATCGAGTTTGTCCATATGGGGTTCCAGTTGAGCGACCGCCGCCTTCATGGTCTCGGCGCTTTGCAACACAAAGGGCAGTTGCATCTGGCCGGAACCGAAGAGGTCACCCACGACCTTCATGCCATCAAGCAGGAAGGTGTTGATGATTTGCAGGGGCTTGTACCGCTGCAGGGCTTCTTCGAGCGCTGCCTCCAGGCCAATGCGTTCGCCATCGATGATGTGTTGCCGCAGCCGTTCCTCCACAGGCAACTCCGCCAAGGTGGGGCCGCTGCTGCGGGCCTCTCGAGCGTAAACCCCCTCAAACATGGTTGTGAGGGCTGTCAGCGGGTCGTAGACACACACCGAACGGCTGCCATCCATGTCGAAGCGCCGGCGATCCTGGATCAGATCACGACAAACCTGTTGTTGGTCTTCACTGATCTTGGCCAGTGGCAGAATTTTGGCCGGGCTCACGATGGCGGCATCCATGCCAGCCTCGCAGCAGTCGTGCAGGAAGACGGAGTTGAGCACAATTCGGGCCGCGGGCGAGAGGCCAAAACTGATGTTGCTGATGCCGAGGATGACATGCACCTCGGGCAACTTCTCACGGATCATCCGAATCGCATCCAGCGTGGCCTTCCCGTTGGCCCGATCCTCCTCGATGCCTGTTGAAATGGGTAGCGCTAGGGGGTCGTAGAACAGCTCGCGAGCCGGTAGGCCAAAGCGCAGGGCGTCATGATAGGCCCGTTCGGCGATGGCAAATTTGCGTTCGGCCGTGCGTGCCATGCCCTCTTCATCGATGGTTCCAACCACCACCCCGGCACCGTAATCTTTGGCAAGGCTGAGCACTTTCATGAAGCGCTCATCACCATCTTCATAGTTGGTGGAGTTGAGCAAGCACTTGCCGCCGGCCACTTTGAGACCAGCCTCCATCTTTTGCCACTCCGTGGAGTCGAGCATCAACGGCAGGTTGACATTGGTAACAAGTCGACTGACGAGGGCTTGCATATCGCTCACCCCATCGCGTCCTACGTAGTCGACATTGACATCGAGAAGATGGGCATTCTCCTTGACTTGACTGCGGGCAACAGCCACCAATCCATCCCAATCTTCAGCATTCAGCAACTCTCGGACCTTCTTGGAGCCGCTGGCATTCAGTCGCTCGCCGACAATCAAGAAGGAATTATCTTGATGATAATTTGTGACGCCATAGATGGACGCCGCAGCCGGCTCGTAGCCGAGGGCGGGACGTACGGCATTCGGTGCTACCTCTGTTGTTTGCGAACTTGTCGCAGCTGCTTCGATGTGGCGAACACTTCTGTCTGCGGGCCTGAGTTCCCGGGCTAATTCCACGAGGGAGCCAATGTGGGCCGGCGTGGTCCCGCAACAGCCGCCGATCACCTGCACGCCTAGGTCTTCTACAAAATGCAGCAACTGCATCTTCATCTCAACCGGGGTGAGACGGTAATGGGCGACACCACCAATGTTTTCCGGTAGACCCGCGTTGGGAATGCAGCTAACGACGAATGGGCTGTGCTCGCTGAGATAGCGCATGTGCCCCTTCATCTGCTCTGGCCCGGTGGCGCAGTTCAGGCCGAGGATGTCGATCGGGAAGGGCTCGAGAATGGCAACAACCGCGGCGATATCCGAGCCCACCAGCATGGTGCCGGTTGTCTCCATGGTCACGGAGACCATCAACGGTTTGCGGGTTCCGGCTGCGGCAAAGGCAGCCTCGATGCCTTGCAGGGCTGCCTTGATCTGCAAAACATCCTGACAGGTCTCAACGATAAAGAGGTCGACATCGCCCGCCAGCAACCCGGCAGCCTGCTCCTGGAACGATGCGCGAAGATGGTCGAAACTAATGTGACCCAAGCTGGGTAGTTTGGTGGTGGGTCCAATCGAACCAGCCACAAACCTGGGATGCTCTGGTGTGCTGTATTGATCAGCCACCTGGCGGGCAAGTTCTGCCGCCCGCTGGTTTAAGGCGAAGGCCTGGTCTTCGAGCCCATATTCCGCAAGAACGACAGACGTTGCCCCAAATGTATCGGTTTCGATCACATCACAGCCCACCTCCAGAAATTGGCGATGCACATCCTGAACCGCGTCCGGGCGCGTAAACACAAGATTCTCATTGCAACCTTCCAGCACTGCACCACCGAAATCATCGGCAGTCAGATTCATTTGCTGCAATGAAGTGCCTGTGGCACCATCAAAGACCAGGACTGGTCGTTCTGGGGAGTAGAGGCGCTCGAGGAAACCAGGACGCGACATGATCATCAATCGATGGTGGAGGGCCTTGCTCAGGGCTCAAGGCGTACACGGGTGACCCAATGTTCATAGTCAGGATCCTGCCCTTCTGTGATCGCGGTGAGACGATCCCGCAACCGTTCCATCAAGGGACGCTGCACCGGCGTATCCGTTGTTTCGATGCGGCGCACGGGGGTCACTCGGGCGGCTGTGCCGGTGAGGAAGACCTCATCAGCAACGAACAATTCGCTCTTGTCGACAGCTCGCTCCAGGGTTGGGATCCCTAAAGCACGTGCCAGTTCCAAGATGCTGGCCCTGGTGATTCCTTCGAGAATGTCTTGATCCACCCCAGGCGTGATCAAAACACCATCGCGCACAATAAAAAGATTCATGCCGCTCGCCTCACTGACCTTGCCACGACTGTTCAGCAAGAGGGCCTCATCAAAACCACTGCGGACCGCTTCTGTCTTGGCGAGCGAACTGGTGATATAGGCTCCACTGATCTTGCCGCGCAAGGGTAGTGACCGATCTTCCTGCCGTGTCCAACTGCTGATGCGGCAGCTGACCCCCTCGGGCGACAGGTAGTCGCCAAGTTCGATCCCGTAAATCAGGAAATCTGTATGTATATCGTGTAAGCGTGGGGCAATACCTAGATCGCTCGTATAAACATACGGCCGGAGATAGATCGGTGTTGATGGCCGATTCGCCTGCAGGAAGGCATGAATGGCGGCATGGATCGTTTCCTCCCGCAGCTCGGTCAGAAGTAGCCGCGCACTCTGGCTGAGCCTACGGGCGTGGCGATCGGCCCGAAACAGCAGCATCTCGCTGGGATTGTGGGGATTGGGCAGGGCACGCATGCCGCCGAACGCCCCGGTTCCGTAGTGCAGCGCATGGGTGGCCACCGAGAGCTTGGCCTCCTCAAACGGCACACACCGGCCGCCGAACCAGGCGTAGGGGAGAAATTTGTGCATGACCAGAGGCAACGTGCACCGATCTTCTCACCGCACCAGCAGGATGGAGGCATGCATCGACTGGCAGCGGTCCCGGGCGACCCAGGGGCGGACAGCACCCTCACCTTTGTGGAGCAGCCCCCCGCCCCCGTGGTGCTGCTCAGCAGTGCCGACACGGATCTTGTCGGCATGGCCTCCCTGCTGCGGCAGCAGCCGGAGCGGCTTGGCGCTGAACTGCGGGCCCTCAACCTCGCCGCCCTCGCCCACCCGGCAGTCCTGGACCACTACGTCAACACCACCCTGGGGACCACCCAGGTGCTGGTGGTGCGCCTGCTGGGTGGTCGCGGCCATTGGAGCTACGGCCTCGAACGGCTGCGCGAGTGGGCTTCCCTGGGGAAGGGACGCCGGTTGCTGGTGCTGGCGGGCACCGCGGATGAGGACCGCACCTTGGCGAGCCTGGGGACGGAGGATCCCGAGCTGTGTCGAGCTCTGGCCGCCTGCCTGCGCGAAGGCGGCCCCGCCAATCTCCTCCAGGTTCTCGCGGTGCTGGCCGACTTGCTGGCGAACCGCCAACCCGCCATTCCCGTCCCCCAGGCCGCTCCTGACCCGGAGCCCCACGACTGGCGCGAGGAGCCCGGCGAACGCATCGGCTTGGTCGTCTATCGGGCCTGGCGACAGGCCGGTGATCTGTCCCTGGTGGAGGCGACCCTGGCCGCGTTGCGACGCCGGGGCCTGGCGCCGCGGGCCCTGTGGGTCAGCAGCCTGCGGGAGGCCGCTGTGCAGCGGGGAGTGGCCGATCTCTTCAGCCGCGAACGGGTGCGGTTGGTGCTCTGCGCCACCGGGTTCGCGTCGGTGCGGTTTGAGGAGGCGGGCCTGGGGGCCCCCCTGTGGGACCGCCTCGGGGTGCCTGTGCTGCAGTTGCTCTGCAGCGCCCGAGCCCGTTGCCACTGGCAGGCCAGCAGCATCGGCCTGGGGCCGCTGGACCTGACCATGCAGGTGGCGCTGCCGGAGCTGGATGGACGCCTAACCACCCGGGTGGGCGCCTTCAAGGAACTGGATGGCGTCAGCGAGCAGCTGAACACCGCCCTACCGACCTACCGGCCGGATCAAGAGCGGCTGGACTGGATCGCGCGTCTGACCCTGGCCTGGGTGCGGCTGGCGCGCTGTGCGGCCGCTGAGCGGCGGGTCGCGCTTGTGCTGGTGAACTACCCCACCCGCGACAGCCGCGTGGCCAATGGCGTGGGCCTTGATACGCCAGCCAGCGCTGTCTTAATTCTGCGCTGGCTGCGGGACACCGGCTATGACCTCGGCCCGAATCCCCTGCCGCAGGACGGTGATGCCCTGATCCATGCCCTCTTATCCGGCCGCACCAACGATCCCGAGAGCGGCCATCGGCCGGCGCTGGATCACCACCCCCTCAAGCTGTACCAAGCGTGGTACGCCACGCTGCCGCTGGAGGGACGCAGCCGTCTCGAAGCCCAGTGGGGGCCACCCCAGGCCGATCCCAGCTTGGAGGTGGGCGCGGATGGGGTACCCGCCTTTCCCTTGCGGGGCTTGCGCTTCGGCCATTTGGTGCTGCTGCTGCAGCCGGACCGCGGCTATGACCGCGATCCCGCCACCACGTTCCATAGTCCTGATCTGCCGCCCACCCACGCCTATCTCGCCACCTACCACTGGTTGCGCCAGAGATTCGGCGTGGATGTGGTGGTGCACCTGGGTAAGCTCGGCAACCTGGAGTGGTTGCCTGGCAAAGGGGTAGGGCTCTCCAGCCAGTGCTACCCGGAATGGGCCCTCGGCCCCGTGCCCCATCTCTACCCGTTCATCGTTAACGATCCCGGAGAGGGCAGCCAGGCCAAGCGCCGCGCCCAGGCGGTGATCATCGACCATCTCACGCCACCTTTGGGCCGAGCCGGCCTGCATGGTGAGCTGCAGCGCCTTGAGGCGCTGCTCGATGAATACTGGGAAGCCAGCCAGCTGGGGGCTGAGCGCTGCGGTGCGCTGCGCCTACGGCTGGAGCGGGAGCTGAACCGTTTGGAGCTGCCCTGGGGGGGAGCGGAGCTGGAGCAGCGACTGGAGGCCGCGGAGGGGTACCTCTGTGAGTTGAAGGAGGCCCAGATTCGTCTCGGCCTGCATACCTTCGGCACCCTTCCCCCCCAAACCGCCCTGGCGGAGTTGCTGCTCTGCCTCGCCAGGGCACCCCAGGCCGGCCTTCCCGGCCTCACCCAAGCCTTGGCGTTGGACCTGGGGCTGCGGCTCGACCCATGGGCAGCGGCGGAGGAGGATCTGTTGGCCGAGGCCGATCGGCAACGACTCGCTGAGCTCCTGGCCTCCGGTCAGCTGGTTGCCGCACCAGATCACGGTTCCGAAGCCGACCTGGAGGCCTCCGGGGCCGCTGGCGTGTGCCCTGCCGCCGTCAGCCGCCGGCCGCTGCGACGGGTCGGCGACGCGGTGGAGCTGTTGGAGGGCCAGGCGCTGGCGTTGGTCTGCCGCGAACTGCGAATGGCCACGGCCGCTGCTGAATCGCCAAGCATCGCCATGGAGCTCCCTCCCCACCGGGAACCGCACGCGGGATCGCGCTGCACCGCCGTGCTGCGGCATCTGCGCCAGCAGCTCATCCCCCGCCTGCTGGGCAGCGCCGCCGCCGAACGCCAGGCGCTCCTCACGGGCCTGGCGGGTGGGCGGATCGCCGCCGGCCCGTCCGGAGCCCCCACCCGCGGGCGCCCCGATCTGTTGCCCACCGGCCGCAATTTCTACAGCGTCGATTTGCGCGGGCTGCCTACGGAGGCTGCCTGGGACCTGGGCCGTCGCAGCGCGGAGCTCCTGCTGGAGCTCCATTTGCAGGACCAGGGCGAGGATCTGCGGCGCCTGGCGCTCTCCGTTTGGGGCACGGCCACGATGCGCACTGGTGGCGAGGACATCGCCCAGGCCCTGGCGTTGATGGGTGTACGTCCCGTCTGGGATGGCCCCACCCGGCGCCTGGTGGGCATCGAGGCGATCCCCCTGGCGCAGCTGGCGCGGCCCCGGGTGGATGTCACTTTGCGGATCTCGGGATTGTTTCGTGATGCCTTTCCCCAGCTGGTGTCCTGGTTTGACCAGGCCTGTCGGCTGGTGGCCTCGCTGGAGGAACCCGAGGCCCTGAACCCTCTGGCGGCGACCGCACGGGAGGAGGGACACACGGCGCGCATTTATGGATCGAAGCCCGGGGCCTATGGCGCCGGCCTGCAGGCCCTGATCGACAGCGGCCAGTGGGAACGGCGGCAGGATCTTGGCGAGGCCTACCTCAGCTGGAGTTCCTGGCGGTATGGCTGCCTCGATCAGGGAGGCGCGGCAGCAAACGGTGAGCCGGGTGCCGATCCCCAGGCCATCGATGCCACGCCGGACCGGCAGGGGCTGGAACAGCGGCTACGGGCCGTTCAGGTGGTACTCCACAACCAGGACAACCGCGAACATGACCTGCTCGATTCAGACGACTACTACCAGTTCCAGGGGGGCCTCAGCGCCGCGGTGGAGACCCTGCGGGGCGAAGCGCCCCAGCTCTGGTTCGGGGATCATTCACGGGCGGCCCGTCCCCGCATCCGCAAGCTGGAACAGGAACTCGACAAGGTGTTGCGCTCGCGGTTGCTGAATCCCCGCTGGATCGAGGCCATGGGGCGCCACGGATACAAAGGGGGCTTTGAGATGGCCGCCAGCCTCGAGTATTTGTTCGCCTACGACGCCAGCACCGGCCGGGTGCCCGACTGGAGCTATGGAGCGCTGACAGAAACCTGGCTGGGTGACCCGCAGGTGCTGATGATGCTGCGACAGAGCAACCCCTGGGCGCTGCGGGACATGGCGGAGCGGCTGTTGGAGGCCCATCACCGCGGTTTGTGGGAGGGGGCCAACGCCCGCCAACTCGATCGCTTGCGCGGGCTGGTGCAGAGCAGTGATGCCTGGATTGAGAGCCGCTAAGGCAGCCGCAAACCAGCCATCCCCGCTTCGATCCTTCCAGACCTGCCATCGGTGCTGGGCGCGGCGTCCGCCTTCTCCAGCCACCGGGGAGATGTGGCGCCGGCTCGGCTCCCTGGCGGCTGGCTGGCTGGATCGAAATCAGGCCGATGGCAGCAGGGCCGGCGGCGCTCCCCGGGCAACGCCGCTGGCACAAGCCTGGCGGACGGGATCAGCTGTTCAGGTCGCGGGCAGCTGATTTCCAGGGGTCGATCGAACCGGGACGGGCAGCCTGGGGGCTACCGCCCGAGGCTGAGCTGGACTCCGGGCTGGTGGTTTTGCGTGCCGGACCAGCCTTGGCACCGGGTGCATTGACCGCCACAGCGGAGCCCTTCATCCGTTGCTCGAGTTCGGCCGCCGACATCTGCTGGGCAAAGGTTTTCTTCACCTGCTTCGGAACGCCGCCGGTGAGGCTGAGTTCCTGCTCTTGAGCCGTGGATCCTCCCAGGCCTGGAGTGGATTTCTCAACCCTGGCTTCCATCGAGGCCACCTCGGCAACCAGTTCCTTCTCACCGGGGCTGTCGGCATTGCCGGGGAAGGTGCGACGGATGGTGTTGGACCGGCGCATGAACCTGACATCTCCCAGCGTGCTGGAGGCATCAGCGTCGAGGAAGAAGGCTTTCTCTTCCTGCTGCGGCTTGGCTTCGGCCTGACCGGCAACCTTGATCGAGGAGGCCGGCTTGCCCAGGAGGCGATCGAACAGACCCATCGGCAGTGACGAGGACTGCGTCAGCAAACCCTAGCCGCCGCGCCGCTAGCGAGCGAACAGGTTGAAACCATGGGAATCGGTCCCGCAGCTGCTCAGGAGCCCGCGCCGCTGCAAATCCGCCGCGATCGCCTCGCAGACCAGGGGGGTGGGCTGCCATTCCCCTGCCATGGTGTAGTCGTACCAAGCTTCGGCCCCATCGAAACCCAGGTCCGCGGCGGCGGCGATCATGCGGGTGTGGGGGAGCCGATACCGAGCTGGATGGGCCAGCAGCGCCAGGCCCCCGGCCTGCTGGATCGCCGCGAGCACGGACTCGGCCTGAAGGTCAGGTCCCACCACCGCAGAGCCTTGAAGGTAGGGGTGAAGAGAGGGATGGTGCTCGCTGAAGCCCAAGGCCAGCACATGCACGAGGCACCCCTCCAGGAGGCAGCTGATCTCCACGCCGCGCCACAGGGTCGGCACCGGTTCACCCCGGCCTGATCGTTCGGCGAAGAACGCGGCGATGGGGTCGTGGGCCGTCAGGCTGTGGTGGTCCGTCACGGCCATCTGCTCCAAACCGAGCTCCAGGGCCTGATCCGCCAGGGCGAGGGGATCAAGGCTGCCGTCGCTGCAGATGGTGTGGCAGTGAAAATTAAACCTTCCCGGACAGCTCTCCGGCCCCACCGAGCGCAGCACGGGGGTGAGTGGATGCAAACGAGCTCCTTGGCGCAACATCGGATTCAGGCCGAGATCTCTGCAGCGAGACGTTCGGCCCGCAGCCGGCGCCAACGGGCATAGAACTGGATCGCTGCCGCCATGAACACCACCAAAGCCACGAGGAACCAGGTGGCGGCACTGGTTGGGAACTGATCTTTGAAAACCACCAGCATCACCACCAGCACCAACAGCAGGGTGGGAAGTTCGTTCAGGGCCCGCAGCTGCTGGGGTGTCCAGGAACAGGAGCCGCTCTGCAATTGGCCCATCAGGCGGTAACAAAGAGCGTGGTATGCAAGCAGGATCGCCACACCCGCAAGCTTGGCATGCATCCAGCCCTGCTTGAGCCAGAGGGGCTGGCTCACCAGCAGGCCGATCGCCATGACCACGGTCACCGCCATGCCAGGCGTGGTGATGATGTTGGCCAGCCGCCGTTCCATCAGGCCATACTGCTGCTCAAATGCGCTGCGCAGATCAGGCTGCAAGTTTTCGGCTTCGCGGTGATAGATGAACAACCGCACCAGGTAGAACAGCCCGGCAAACCACACCACAACACCGATGATGTGCAGGGTCTTGAACCACAGGTAGGCCGAGGCGGGCAGCATTAGAACAGCGGGAAGGGCCGGGAGCATGGTGGCAGCTGAGACAGTTGAAGACTAAAAGGAGCTGCCGATCCTGCCCGTTCTCGTCTTACACGTGGTTGCGTTGCCAGCGAGACCGGGGTGGCATGGCGAGCCCTCACCACCCCCCGGCGGCGCCGAGCCAACTGGGATGGGAGCCGTGCTGCAATCCGATCAGCCCCCCACCTCCCTGAGCTGTCAGCCAAGGGCGTGAGGGGCTGGCTCCCCGCAGGCGCAGGGTGCTCCCCGGGCTCTAGCCGCGCTCCAGCCGGGCTCGGGCCGCGCTCTCCAGGGCTTGGCGAGCGCCAAGGCTCCTGGGGACGAATCTCGATCGGCACGGTTGGATTCCCGGCCCGATGATCTGAGCTGGTTGCCCTTGACTGGAGTGGTTTGGCGCTCCAGTCGCTACGGAGCCGCCAAACCGATCGTTCAGGCGAGGCGGCACAGGCGCCGGGCCACGGCGGCCCCATAGCCACGGTTGACCGGTCCTTCCTTGGGGCTCAGCTGCCCGTTGCGGCAGTCGACCGTCACCCGCTCCTGCTGCCCGCTTTGGTCCGAGAGCCTCAGGCGCAGCTGCCAGGCGTAGACGCTGCTTCGCGATAGGGCAGCGGCGCACACCGGCCCCACACAGATGCCTGGAGCCGCGGCGGCTGGCGCGGAGCCGCACCAAGCCGCGATCGCCAGCAGCACCAACAGCCCTGCGCCCAGGTGCCAGAGCCGGGTGAGGAGGCGCCTCACAGGGCCAGCTCGAGATCGGCCCTGCTGCCAGTTGCCGCTTCGCCAGGCGGCCAAGCTTCGGGCTGGGATGGGGTTGGGGCGTCCAACTCCAGCCAGGCCACTCCCTCCCCCTCCGCGGAGCGTTCAGGCCCGAGGAGCGCCTCAGCCTCCACGACCGTGCGATCCTCCCCCCAGGGTTCCGGCTCTGGCTGGTGATGAAAGTGGTCCCACACCTGGCGTGCCAGGGCGAGGCCAACCCCGGGGGCCAAGGCGATCTGTTCCGGCGTGGCCAGCTGGATCGCTTCAACGGAGCGGAAGTGGGCCAGCAACTCCTTGACGCGTTTCGGTCCCAGGCCAGGGATATCGCTCAACCGCGAACGTTTCATCCGTTCACCGCGCTGCTGACGGTGATAGGAGACGGCAAAGCGATGGGCCTCATCGCGCAGCCGCCGCAACAGGGCGACACCGAGCTGGTCAGGATCGCTGTCCAGCGGTGTGCGGATCCCAGGCACGAACACCTCCTCGCGTTGCTTGGCCAAGGAACAGACCGTGAGTTCGCCATGGAGGTTCATCTCGCGCAGAGCTTCCATCACGGCCGAGAGCTGGCCCTTGCCGCCATCGATCATCACCACATCCGGCCAGTCGCCCATGCCATCGGTGTGCAGGGCCGAGCCGCCGCGGCGGCGCAGCGCTTCCAGATCCACGCCGTCAGCCTTGGCTTGGGCCCAGCGCCGGAAGCGCCGCCGGATCACTTCGGCCATGGCCATGAAGTCGTCAGAGTGGCCGGCATGGATGCTGCTGCTGCGGATGCGGTATTTGCGGTAGTGCTGTTTCGCCGGCAGGCCATCGATGAACACCACCTGGGAGGCCACCGCATCACTGCCTTGGATATGGCTGATGTCATAGCCCTCGATCCGCCGAGGCGGCACAACGAGATCAAGCAGCTGAGCCAGATCCTCCATGGCCAGCTGGTTCTGTTCGCTGGCGCGCTGAGCCCGCTCCAGTTCGTAGCCGGCATTGCGCACCACCAGCTCGATCAACTCGGCTTTCTGCGAACGTTGGGGCACCGCCAGCTTCACCCTGCGACCACGCAGTTCACTCAGCCAGTCGGCGATCAGGCCCTGCTGTGGCAACGTCGCCTGCAGCAGCAACTCCGGCGGAATCTCGACCCCTTCCACCTGGCTGTAGTGCTCCTCGATCACCCGTTGCAGGATCAGGCCCTGGGCCGCTTCCGCGCTGGGCGGCGCGGCGTTCAGCGACGCCTCATCCCCCTGCGGCAAGCAGGCGTCAGCGAGATAGCCAAGGCGACCGACCAGCTTGCCGGCGCGCATTTGGAACAGCTGCACAGCCGCCACCCGACCATCGCTGGCCAGGGCGATCACATCGCGGCTCACCGCGCTGTCGCCCACACTCATCTTCTGGTCCGCGGTGAGGGATTCCAGCCCCTGCAGCTGATCGCGCACCTGGGCCGCCTTCTCAAAATCCAACCGATCGGCATAGGTTTGCATCTGCTGCTGCAGCAAACTCAGCAACTCCTCATTGCGCCCCTGAAACACCATCGCCACTTGCCGCAAGGTCTTGTGGTAATCCTCCGAGCTGATCTTCTGCTGGCACACACCCGGGCAGCGACCGATGTCATAGTTCAAGCAGGTGCGGTCGCGATGCAGCGGCAGGGGGCGTTGGCGCAGCGGAAAGACCCGCTTCACCAGGCCAAGGGTGCGACGCAGCAGCCCCACATCGACGTAGGGCCCATAGAAGCGATCCAGTGGCGAGCGGAATCTGCGGCGGCGTGTGATAAATATTCGCGGGTAGGCTTCGCTCCATGTAATGCAGAGATAGGGATACTTTTTATCATCTTTCAGCAGCACATTAAAGTGGGGCTGATTCTGCTTGATGAGATTCGATTCAAGGGCCAACGCTTCCGCTTCGCTATCGGTCACGATGACCTCGATCTCGCAGACCTGCCGCACCATCAGCCGGATGCGGGGACTATGGCCGTGGCCAGAGCCGCTCTGGAAGTAGCTGCGCACGCGGCTGCGCAGTACCTTGGCCTTGCCAATATAAAGAATGCGATCCTCGCGGTCGCGCATCAAATAACAACCCGGCTCCGCAGGGATCTCCCGCAACCGGGACTTCAGCCGCCCGTCGTCCAGGATCAATGGCTGCGGGCCCGAATTCGGGGTCGAGCTCGCTGGGCTGGTCATCAGCCGCCGTATTGCCAGCCGGTGGCGCTGAGCTCCAGTGCCGCGTCATCGCGGTGCAGGGTTGCGCTCTTCACTTCAGCGACGAACACCGTGTGGTCGCCGTGGGCCACCTGCCCCACCACGTCGCATTCCACCCCCCCGAGGGCATCGTTAAGAATCGGCAAACCGAGGGGCCCAAGTTGGTATGGAGCCGCATCAAAGCGACCGCCCACGGCATTTTGGGGTTTGAAGAACACCGCCGCCAGGGCTTTCTGATCAGCCGACAGCACGTTCAACGAGAAGCGACCCGTGCGCTGAATCATGCCGTTGCTGGTGGAGTCGGAGCGCACGGCCACAACCACGAGGGGCGGCTCGAAGGAGCCCTGGGTCACCCAACTGGCGGTGAACCCGTTGACATCCTGACCTTCAGCGACGCCGCAGATAAACAAGCCATGGGGAATCTTGCGCAGCAGGGTTTTCTTGGCGTCGGCGTCGAGGCCGGGCGCGGCCGGAGACTCAGTCATGGCACGGATGGCAGGGAGCCCGCAGCGAGGAGATCGCTGCGTCACGACTCTAAGCAGGTTGCGGCAGCCCAAGGCGGTGGTTCCATAGGCTGCACCTTTGCGCCGGCCGATGCGCGCCCTCTATCCCGGCAGCTTCGACCCCCTCACCCTCGGCCACCTCGACCTGATCGAGAGGGCCTCCCGCCTGTTCGATGCCGTGATCGTGGCGGTGCTTCAGAACCCTGCCAAAGTGCCCACGTTTCCCCTTGAGCAGCGGCTCAGCCAGATTCGCCAGGCCACGGACCATCTCCAAGGGGTGGAGGTTGGCAGTTTTGATGGCTTGACGGTGGACTTTGCCCGGGAGCGAGGGGCGGTCGTGATTCTGCGCGGCCTGAGAGCCCTCAGCGACTTTGAGTTTGAGCTGCAGATCGCCCACACCAACACCAGCCTGGCGCCGACGGTGGAGACGCTCTTCCTGGCGACGGCGGTGCAGCACAGCTTTCTGAGCAGCTCGGTGGTCAAGGAGGTGGCTCGCTTTGGCGGGGATGTGGCCCACATGGTGCCCCCAGGAGTGGCGGCCGACCTCGGGAAGCTCTTTAATCGGGCGATTCCCCGTGGCTGACATGTCAGAGCCTCGCATCACCGTCCTCGACCGCCTGGATCAGCTGGAGGACATCGTTCTCGAAGGCAGCCGCATTCCGTTTAGCGGCGGTCGATTGGTGAACGAGCAGGACGCCATCGAAATGATGGATGCCCTGCGCGAGGCGATCCCGCTCCAGATCACCGAAGCCGAAAAGCTGTTGCGGCAACGGGAGGCCTTGTTCGAGAAAGCCAGGTTGCAGGCTGAAGAGATCGTGACCCAGGCCCGCCGGGAACGGGAGCAACTGATCAATGCCGCGGCGATCCGCCACGAGGCCGAGCGCCAGGTCGGCGAGTTGCGGGAGCAGGCCCGCCAGCAATGCGAGTCGATGATCCTGCAGACCCGCCAACAGGTGGCCCAAACGGAGCAAGAGCACCAGGCCCGCATGGCCCAGATGGAGCAGCAGTTCGCCGCCCGTCGCCAGCAGTTGGAGCAGGAAGCCCAGAATCGCCGCCAGCAGCTGGAGCAGGAGGCGGCGGAGCGCAACCGCCAGCTGGTCGAACAACACGAACGCAACCGGCAGCAGGCCCTGCAGGAACTGGAAGCGATCCGCCAGGAAGGGCAGCGGCTGCAACGGGAAAGCCAGAGCGAGGCGGAACGCCTGCACAACGATGCGCTGCAGTTCCGGCAGCAGACCCAGCAGCAGTGCGAAGCCCTGCTCGCCAGAAGCCGCCAGGAATCCGCTGCCGTGCAGGAGGGAGCCAACCGCTACGCCGAACAGGTGCTGGGTGAACTCGAGGTGCGCCTCAAGGAGTTGAGCCAAGTGGTGCTCGGCGGTCGTCGCGAGCTGGTGCGGCTGCAAAATCCCGACGCGGGAGCCATCGCTGCTTCCGCCGAGAGCGGCAACCTTGAGCCCTTTGCCCCTGTCGACCGGGCCCGCCGCGCTGCCGGTCGCTTGCGCCGTGCCGCCTCCCGGGGGCTAGCCAGCTAATCGAGATCGCCCCGAAGCAGTCCCGATGCTGGCGTCGTCGAGCGATCGACCTCTGATTTGCTTGACCGTTGACAGGATCAGACACGGCTCAGCTGACAGATGATCGCCTCGTCCCCACGAGGACTAGGACTCGCACAGGCAACGGCGGGCATTTCAATCTGGCTTTGTCCGATCCTGGCCACAAATTCGTTGTGACATTTTGAGTCCTGGATGCGCTAGTGCCTGGTTGTGGCCCCGCCCCATCTGGGAGAACCGGACGCATGGGGAGATCACGTCTCTTCAGTGCACCACCTGATCGAGGCTGGGGCCGACGGTGTGTTCCCCGTCAGCCATTTGTTTTCTGGAGCGGCAGCCGCCCTACCAGGCCTTGATCCCGAGGCCGGCTGCGGGGCGCCGTAGGCATCGCCCTACAGATGTGTCGCGCTATGCAGGAAGCCCCATCGGGGGCTGCGCCGGAGCTGGCCGGAGCGGGTTCTCGGCTCAGAGGCCGCTGCCCTGAATAGCACTGTCCGTGTCTTGTAAAGTATAAACCAGTTCGCTACCATGGCCACGAAGTTCGAACATTCCCAAAGGCTCCAGCGGCAGTGAAACTGTCAGCTGCTCGACGAAGGCATGGCTCATGATGAGGTCGCGCCCGCATTCCTTGGCGACCGATTCAAGGCGGCTGGTTGCATTGACAGCATCGCCGATCACCGTGTAATCCATACGTTGTTTGGAGCCCACGTTGCCACTGATCACCGTGCCGAAGTTGAGGATCACAACCTGCTGCCAGGGATCCTTTCCCTCTTGCTGCCAGCGCTGATTCAGTGATGACAGGCGCCTGAGGATCTCCTGGGCCGCCCGCAGGGCCGCCTCTGCTTCGAGGCGATCACCTCTGCTGTAAGGAACTCCAAAAACAGCTAAGGTTGCATCACCGATGAATTTGTCAACCGCGCCGCCCTCGGCGTGGACCGCCTCGACAACCTCACTGAAATACGTGTTGAGCTGCTGCATCAACTCAGGCACCTTGCCTGCCTCCGTCATCGCCCGGGTACGACTGGTAAAGCCACGAATGTCACTGAGCAGGATGACCACATCCATGCTTCTGCCGCCCAGCAAGCCGTCGGCCGCGGCGGGTTGGTTGGCGATCTCGGTGGCGACTGCAGGGGAGAGGTAGCGCCCCAGGGCCTGGCGCAGCCGCCACCGTTGCCACTGCAGTCGGACCGTGGCTTCGCCGCTGCTGACCACCCCGATCAGCAACACGGCGGCCGCGGCCGTGAACATGTTGGGGGCCAGGCCGAAGCAGGTGATGGCGATCTGGCCTGCCAGCACAAGTGCCAGGGCCAGACCAGCCAGGGCTGCGAAACGCTGCAGCGGCCGCTCCCAGCGTTCCGAGATCAGGCCAGATCCCAGCACCAGGACTCCGAGTCCGCCGATCCACCACCAGCGGCCTGGGCTCCAAAGCCAGAGGGTGCCTCCCTCCAGGCGATTGGCCAGTTCAGTTGCATGAAGCTCAACCCCAGAGGTACCCTCACTACCGGCGAAGGGTGTCTGATGAATATCCTGAAATACCGAGGCCGTGGGCCCCACAAGCACCAGCTGGTTGCGAAGCAGGCCTGACTTCAGCAGCTTGCGGTAAGAGGAGGTATCAAGCAACTGCCAAATCGAGAGGGTGGGAACGCTTCGTGGCGGGCCATAGGGATCGAGCAGAGGCAGCCACTGGCCGATTGGCAGCGGCGCATGGCTGCGGTCGACGGCATGGGCGCTCTGCAGGAGGCTGGTGGAGATGCCGGCCGGAACGGTTTCTCCCAAGATGCGCTGCATGTGCTTGGCGTAGTCACCGGGTCGACGTCGTATAGAGCCATCGGCTTCGGAGCGCACGTCGAGCAGACCGAGCGCCGGTCGGCTGCTACCTCCGCTGAGCAGTGTGCTGATCGGCGTGCTGAGGGCCAGCTGAGCCACAGTCCCGCGACTCTCCGTAACCATCGCGCCGAGCACCGTGCGGCTGCCGTGACGCCCTAGGGCCGCAGCCAGAGCGGCGTCATCTGCGGGGCCGTGATTGCTGTAGGTATCGAACACCAGATCCAGGGCCACGGCCCTGGCTCCTGCTGCGAACAAGCGGTCCAGCACCATGGCATGCACTCGCCGTGGCCAGGGCCATTGATCGACGCTCTCCAGAAGACGATCACCGGTGAGATCGGCGTTGTCGAGCTGCTGCAGGCTGTAATCGTCGATCGCAACGATGGTGACGGGGCTGCGCACGGGGCGCTGGCCGCGCAGTTCCTGGCTGATCCCCGTCAGCGAGATCTCCCAATGATGCAGAGGCTCAGGGAACAGCCCCCCGACGACGCAGACGGTCGCCGTGGTGATCAGCAGGGCGGCGCGGCGTCTGAGTTGACGGCGCAGCCAGGCGAGTCGCAGGAAGAGGGCCGGCTCGGCGGGGCTCATGGGCGGCAGGCTGGCAGCGGCCTCGGGGCGGTGCTAGCCGCTTCTGCCTGGTGGGTCGAAGATGAAGGCCCTGCAGCTGTTGGGTCTGCCATGTCAGCTCCTTAATCGTGCCAAACCTTCAGGCTGCTGAAGTCGGGTGGTCGAGCCGCCGACCAGGGCGGCGGTGGCGCAGGCGGTCAGCGACGGGGTTGCTGGATTGACCGAACCGCAGAAGACCATCAAGCGTTCGAGCAGCATTACATGAACACACATATCATGGCATGAAATGCACGCTCAAAAGCATTTCAGGCAAAATGTCTCCATAGATTTGGGATTGGTTCGGTAGGTTTCAGGAAGGCTCGGTGAAGACAAAACTAACATCAGGCTCCATCATGATCTTGCGGCCTGCAAACGCATGTCAAGCACCGTTCGACCTGTGGGCAGCGGCCAGCCAATCAAGAGGGATTTTGAGCTCACCGAGCAATGACCAGATGAGATGAGAGGAGATGATCTCGGCTACCGTACTGTCAACGACCTTGGCATTGGAAATGACGACGGCACTGCCTGGAAGCCCCCGAGGCTGGGTTGGGCCGGTTGCCTGGTCTGATAAGTTTCACTATTCTGCCAAGCATCAACAGGTCGCTAGTGACCAAGGACACGTGCAGACAGTCGTCTAATATGGGTATGGAGTGAACCCTGGTACGCTTTGGGTGTATCCTTGCGTTGCTGGGTTGGAGGGAATTGATGAATATGACGGAGAGATATTGAACCCTGGTGGATCCTGGAGCTGCTGTGCCCTAACCACGTCATAGCCCTGGTTGGCCAGACGGTTGATTTCCGCGCAGACCCCGGGATCGGAGAATACGTAGGCATCCGCTTTGTTGTTGGTGGCCGGATACCCCTGTGACGTCTTGGAACCCCTGCCGAAGTAGGCGGCCTCACCGCTGTAGTCAAACTGACCGGCGCGAGCCTCTCGGGCGCCGATCACGCGGGCCCTGTCGGTGGCGGCACACACGTAGCTTCCGACCGGCATCTGGGTCAGCGGGGTGTAGGGGACGTCCACCGTGGTGCTCACGGGCAGGGCTGCACTGTTGAGGAAGTCGAGTCCCAGGATGCTTGCCAAGTCTCCGTTCATCAGTTGTCGTGCCTTGACCTGCTGGCCGATCCGACGACTTTCGGGTAGGGGATTCTGACCCTTGAGGTGACTGGTCAGGAGCTTCAGGAACTCGGCATTGGAGATTGCTTCGACGGACAGCAGTTGACCTTCGGCGCTGAATCGACCGCGCTGTCCTTCACGGATCACACTGGTCTCGGCGACCTGGGCCTGGGTGTTCGGGGGGATGCCGATCGACGGCTGTAGATCGGAGAGGCTCTCCCCCTGCCCCGCCATGGCGAGCCTCGCCAGCTCGACACTGGAGCGCTGCACGGTGCCTGGCAACAGGAGCTGATTCGGCAACGGCTTCCGTGTCGCGGCCATTGACAGAGGCCGCGGCACAACCTCGACGGGAACCTGAGCCATGGCCTTGCCAGCGGCAGGAGAGGCCGGGGTGTTGGGATCCTCGATGAACGTGGTGCGAGTTGGGAAGCGATAGCTGAAGAAGCCGCCAATGGTGAGGCCGAAGAGACTGTCCCCTCCGACAAAGGTACTGGCCGAGAGCTGTTTGTTGATTGGCACTTCCACTGTGGCGCGGACGCCCGGGAAGCTGGAGGAACCGGTGTCGTTCAGCAGATCAGTGCCCACCACGTTGCCAAACAACATGTAGGGACTGATCGAAAGATAGAGGGTCTTGTCCCGAATTCTGCCAACCGGTATGGAAAGGTTGAGGGCGCCGAAGCTCACCCCGGTCGGGCAATCGTTGATTTTGGCGCCACCGCTGGCCCCCAGGCGCCAGCGGGACTTTTCCCACTGGGCACCGGCCGTGATCATGTTGCTGAAACAGGCGGGGGAGCCATAACCGGCATAGCCGAGAAAAAAGCTGCTGATCGACTGGTTGGACGCGGACAGGCGGCGATAGCCGATTTCGGTTGAGACACCCCAGATGTCACCCAGGCTGCTGCCCACGGATGTTGATGAGTAAAGGATTTTGCGAGCAGAGGACTGGGAGATCGGCGTGAAATAGCTGGCTCCACCGATGAAGCTGCCGCCGGAGGAAGGGTAGGCAGTGCCGAACCCACCTGCCTGCACGTTCAAGGATGGATTGATGCGCGGATATTTGGAAAGGATATTGATGTCATCATTGTCTTCTGGCAGGTCCGGCGCCACCACGCTCTCCCCCGCCAGGACAGACAGCGTGTAGGTGGCGTCGGCCTCCCGCGCCAGCACATAGGTTGTACCGCGGACTCCAAGGATGCGTGAGCCGATGCAGGCGCGTTGGCTGCCATTGATCAACACCTGTCCAGAATCCAGTGTGAAGCAGCGGGCTCCCACGCGGAGTGCCGAGGTGCGCCCCAGCAATCCGATGGCGCGCGTGTTGAACATCAGCTCGGCCCGGCTTTTCAGGGTGGTCACCAGGCTCCCCTGTCCCGCAGTCTGATTCACCCGTGCTTGTTTGGCATCGATGAAGACTTGACGGCCGTCCACCAGGCGCAACACCTTTGCGGAGGTGATTGGGGCTGCTATTGCGATGCCCGGAGAGCTAAGCCCTGCCGAAAGGAGCAAGAGAGTATTCCGGATAAGTCGTAGAAAAGAACGGGCACTTTGTGGTCTTTCATATCGCCTGATGCATGATCTTGGGGTCATTGGCTGATTTAGTTTGACGGAGTTTATCCAGCGTCCGCCCTCCTGTCAATGGGCGGTTCAAGCATCAGAGTCTTGGCGATTGTCTCGGGTTCCTGATCGATGGGGTCAGCCTGGGCAGAATCAACTTTTCCCGTGCTGCACTTAGAGATTTTTATTCTGCTCGTTGTTCATGGCGTTGTCTTGGTGGCGACTTCAGCCCTTGCCACGCCAGGGGTCTTCGGTTCCTTGGCGTCGCTACGCAGCGCTCCAAGGCCCGCGAACAGCTCCTTATTCAGGCTGGCCTCGATGGGGATTGACAGGCCGGTCCCCGCAGTTTGCTCAGACTCGTCGACTCGCAATGTCGAGCGTCGCGGATGAGATCAGGAGCAACTTTCCTAGTTAGACCAGCGCTCCAAGCTTCCGATCGGGCGGTGCCAGGGACGCCGCTCAGCGCTCCATCGCCGCCGGCGCCTTGAGGGCCGCCGCCGTGAGCACCTCGTGGCCGTGCTCAGTGACCGCCACATCATCTTCGATGCGGATGCCGATGCC
Source organism: Synechococcaceae cyanobacterium (assembly GCA_046319055.1). Classification (GTDB taxonomy): domain Bacteria; phylum Cyanobacteriota; class Cyanobacteriia; order PCC-6307; family Cyanobiaceae; genus Cyanobium. The sequence continues at coordinate 33,101 of JBKCTK010000129.1, forward strand.
CTTCCAGCGCTCCTCGATCGCTGGCTGCCCCTCGGGAACGGCCAACCGATCGCTCACATACAGGCCTGGCTCCACCGTCAGCACCATGCCCGGCTCCAGCTGCACCGGATGCTCGCCTAGCCGGTAGGCCCCCACATCGTGGACATCGAGGCCGAGCCAATGGCCGGTGCGGTGCATGTAGAGATGGCGGTAAGAGCCCTGTTCGATCAGCTCATCGACCGTGCCGCGCAGCAGGCCTAGCTCCACCAAACCCTGCACCAGCACCCGCACCGCCGTTCCGTGCACCTCTTCAGCCGTGCCGCCCGGCCGCACGGCGGCCACCGCCGCCTCCTGGGCCGCCAGCACAAGTTCGTAGAGGGCTCGCTGTTCGCCGCTGAAGCGGCCATTGATCGGGAAGGTGCGGGTGATGTCGCCGTTGTAGTAATCGCTGAGGCTGCAACCGGCATCGATCAGCAGCAGGTCGCCATCGCGCAGTTCGGCGTTGTTCGCGGTGTAGTGCAGCACACAGGCGTTGTCACCCCCGGCGACGATGGATCCATAGGCCGGTCCGCGGGCGCCCTGTTCGAGAAAATGCTGCTCGATCACCGCCTGCACCTGCCGCTCACTCAGGCCCGGACGGGCCACCTGCCGGGCCAGTTCGTGGGCTTCCGCCGAAATCCGGGACGCCAAGCGCAGGCGATCCAATTCCGCCGGTTCCTTGCGCAGCCGCAGCTCGTGCAGGATCGAGCAAGGGGCGACCAGTCCTAAAGCGGCGTTGCCGCTGCGCGGAGCGCGGTCGAGCTGGCGGGCCCAAGCCTGGAGCACCAGGGGTTCCACCTGGGGATGGCGGCCGACCCGGAAGGCGATGCCCTCCGCACCCTCCAAATAGCCGGCCAGGCGTTGTTCCAGCTCCGCCAGGGGATGGGCTTCGCAGGCACCGAAGCGCTGCACCGCCCCTTCGCAACCCCAGCGGAAGCCATTCCAAACCTCGGCGGCCGAATCCCGGGGCTGCACGAACAGCACGAAGGGCGTCTCGGGTCGGTGGGGCAGCAGCAGGGCCACGGCGCCCGGCTCATCGAAACCGGTCAGGTACCAGAAGTCGCTGTTCTGGCGAAAGGCGTGCTCCACATCGGCGTGGTGGGTCACCAGGGGCGCCGCCGGAATCACGGCTGCGGCGCCGCCGAGACGGTGCAGGAAGCGATCGCGTCGATCAGCAAACAGGCCCGCATCGAAGGCCCTGGTCCGATCCATCGGCATTACCGCACACGCTGCGTCGTGAAGATGGCACAGCCGCGGGCCGCCTGAGGTTTGCCCCTGCAAGGGGCTCCGCCCGAGGCCGCCGGACGGGAGGCTGGAAATCAGCCGAAACCTGTGCGGCCCCGCCAGCGTGAAGCCGGCGGAACCGGTTGAATAGCAAGGTCTTTAAAACGCTGCGCCCTGCCCCGGTCCGCCGCTCGCTTTCAGCCGCTGCCAGAACAGCCCTCCACGCCAGAGCGTGCCCGCCTCCTGCTGGAACGCTGGCGGCAAACCTTGCGCCTGACGCCCCGGGAGACCTCCTTGATGGGCGGCGAGTTGGCGGGGCTGGATCGCCAGCTGGCCCGCTTGCGCCAGCGGCGACCACGGCTCGCGGTGTTTGGCCGGGTGGGCGTCGGCAAATCGAGCCTGCTGAATGCCCTGTTGGGGCAGGAGCGGTTTGCCACCGACCTGGCCCACGGCTGCACCCGGCGGCAGGACAGCTGCCCCTGGGGCCAACCCCTTCAAGGCCTGTCCGGTGTGGACCTGGTGGACACGCCTGGCATCGATGAAATCGCCGCGGCGGCGCGGGCGCGGCTGGCGGCCCGGGTGGCGCTGGGGGCCGATCTGGTGCTGTTGGTCATCGATGCCGACTTGACCCAGCCGGAACTCCAAGCGTTGGAGGTGTTGCTGGCGAGCGGCAAGCCGTTGCTGCTGGTGCTGAACCGCTGCGACTGCTGGCCGGACGCGGAGCTTCCGGCCCTGCTGGCCAGCATCCAGCGGCGCTTGTCGCCCCTGGCGCGCCAGCTGCGGCCGCTCGCCGTGGCGGCGGCACCGCGGCAAGCGCAGGTGCTGGCGGATGGCCGGGTGCGTAGCCAGAGCCAGCCGCCGCGCATCGAGCCGCTGCGGTTAGCCCTGATCGATCTGCTGGAACAGCACGGCGAGCTGATGCTGGCGCTGAACACCCTGCGGGCTGCCGACCGCTTTTCGGTCAACCTGCATGCCACCCGCCTGCGGTTGGGGCGTCGCCAGGCCCAGGGCCTGATCGGGCGCTACGCCGCCGCCAAGGCCACCGGCGTGGCCATGAATCCCCTGCCGCTGCTGGACTTGCTGGGCGGCATGGCGGCCGATGCCGCCCTCGTGGCCCAGCTCAGCCAGCGGTCCGGGCTACCGCTGAACCACAGGGGCGCCAGGGCCTTGCTGGGCCGCGTCGGCGGGCAGAACGCCCTGCTGGGGGCCACGGCGCTGGCGTTGCAGGGGTTCCTGGCCGCCATGCGGCAGCTGTTGCTGCTGGCGGCCCCGCTGAGTGGCGGCCTCAGCCTGGCGCCGGCCGCGCCGGTGGCCGTGGCCCAGGCGGCCCTGGCGGTGCATACCAGCCGCCGGACAGGCCGATTGGTCGCCAAGGAGTTGCTGCACACGGCGACGGCGGCAGGACAACCCGGGGCCCTGCTACGGCGTTTGGCCCGCCAGGATCCGGAGGTGAGGCGCTGGCTGGGCGACTGGCGTGGAGCGGCGCCCGTGCCGGGCGAGGCGGGCGCGGGGCTGCTGCCTTGATGGCTGATCCCCCGCCAGTGCGCTCACACCCACAGCCTTGCGGATGGCCGAGCCCATCGCTGGTCGGGATCGGCCGCCTGGAGTTGGCACTGCGGGCCCCTGGGGCCCCAGGGCCCTTGGAAAACTCCGCAATTTGCCGCAACGGTCCCGCTGAATCTTCCGCGGCTTCTTCAGGCCGCTGCTCCTGCAAACGGGTGCGGGTTTGGCCTGATGCCAGCCGGCCGCAACGTCCAGATGATCAGGAGGGGCCATGACAGCCGAGCTTGAACCGTCTCGGAACCAGGGCCACGCCGTCCCGGATGCGGTTGATCAGCCCCCTCCAGCCGCTGCCCTCGAACCTGGGCCTGGAGCCTCGACACCCTCCGGGCCCGTCGCTCTGTTCGGCACCAGCGCCGATCCGCCGACCCTGGGCCATCGGGCGTTGCTGCAAGGGTTAAGGGGGCAGTACCCCCTGGTGGCGACCTGGGCCAGCGACAATCCCATGAAACGGCACACCGCCCCGTTGGCGCTGCGCCAACGGCTGCTGGAGGCGGTGGTGCGGGCCATCGCCGATCCGGATGTGCGCTGCGTGCAGGAGCTCAGCAGCCCTTGGGCGGTGGAGACGCTGGAGCGGGCGGGGAAGCGTTGGCCCGATCGGCCCCTGGTGTTCGTGATCGGCAGCGACCTGGCCCCCCAGCTGCCCAGCTGGCGGGAAGCCCCAAGGCTGCTGGCCAGCTGTCGCTTAGCGATCGCGCCTCGGCAAGGCTGGGATCTGGCGCCAGCGGATCTGGAACGGCTGCGCCAGCTCGGGGCCGTGTTGGAGGTGCTGCCCTTGCGGATTCCCGCCACCGCCAGCTCGGCGCTGCGCGCCCCAAGCGCTGCCGCTGATCCCAGGCAGCTGCCGGCGGAGCTGTGGCCGCTGCTGGTCGATCAGAATCCTTATGGCCTGCTCCCACCCTGATGCGCATCGCCTTGGCCCAGCTCAATGCCCTGGTCGGAGACCTGGAGGGCAATGGCGCGGCGATCGAGGCGGCAGCGCGGCGGGCGGCCTCCGCCGGGGCAGACCTACTGCTGACCCCGGAGCTGTCTTTATGGGGCTATCCACCTCGGGATCTGTTGCTCAGCCCGTCGCTCCTGGCGCTGCAGACCCGGCAGCTGCGCCGCTTGGTCGACAGCTGTCCGGCGGGCCTTGGGCTCTTGGTGGGGATGGTTGAGCCCCTCACAGATGGCCGATTGCCGGCCTTGCACAACGCCCTGGCGCTGGTGGAAGCGGAGGGCTGGCGGGTGGTCTGCCGCAAGCAACTCCTCCCTAGCTATGACGTATTTGATGAGCAGCGTTACTTCCGCGCGGCTGATGAGCCTGGGCTGCTGGAGCTGGAGCGACGGGGCCGGCGTTGGCGACTGGGGCTGACAATCTGCGAAGACCTCTGGGTGGAGCAGGAACTCCAAGGCCAGCGCCTGCGGGGCCTCGATCCGGTCGGGGTGCTTCAGGCTTTGGCGCCGGATCTGCTGCTCAACCTCTCGGCCTCGCCCTTCGGGCGCCACAAGGTGGGGCTGCGGCGGCAGCTGGCCCAGCGGGCGGCACTGCGGTTAGGGGTGCCGGTGGTGTACCTCAATCAGGTTGGCGGCAACGACGAGCTGGTGTTCGATGGCTCCAGCTTTGTGCTGGCGGCAGACGGTACGCGACTGCTCCAACTCAGTCATGGGGAAGAGGCGTTCGCCTGCTGGGATACGGGCAGCGGCCGGGCACCAGCGATAACGGCCAGCACGGCAGGGCTGGCGGCAGCAGCGGGGCTCGCAGCCGCAGTGCGCACTGGGGAGCCAGGGACTGCCGCCTCAGAGGTGCCAGACCCACCGGAGCCGGAGCTGCTGCTGCGAGCGTTGGTGTTGGGGACCCGCGACTACGCCCGCAAATGCGGCTTCCAGCAGGCGCTGTTGGGGCTGAGCGGCGGGATCGATTCGGCCTTGGTGGCGGTGATCGCCGCGGCGGCCCTCGGTCCGGAGCGCGTACGGGTGCTGCTGATGCCCTCCCCTTGGAGTTCGGAAGGGTCCCGCATCGACGCCCAGGCCCTGGCGGAGCGCCTAGGGATTGAAGCCAGCCTGGTTCCGATCGCGCCGTTGATGGTCGGCTTCGATGCGGCACTCACCTCTGCCTTAGCTGGGCCGCCGGTGGGGTTGACGGCCGAAAACCTCCAGTCGCGCATCCGCGGCACACTGCTGATGGCGGTGGCAAATCAGGAGGGCCGTCTGCTGCTCTCGACCGGCAACAAATCGGAGCTGGCGGTTGGGTACTGCACCCTCTACGGCGATATGAACGGGGGCCTGGCGGTGATCGGTGACCTCTACAAGAGCACCGTGTTCGAGTTGTGCTCCTGGCTGGACAGCCCGGCGGCGGCGGACTGCCGCCAGCAGCTGGGGCTGCCGGATCGGGGAGAGCTGATCGGAGCGGCGATCCGCGAGAAGCCACCGAGTGCCGAGTTGCGCCCCAACCAACGCGACAGCGACAGCCTGCCGGACTACGCCGTGCTCGACCCATTGCTGAAGGCCAGCATTGAGCAGCAAGCCAGCGCCGAGACCCTGATTGCCGCCGGTCATGATCCGGTGCTGGTCCGGCAGGTGCTGGGGCTGCTGCGACGGGCGGAATTCAAGCGCCGCCAGGCGGCTCCCAACCTCAAGGTGAGCGGCCGGGCGTTCGGCAGCGGCTGGCGCATGCCCATCGCCGCCGCGTAGGGTGACCCACGGTGGATCCAGGCCCGCGCCACGAGCGCTGCTGCAAGACCTGCTACTAGCAATTGCTGTTCCAGCCCATGGCCAAGTCCGGTCAGGCCGTCCCCCACGCCTCGCCGATGGCGACGATCGGGGTCCCCACCGAGATCAAGCGCGACGAGCGGCGGGTCGCCCTCACCCCGGACGGGGTGCGAGAGCTGGTGGGCCAGGGCATGGAGGTGCGGATCCAGGCCGGCGCTGGGCTGGGAGCCGGCCTCGATGACGAGGCCTACGCCGCTGCCGGCGCTCGGTTGGTGAGTCGCGAGGAGGCCTGGGCGGCCCACCTGGTGGTGAAGGTGAAGGAACCCCAGCCTGATGAGTTCCAGTACCTGCGTCCCGACTTGGTGCTGTTCACCTATTTGCACCTGGCCGCCTATCCGGAGGTGGGGCGTGCTCTGCTGGAGGCGGGCACCACAGCGGTGGCCTACGAAACGGTGCAGCTGGCGGATGGCAGCCTGCCCCTGCTGGCACCGATGAGCGAGATTGCCGGACGGCTGGCGGCCCAGGTGGGCGCCCATCTGCTGGAGAAACCCCACGGCGGCCGCGGCGTGCTGATCGGCGGCTGCACCGGCGTGCGGCCGGCGCGGGTGGTGGTGCTCGGCGC
>JBKCTK010000130.1:0-2642 GCA_046319055.1 Synechococcaceae cyanobacterium
CACCGTGGCCGGCGCCCGCGGCACCCTTCTCTCGCTCTGGAAGGTGCCCGATCAAGCCAGCCAGACCTTCATGGAACGCTTTTATGCCTTGCTGACACAAGGAAAGGCAGCGGATCAGGCGGTGCGCCAGGTGCAGGAGGAATTCCGCGACCAGCCCATGATCGGTAGCCAGCCCAAGCCCGGGGCCTGGAGCGATCCCTACTACTGGGCGGCCTGGCAGTACAGCGGTGTGCCGAGGGACGGCATGCGCTGAGCAACGGCTGCCGGCGTCCCAGGAAGTGGTGTACCTCGGGAGGCGTTACTGAGCTGGATCAACGCCTTCCCGCTTGAAACCCTCACCGCGACCGGGCGTGGAGCCATGCACCTCCGCGTCGCCTCTCTCTTAACAGCATCGACAATCCTTCATGCACCCGTCGGAACCCATGACGCCGCACCAGCCCCTGTTGGCCTCCGCCGCGCTGTCAGGCCAAGGCAGGCAGCGGGCTGCGCGTTTCGCGGGAAGGGTGGCTGGGCTGCTGTTGGTCGAGTTGTTTCTGCTCAGCGGTGCCGCCATCCAGCCGCTCCTGGCCTCCCCTGCCGTCAGCCAGGGCACCCGTGAGGAGACCAATCCGAAACCGCGTGAAGCGATCGATCAAGACGTGCGAGAGGCAACCACCCAGCTGAAGCGGGTGTGGCAGCGCGACCCGGTCATCGCCGGTCGCCCCTTCCCCGACGTCCGGCTGCTGGACAGGATCACCGCCCAGACCTGCCCCGGGGCACCCTTTCCCGCCAGCCAACCGCTGCTTCTGGTCTGCCCCGGCCAGGGCCAGACCCTGCTGGATCGCCGGGCGTTGGCGGGGCCGCGTCAGTACTTCGGGGCGGGGAATGGGGCGGTGACCTTCTTGGTGGCCTATGGCCTGGGCCAGGGTTTGGTCGCTCCCTTTCCCCCCACCGCGCCGCTGCCGGCGGGCACGCGGGGATTGCAGGCCGCCTGCCTGGCGGGCACCCTGCTTGGCGCCATCACCAGTGGCGACCGCAAGAGCGAGACCCCACGCCTCGATGCCGCCATCCGCACAGCAGCCCAATCCTTTCCCGCCAGCGCGGCCGGCCAGCTGGGCACCGGCCCCCAGCGGGCCTATGCCGTGCTCAGCGGACTGGGGGCCACCGCCCTCGATTGCGAACCTGCCGCCATGGCCCGCCTGGCCGCTGGCCAGGTGCAGGTTGATCCGGATCTCGGCAGCCGTGGGCCGGGATCCCTGGGGTTGGAGGTCTCCTGCCGCAAGCCTCCGGCACCCGCCTGTCCAAGGCCGTTGCCGTCCAGTGTTGGTGTCGGTGGGGTCTAAGGGCGGCCATCCCCCTCCCACCGGCCTGCTTGTTTGTCGCCGAACGAGGGATGGTCCGGCGGATTACTCCAGCGCGGGCGAACGCTCATCAGGGTGGAGGACGGCACCAGTTTGCTGAAGAGAGGGGGTGCGAGCGCCGCCATCCCAGCGCGTTTGGCGTCGGAGTGGGGTTGTCCCCATCCGCTGAGTCTTTCAGCCGGGATTGAGCAAGGCCAGCGGAACCAGATCTGGCGCGAACAACGCGAGCAGCGGTGAAGTCTCTAACAGCACTTCTCTCGCCCTTGGGGCTTCACCGTCTCCACGTTCGTTGCCGTTCCGTGGGTAGCGTCTCGCGCCACTGCGCGGCAAGACGTTGGCGTACGTTGCCATGCTGCCGCGCGGCAAGTGCAAGGAGATCCCAGAGGCTCTGCAGGGATGCCAACGACAGGTGTTCGGGGGGCGACGAGGGTCTGACTGTCCTGGCGTCGAGCACCGCGAAGACACCATTCATTTGATGATGTGCCTGACCCGTCGGGGTATGGATCCTTCTCAGGGGATGGTTCGGCGGGATTCGTTCCCCAATGGAAAAGGATCCATGGGAGGGGAGGAGAACAGTGCGCTGCTGCGCTTCTGTTGTCGACATCTCGCGGCTGGGCCGGATGAACCCATACCACTGAGTTACCAGGCGTTGTGCAGAGGCCTCTTAGCGCAGGAAAAGAATCGGCTTGCCAGTGGCGGCATTCCAAAGGCGCAGGGTGTTGTCGTCAGAGCCTGAGACGAGGCGACTGCCGTCTGGGCTGAAGGCCACGGAGTTCACCGAGTTTGTATGTCCTTGGAGGGCAGCAATCCAGCTGCGGGGCGAGGCCGTGGCCGGCGTGGAGGCAGGGGCTCGAGGAGATGCCGGCGCCTGGCCTGCCCCCGGCCGCTCGGGCTGGAACGCAAACCCTGGAAGCCCCACCGCTGGACCAGGCTGGGGTTGCGGCGACAGCAGCGTCGGCCCCGGCGTCCCAGAGGCGCAGGGTGGTGTCGCCTGAGCCGGAGACGAGGCGCCTGCCGTCGGGGCTGAAGGCCACAGTTGTTCGCAGGCTTATATGGCCTTGGAGGGCAGCAATCCAGCTGCGGGGCGAGGCCGTGGCCGGCGCGGTGGCAGGGGCTGGAGGGGATGCCGGCGCCTGGCCTGCCCCCAGCCACTCGGGCTTGAGCGCAAAAAACCCTGCAAGCCCCACCGCTGGGCCAGGCTGGGGTTTGGACAGCGCCGGGCTGGGGGCAGGGGCCGCTTCTCCAGCCACCCGAGATCCCTGGCGGGGGTTGAGAACGATGTCTTCCATCAGGGCACCATTC
>JBKCTK010000131.1:0-17955 GCA_046319055.1 Synechococcaceae cyanobacterium
CTCTCGCGAAACCCGTCTCCGCAGCCCCACGGGAGAAGGCAAGGTCGCCCGGCAGCCCGGTGCACAGGGACACTACGGCCACGTGGACTGCCCCGGCCACGCGGACTACGTGAAGAACATGATCACGGGTGCCGCCCAGATGGACGGCGCCATCCTGGTGGTGGCCGCCACCGACGGCCCGATGGCCCAGACCAAGGAGCACATCCTGCTGGCCAAGCAGGTGGGGGTGCCCGCCCTGGTCGTGTTCCTGAACAAGAAGGACATGGTCGACGACGAGGAGATCCTCGAGCTCGTCGAGCTGGAGATGCGCGAGCTGCTGAGCAGCTACGACTTCCCTGGCGACGACATTCCCGTTATCCCCGGTTCTGCCCTCAAAGCACTGGAGTACATCCAGGCTGGCAACAAAGCGGTGCGTGGCGAAGACGAGTGGGTCGACAAGATCCTCGACCTGATGGATGCCGTCGACCAGGCCATCCCTGAGCCGGAGCGGGAAATCGACAAGCCCTTCCTGATGGCCGTGGAAGACGTGTTCTCGATCACCGGCCGCGGCACCGTGGCCACCGGCCGAATCGAGCGCGGCAAGGTGAAGGTTGGCGAAACCGTTCAAATCGTGGGCATCAAGGACACCCGCGAAACCACCGTCACCGGCGTGGAGATGTTCCGCAAGCTCCTCGACGAGGGCATGGCTGGCGACAACGTCGGCCTGCTTCTCCGCGGCATCCAGAAGGAAGACATTGAGCGCGGCATGGTGCTGGTCAAGCCGGGTTCCATCACCCCCCACACCAAGTTCGAGGGTGAGGTTTACGTGCTGAAGAAAGAAGAGGGTGGTCGTCATACCCCCTTCTTCGCCGGCTACCGCCCGCAGTTCTACATCCGCACCACCGATGTAACCGGCCAAATCACCGCCTTCACCGCTGACGACGGCACCAACGTGGAGATGGTGATGCCAGGCGATCGCATCAAGATGACCGGTGAGCTGATCTGCCCCGTGGCGATCGAGCAGGGCATGCGTTTCGCCATCCGCGAAGGCGGCCGCACCATCGGTGCCGGCGTGGTCTCCAAGATCATTGCCTGATGACAACGGCTGATCCTTTTCAGCCGCTTTTTACGGTGGTGGGAGTCAAACCGGCTCCCACCCCCCCTCTGATCCGAGGTCGCCGTGGGGGATGAGGTGATCAAGGCGAAGTGCCCTGTTTGATTACCTCAGCCTCCTCTCAGTTCTCCGCACCTGGACAACTCAAATCCTGGCTCAGCCTCCTGCCTCTCATTCGGGTAGGCCCCGTCACCCGAGCCGCTTCCATCCGATCCGCCCGCAGTCCCATGGCCAATCTCACCCAGCAGAAGATCCGCATCCGCCTGAAAGCATTTGATCGGCGCATGCTTGACCTCTCCTGCGAAAAGATCATCGAAACTGCGGATCACACCGCTGCCACCGCCATCGGTCCGATTCCGCTGCCTACCAAGCGAAAGATTTACTGCGTTCTGCGTTCACCCCATGTGGACAAAGATTCTCGCGAGCACTTTGAGACCCGCACCCATCGCCGCATCATCGACATCTACAGCCCCTCCTCCAAGACCATTGACGCGCTGATGAAGCTGGATCTGCCGAGCGGCGTCGACATCGAAGTCAAACTCTGATCACGATCCTGACGGCTGCTCCGCTCCCTGCCGCCAACCCTGACAGCAGGGCTCCCAGAGCGGCAGGGGTTGCCCCGCAAGAACTGGCGAGTTAATCCCCTGGGATTTTTGTGGATCGGCTCCCTCAGCGCTGCCTGAAAAGCGTTCTTGTGAACAGGCACGAGGGGGTTCCTCTGCGCTCTGAGACTATCCAGAGCTGCCTGAAAGGCGTTCTTGTGAACAGGAAGGGGCGGTTTTCGCTGCGCTCTGAGACAATCCATCAGGGCCTGACTTGCGTTCTGGTGGAACCGAGGCACTGAGACCAAGCCGCTGGGTGAGACTATTCGGCAAGCCTGGGGCTTCCCTCTTCGTGTTTCCCGTGGAGCGGTGTTCTGCTGTGGATTCGTCCGATTCGTCCACCGATGTCTTCGGGCCTGACCACCTCAGGGGTTGCCAACAAGGGAACGGCTGAAGTGCTCCACAAAACTGCCGGGGACTGAAGCCGATCCACCCCGGCGCATCCCAGACAGCTGGCGATCCAGCCATCGCGGTAGCGACACATCCAATTCAAGCTCCCTGGGGCGCTCCATTGAGAGCGGCGCCATAAGGCATGCGCGGCTTGAGGCATCAGAAAATCCTGATCTGGTCCCGGGTCCCTGCCCGGCGTCAGGGGGGGGCATCACGCCCTTACTCTCCAACTGCCTGCCTTGAAACGGCCGCCGCGGCAGTCCTGAGGCGTCGGTCTGCCTTGCTTGGCTCTGGTCTGCGGTCTCCGAACTCTGTTTCTAGGATCATGTGCATTCGGACCATCCTGACCCTTGCCCGACGTTTTCCCGTGCGGCCTGATGGCTTCCAGAGCCTGGGTCGCTGCAGCCTCACCCAGGAGTGAGAACACGATGGCCAGGAGTCGTTCGGTACCGAACCACGGGCTTGGCACCTGCAACGATCAATCCACTGGATGTCGCACACGTGGTTGAGCTCGCCGTCCGGGAACTGCCTCTGTTCCCCCTCCCCGACGTCGTTCTCTTCCCCCAGGAGGTGCTTCCTTTGCACATCTTCGAGGCCCGGTACCGGATGATGTTGCGAACGGTGATGGCCGAGGATCGGCGATTTGGTGTGGTGCGCTGGGACCCCCAAACCCGTCGCATGGCCGAAGTGGGGTGCTGCGCCGAGATTTTGCACTGCCAGACCCAGGAGGATGACCGCAGCAACATCGTTGCCCTCGGCCAACAGCGCTTCCGCGTGCTCGACATCGTGCGCGAGGCGCCCTTTCGGGTCGCCATGGTCAGCTGGTTGGAGGATGAAGTCAGCGACTCCCATCACGACCTTGATGCCCTGACCCAGGAGGTGACCACTGCCTTAAAGGACGTGGTCGAACTCACCGGCAAGCTCATCGGCAAGCCCTCGGCCCTACCCAGCGATTTGCCCGACCTGCCTCGCGAGCTCTCGTTCTGGATCGGAGCCCACCTGGGAGGTCCCGTGGCCGACCACCAGCAAGCCCTGTTGGAGATCACCGACACCGGCGCACGGCTCCGACAGGAACTCGATCTGCTGGATCAGACCCGGCGCCAACTGGCCGCTCGCACGGTGTTGCAAGACACCTTCCGCGACCGGGATGGCGACGGGGCCGCCAGCGGGGCCAACGGGTGAGCCGGCTGACCGGGGTGCCCTCCGCCGTGCTTTTGGCCGCGGCAATACTCACGGCATTGCTGCTGGTTCTGGCCGCGGGTCTGTGGCTGCGGCAACGGCGGCAGTACCGGGGCAGCGCCAGCGTGGCTAGCGCCTACGACCGCTGGACGGAAGACCAGCTGCTGGAGCGTCTGTGGGGAGACCACGTCCATTTGGGCTACTACGGAACCCCTGCCCGCCAGCGAGATTTCCGTCAGGCCAAAGTCGACTTTGTGCACGAACTGGTGCATTGGAGCGGTTTGGATCAGCTGCCGGCCGGCAGCCGGATCCTCGACGTGGGCTGTGGGATCGGCGGCAGCGCCCGCATCTTGGCCCGCGACTATGGCTTTGAGGTGCTGGGGGTGAGCATCAGCCCCGCCCAGATCGCCCGTGCTCAGGCCTTGACGCCGGTCGAGCTGCAGCGCTGCCGCTTTGCGGTCATGGACGCCCTCCGCCTCGATCTTGCGGATGCCCCGAGCCCTGAGTGCCGTTCCGAGCGGCGCGACGCGGGCTTTGATGCCGTCTGGAGCGTCGAGGCCAGTCCCCACATGCCGGATAAGCAGCGCTACTGCGACGAGATGCTGCGCGTGCTCCGCCCTGGGGGTCTGCTGGCCATCGCCGACTGGAACCGCCGTGATCCCTCCCAAGGCCCCATGAATGCCAGGGAGCGTTGGGTGATGCGCCAGCTGCTGGAGCAGTGGGCCCACCCCGAGTTCGCCAGCATCCCCTCCCTGCGCCACAGCCTGGAGTCGAGTCCTTGGTCTTGGGGCCTACGGGTCGAGACAGCCGATTGGAGTGAAGCGACCCAACCCTCCTGGATCGACTCGATCGCCGAAGGACTGCGGCGTCCGGGCGCCGTGCTGGGGCTGGGGCCAGGGGCCGTGATCCAGGGTTTGAGGGAAACCCCAACGCTCCTGTTGATGGACTGGGCATTTCGCCGAGGGCTGATGCGCTTTGGCGTGTTCAAGGGCCAGAAGGGCTTTGCTCCGGGTCAAGGGTGAGGGGATAGGAGCCGAAGAGGCGCAGGTGCTCACAGAGGGGTTCCAGCGCGGCCAACGCGGTGTTGAGTGGCGCAGAGCCGGCCGAGAGTTCCAGATCCACGAAGAAGATGTATTCCCCCATCTCCCGCTTCGAGGGCCGCGACTCAATGCGACTCATATTGAGGCCCTGGCCGGCAAAGCAGCCCAGGGCCTCCAGCAGGGCACCCGGTTGGTTCTCCCGCAGCGAGAACGCCACACTCGCCAGGGGGCCTTCGCTGTCATGGCTGCCGCGGCACAACAGCAAAAAGCGGGTGCAGTTCCCCGGCACATCATTGATCGGATAGGCCAGCACCTCCAGCCCATGCTCCTTGGCCGCCTCGAGGGAAGCCACCGCCGCCCGAAAGCGGCTGCCGCAGACCATTCGGGCGGCCTCGGCCGTGGAGCTGGTGGGCAGTTGCAACGCCGTCGGCAACTGGTCCGCCAACCACACCGCGCACTGGGCCAAAGCCTGGGGATGGGACAGCACCTCGCTAACGCCTTGCAACGGTCCGCTGCCGAGCAACCCGTGGCGGATCGGCAACACCAGGGCGCGTCGCACCGTCAATTCGGAATATTCCCACAGGCTATCCAGACAGGAGGTCACTCCTCCCTCCACCGAATTCTCCACGGGCACCACCGCCGCATCACACCGACCCGAGGCGACCGCCTGAATGACCGCGCGGATGCCCGGCTGCGGCACGAACTCGGCAGCGTCAAGCCCTTCCAGGCTCGCGAGGCGATGGGCCGCCTGCTCGCCGTAGGTACCGACTGGGCCAAGAAAGGCAACGCGCATGGCGGGGAGCGGGGAGGTGGGCCGATAGGATCATGCCCTGCCGGCCGTGGGGCATGTCTCTGGCCTTCAGTGCCAGCCAGCAGTTGGTCCTTCCGGTGACCAAACACCGGGATCAGCTGACCACCTACCTCAGGCAAGAGGGGAGGGTTGTGCACGCCATGCTTGATCCCCGCCAGCTGGAGCATCTCGGCCCTGGCCATTACCGCTACACCGTCACGCGGGTTCAGGTTTTTCAGCTCCAGATCCAACCCATTGTGGAACTGCAATCCACGTTCCAGGAAGACCGACTGCTGATTCAGGCGCTCGACTGCCAACTCGAGGGCCTGGGCATCGTCGACGACTTCCAGCTCACTCTGGCGTCCTGGCTGCGTGTCGGGGGGGAGGGGCTGGAAGGGGAGGCCTCGCTGGGTGTGCAAGTCAGCAGGCCGTCATTGCTGAAACTGATTCCCGGGCGGGTGCTGGAGGCCACCGGCACCTCCGTGCTGGGGGGCATCCTGCACACGATCCGCACGCGGGTCTCGCAGCAACTCCTCAGCGACTTCGAGAGCTGGTGCGACGCGGGCCCAGAAAGCTGAGGCGATGCAAGCCGCTGGGCCCTAGCTGTTCAAGTGCTTGCCGATGGACCGCGGTGCCGTAGCCGGCATGGCGCTCCAGCCCGTAGTCGGGGAAGCGCAGGGCCAGGCGGCGCATCAAGCCATCCCGTTCCTGCTTGGCGAGGATGCTGGCAGCGGCGATCGCCGCGCATCGGCTATCCCCCCGCACCAGCGTGCGTTGGTGTCCCGCCCAGCCACGCAAGGGCAGCACCCCATCCACCAGCACCAGTTGCGGAGCCCGGGGCAAGCGCTGCAGAGCCCTGCGCATCGCCTCTTCCGTGGCCCTGCGGATCCCCCAGCGGTCGATTTCGCTGGCGCTGGCCTGACCCAAAGCCCAGGCCAGCGCCAGCTGCTGGATGGGCGCCACCAGAACGGATCGGCGTTGCGGGGTCAGCCGTTTGCTGTCCGTCAGGCCGGCCCTGGCCAGGGGCTCCAGCGCATCCGCTGGCAAGACCACCGCCGCGGCGAACACCGGTCCGAACAAGCTGCCGCGACCCACCTCGTCAACACCGGCGCAGTCCGCTGGGTCCTGTCCGCCCCACACCTCGTCCAGGGGGTCGAACGCGACTGGCAACTCCAGCTGCTGGCGCGCTACTGCACGGGGATGGCGAGAGCGACGGTTCATGGAACTGGGGGGCCGGGCAG
This sequence comes from Synechococcaceae cyanobacterium, assembly GCA_046319055.1. GTDB lineage: Bacteria > Cyanobacteriota > Cyanobacteriia > PCC-6307 > Cyanobiaceae > Cyanobium. The sequence goes on from JBKCTK010000131.1 coordinate 6,336, forward strand.
GTTGGCCAGGCCCGCTGCGGCCTTACCCCCCAGCCGAGGAACGGCGACGACGGCGGCGGGGATCGTTGGGTCCTTCCTCCGCGTCGCTGGAGCTGGAACTGGCCGTGGCGACGCCAGCCGGAGCCAGCGTGGCGACGGGGGGGGCTGAATCATCCCCAGCCAGTGCCGTTGCTCTGCCGTGGCTGGTGAGGTGAACAGGAACCTCCAGGTTGATCGGCATCGGCGGGCCAGCGGCGAGAGCCTCAACAGGCACGGGCAGGATGTCGACGACGGTCAGACCGGGGTCTGAGGCGGAGGTATGGGCTTGGATCTCCGGCGCGGCGGTCGGGAACCCGGTTTCAGACACCGCCGTACCGCGAGCATCGCCACCGCGTCCCCTGCGGCGACGGCGCGATCCGCCGTTGCTCAACTGCTGCCGCGCTTCGGCCAGCAGGGTGTCGGCATCGACATCGGGGCGCACCACCCGCACCACCACATCCTCGCTGGAGGGTGGAGTTTCGAGCAGCAGCGTGGGGTTGAGCCCCATCCAGCCGTACACCAACTCCTGATCGGGCTGCATCGGCACCAGCACCACCTCTGGTTCTGGACGGCGACCACTGCCCTCGTGGGCCGTTGCCTCGGATCCGCCTGGCCCATCCGATGGCGCTGCCCCTACCTCGGAGGACTCGGTGCTGAAAGGTTCAATGCTGTCACCACCGCGTCCGCGGCCTCCACGCCGGCGCCGCGTGCCGATCGATTCCGGGGCTGGCGCAGGAGCCACCACCACCTCGGAGCGGGACGGCGTTGCGGTGCGAACCAGCCCTTGCACAGTGGCGAGGGGCTGAAGCGTATCGCGACCGGGCAACACGGCCACATGGCCCAGGCCACCACAACTGGGGCAAGCCCGTCCGAACAGCTCATAGATGTTCTGCCCTTGACGCTTGCGGGTCAGCTCGACCAAGCCGAGCTCGGTGATCTGGGCGATCTGCGGCCGGGCCGAATCATGGCGCACAGCTTGGGTAAAATGCTCTAGGAGTTGCAACTGATCCCGCCGCGATTCCATATCGATGAAATCGACGACGACGACCCCGCCGATATTGCGCAAGCGCAGCTGACGGGCGATTTCGGTGGCGGCCTCACAATTGGTCCAGAGCACCGTCTCGCGGGCGTTCGCTGAACGGGTGAAGGAGCCAGAGTTGACATCAATCACCGTCAAGGCCTCGGTGGGCTCGATGATCACGTAGCCGCCGGAGGGAAGATCAACCCTGGGCTTGAGGGCATCGCGTATCGCGGCGGTGACACGGTAATGCTCAAGGATCTCGCTGGATTCGTCGTGCACTTGAGCCAGCACGCTGTCCTGATCAGGCCCAAGAAACGCCTTGACCCGGGGCAAGGCAGCTGCCGAATCAACAACAACTCGGACGACCTCCGGGTTGAAGAAATCACGCAGCACGCGATGCACAAAATCGTCGTCGCGATTGAGCAACACAGGCGGTGTGGCTTCCTCAGCCGCCTGTTGAATCGCCTCCCACTGGCGTAACAATCCCTCCAAGTCATCGATCAGCTGCTCTTCGGCCACGCCTTCCGCTTCGGTGCGGATCAGCAGGCCGGAGCCAGGCGGTTTGATCAACACCCCCAGGGCACGCAATCTGTTGCGCTCGTTTTCGCCATTGATGCGACGGGAAATGTTGACCCCTTGGCCATGGGGCTGGAGCACCAGGAAACGGCCAGGGAGGGTGAGGTTGCCGGTGAGACGCGGACCCTTGCTGCCGGTGGGCTCCTTCATCACCTGCACCAGAACCTTCTGGCGCGGCTCTAACAACTCCGTGATCCCGGCACCTCCCTTGCGTAGCCGCAGGGGTCCAAGGTCGGTGATGTGGATGAATCCATTTTTCTCGGATTCACCGATATTTACGAAAGCGGCATCAATGCCAGGGAGGACGTTTTCGACAGTGCCGAGATAGACATCTCCAATCTGGTAGCGGCCTTGGGCCACCACCAACTCGTCGACACGTTCCTCGGTGAGCACCGCGGCGATTCGCAGCTGCTCAGCGATGACGATCTGCTGTGGCATAGAGGGAGAATCAGGCTCCTGGTAGGCCCTGCTCTTGAAAGCAGGATGATGGTGGGCAGAAGCCGCATTAAAAACCAGATCGGAATCCCCAAAAGGAAAACCGACTCAGCGAGAAGATTGACGGCTACTGATGTCGAAAAAATGTCGGAACCCTAGAAGTGGATCCGCTTGGGAAAACTGAACAAGTAACGGCGCCTCCAAAACACGGAGGCGAGCAAGCCAGGCGCTCCAAGGGGCATCCCTGACTTTGGAATGGCAATGGCCTGGGTTGCGCCCGAGGAGACCATCTACCAACCACCTAACCATATCATGCCGAGAGCAGCAGAGCCAAGCGGCGCATCCGGCCCAGGCGCAGCTCCAGCCCGAGCCGATCGCCCAACCAGGTCCGCAGCTGCTCAGGCCGCAGACTGCGGCCCATCAGATCGATGGCCGCCTCCAAGCGCAGTTCAGCCGCCAGAGCCTGGGGGGCGGAGCTGAGGGTTTCGAGGGCCAGGGATTGCAGGTAAGGCCGGCACTCGCGGCTGCGGGGTCGTCCCTTCTTGTCGGTGTCGTGCCAGAGCAGACTCTCGCTGGCCAGCAGCTCCTCGATCGCCCGCTGCCACCGCTCCGGATCCGGCCAGGGCCTGGTGGGGAGGCAGGCAGCGGACGCTGGCGGCGGACTGGCGGTCTCGGCGGGGAGCAACGCGATCGACCAGTGGGCAGCCCGCAACTCCTGGCTCAGGCTTGGCCCCTGGACAGGAACCGCCTGCACCGAGTGCAGGGCCAGCCCCGGAGGCAACTCAGCCTGAAGTCGCTCGCGCGCCTGATCCGGATCGATTGCCCTCGCGAACTCCAGATCGAACCACTCCCCGAGTCCCTCCACCGCCAAGGGGAGCGACAGAGCCAGCTGCAGGCGCGGCAGCGGATGGAAGCCGCCGCTGAAACTCACAGGCAGCCCGCTGCGACGCAGTGCCCGCTCCAAAAGTCGCAGGGTATCCAGGTGGCTGATCAACGCCAGATCGCCAGACTTGGCAAAGCCAAAGCGCAGCCTCTGGCAACGATCGCTAGCGGGGGCGGCGCTGGGGAGCGCAGGGGGGATCGGCGGGGGCGGAATCACCACGTTGTGGCCCAGTTCCGGTCCGCAGACGCCGCAGTGGCTGCAGCTGGCGAACGAACAATCCGGCACCACGGCCGCCGCCAGTGCGCGCTTGAGATCTTCAGCCAACCAGGCCTTGTCGACGCCAGAGTCGATGTGGTCCCAGGGCAGCGGTTGGCGGCAGAACGCCTCCAGATCCACGCTGGGCCGTGCCTCGCAGGCCGACCAGTCCCCCAGCTCCAATGCGCGATAGCGACCAGCGAGACCAGCGGCCGCAATCGCGCCGGTCCAGGCGTGATGGGTGCGCTCCACCGACTCGAACCAGGCATCCAAGCCGGCACCAGCCCGCCAGGCGGCCTCGATCACCGGCGCCAGACGGCGATCGCCGCGGCCGATGAAGTCTTCCACCGCCGAGAGGCGCACATCGGTGAAGTTCACCTTCAGCCCCCGCAACGGCCGCAAGGCGCTGCGCAACAACTCCTGGCGTCGCCGGAACTCTGCCGTGGAAACGCTGTGCCATTGAAAGGGTGTGTGGGGTTTTGGCGTAAAATTGCTGATGGTGAGATTCAGGGACAGTCGACCCAGATCGCGGCACTGATGCTGCAGCCTGCGGCAGGTCTCCGCAATGCCCAGCACATCCGCATCAACTTCGCCGGGTAAACCGATCATGAAATACAGCTTCACTTTGGTGTAGCCGTTCTGCATCGCGGTGCGGATGCCTTGCAGCAGCTCGTCGTCCGTCAGCCCCTTATTGACGATGTCGCGCAGGCGTTGGCTGCCGGCTTCCGGCGCAAAGGTGAGGCCAGCCCGACGGGTGCCGCCGAGGATGTGGGCAATGTTCTCATCAAAGCGGTCGACCCGCTGGCTGGGCAAGGTGAGGCTGACGTTGTGCTTCGCCAGCCGATTGCGCAGCTCGATCCCAACGGCAGGCAGGGCCAGATAGTCGCTGCAGCTGAGCGATAGCAACGAGAAATCGCTGTAACCCGTGCGGCGCATCCCCTCCTCCACCGCCTCGATCACCGCCTCAGGCTCCACGTCGCGGGCCGGGCGCGTGAGCATCCCGGGCTGGCAGAAGCGGCAGCCACGGGTGCATCCCCGGCGGATCTCCACCGTCAACCGGTCGTGCACCGTTTCCACGTGGGGCACCAGCCCCATCGCGTAGTGGGGCATCGGCGTGGCGGTGCGGCGCAGCACGCGGGGCGGCAGCCCGGCTTCCAGCGGCTCGATTGTCACCCCATCGGCGCCGGGGCCGTAGAGGCAGGGCACGTAGACGCCGGGCACCAGGGCCAGATCGCGCAGCAGCTCCCGGCGGCTCAGGCCGGCGGCGCGTGCCTCGGCCACCACCAGGCCGATCTCGGGCAGCAGCTCCTCGCCGTCGCCGAGGGCGACGAAGTCGAGGAAGGCGGCGAAGGGCTCCGGGTTGCTGGTGGCGGTGGGGCCGCCGGCGAAGATCAGCGGCGGCGCATCGGGATGGCCGAGCGGCAGGTCGCCGCGGTCGGCGGCCCGCAGCGGGATGCCGGCCAGATCGAGCATCGACAGGATGTTGGTGCCGCCCAGCTCGTAGCTGAGCGAGAAGCCGAGGATGTCGAAGGCGGCCAGGGGCCGGCGGCTCTCCACGGCGAACAGGGGCGCTCCGCGTTCGCGCAGACGGACGGCCAGGTCCGGCGCGGGCAGGTAGCTGCGGTCGCAGAGCTGGCCGGGCAGGCTGTTGAGGAGGGAAGAGAGCATGATGTGGCCGCGGTTGCTGGCCCCCACCTCGTAGACCTCGGGGTAGGTGCGCGCCCAGCGCACGCCGGCGGCGTCCCAGTCGTGATTCCAGTCGCGGGGCTGCACCCCCAGCTCATTGCCCAGGTAGCGGGCCGGCTTGCTGATGCCCAGGTCGATCAGGGCGTCGAAATCGATCGGGGCCGCAGGGGCGGAAGCGGGCGTCACGGCGGCGGCGGCGGCACTGGCCCGATCGTATGCAGGACGGCGGCTACAGATCCGCCAGGAGTGCCTCCATCTGCTCGAGGGCGCTGCGCAGGTCGTCGGCGATTTCGGCGGCGATTCGATCGGGGTCAGGCAGGTTGTCGGAATCGAGCAGGGCGTCGTCCTTGAGCCAGAACAGATCGAGGTTGATCTTGTCGCGGGCGAGCAGCTCTTTGAGCTCGTAGGCGCGCCAGCGGCCTTCAGGGTTGGCCTCACTCCAGGTGGGCTGGCGCTCGGCGATGGCGCCGGGTTTGGAGAGGGTCACGAATTCCTCCAGATCAGCGGGCTGCAGCGGCTTGGTCTTGAGGGTGAAGTGCTGGTTGGTGCGCAGGTCGTACACCCAGAGGCGCTTGGTGGCGGCCTGGGCGCTGCCGGCGCGGCGCTCGAAGAACAACACGTTGTCGGGCAGCACCACGGCGGCGCGGCCGTTGATCTTCAGCAGCGACTTGATGTGCTGCAGAAAGTTGAGCTGCTTGTTGGAGGTGGTGGCCCAGAAGTCGTCGCGCTCCACGGTGATGGCATCGCTGCTCACCTCGCCCTCCTCGCCGATCACCTTGATCGACGACTTGCGCCCGAAGGGCGGGTTGGTGGCCACGATGTCGTAGCGGGTATTGCCCAGTTCGCGCAGGGCGTCGTCGGTGCGCACGGGCAGCAGATCATCGAGCCGCTCATCCACCTGATCGGGCGGCATGCCATCGGCCAGCAGCGCCCGTCGCCTGGCATCGAGCTGGGCGGCGGTGGGCCCCACGTTGTGCAGCAGCAGGTTCATGGCGCAGAGCCGGATCACCGACTGCACGATGTCCACGCCATGCAGGGCTTGATGGCGCAGGTGATCGCGCTGTTCGCGCGTCATCGCCGGGAACGTGTTCACGATGTACAGGTACATCGCGATCAGAAACCCGCCGGTGCCGCAGGCCGGATCGATCAGGGTTTCGCCGAGCTGGGGCGCCAGGCAGGCCATGGTCGCGTCGATGATCGGCCGGGGCGTGAAGTACTGACCGGCGCCGGACTTGGTGTCCTGGGCGTTGCGCTCCAGCAAGCCTTCGTAGGCATCGCCCTTGATGTCGGCATCGAGGATCAGCCACTGCTCCTTGTCGAGCAGGTCGGAGATCAGGCGCTTGAGCTTGGCCGGATCCTGGATCTTGCTCTGGGCCTTGCGAAACACCAGCCCGAGCAGGCCGTGCTGTTTGCCCAGGTGTTCGAGCACGCGGCGGTATTGCATTTCCAGCTCCACGCCTTCGCGGCCCACCCGGGTGCTCCAGTCGTAGCCGTCGGGGATCGGCGAGGCCTGGTTCCAGGGCGGCTGCGTTTGCTCATGGGCGAGCTTGAGGAACAGCAGCACGCTGAGCTGCTCCAGGTAATCGCCGTAGGAGAGCCCGTCGTCGCGCAGCACGGTGCAGTAGCTCCAGAGCTTCTGAACGATGCGGTTGGCGTCGGTGCTCATGGGTGCGTCCTGTCGCGATGACGCTACCCAGCCCGTTCAACTGGGCAGCAGCGGCAAGCCCTCGCGTTGGGCGGCAGCCTGGAGGGCCTTGTCGCGGCTGGCCAAGGGCAGGCCGCGACGCAGCGCCAGCTCCAGATAGGCAGCGTCGTAGGTGGTGAGGCCATGGCTGCGGGCCAGGGCGAGGGTGTCGTGCCAGGCGCTGGCGGTGGTGGGGTGGTCGATGCTGATCGGCAGGGTCTCGAGCAAGCCCAGAAACGTACGGATGGCAGCCGCGTTGATGCGCCCGCGCCGTTCGGCCTGAACCAGAACGTTGCCCGTTTCCCAGAGCCATAGGGCTGGTACGTGGGCCACGGCCTGCTGCAGTCGCTCCAGCACAGCCCAGGCCGCCGGGCTGGCCTCATCGGCGAAGCACCAGGCGCAACTGAGCGACACGTCGAGCACCAGATCGCCGTCGCCGATCATCGGCGCCCCTGATCCCGCAGCTCGGCGATGCTGAGGCCGGCAAGGGCCTGGCCTTCACTGAAGCGGCGCAGGCGCTCGATTGTGAGGGCCACGCTGCTGGGTGGCTCGGCGGCCGGGGGCACGAGCCGGGCCACGGGACGGCCATGCCGGGTGATGGTGATCTGCTCTCCGGCGCTCACGGCATCCAGAAGCGCCGCCAGATGGGTCTTGGCCTCAAAGGCGCCGACACTGCGCATGGCTCGCTTTCAACCAGTTGCCAACCAGCTTAAAGCGGCCCGATCCGGATGGCGTCGAGCTCCAGCTGCTGAGCCGCCTGCACCAACGCCACCACCGCGCTGGAGTGGATCTGCGGAGTGAGCAGCGCCAGCAGCACGTAGGTATCGAGGGAGAGCATCAGAGCTAAGCCTGATCACGCAGGGCGCGTTGGGTGTCGAGGTGCTGAACGACACCACGCTGTTGCTGCGCCTGGAGCCAGCGGAGCAGCAGGGCGAGGCGGAAGAGGAGGACAGCCTGATGCTGGGGGTCTTCCTCGATTTCCTCAGCCGGCAGGCACTCACGGCCGAGCAGGGCGCGGTACCTTACACCGAGGCCATGGCAGCGGAAGACGAGGAGCTGTTGGCTGGCGTGATGGTGAACAGCGGGGCATGAGTCCGCCGTTGGTGCGCCATGGCTGGGAGATCGCCTTCCAGCTCCAGCTGTTCGCACGGCACTATGCAGAGCTGAAAGCCGAGATGAACCGCCTCAGGCAGGAGCTGGATCCCCAGGCGTTTGCGCAGCACCCCCAGGTGAAACTGCTGGCGGCGGTGATGGAGGGGATCAAGGAGCGGATCGCCGCCAATCCCTACGCCAGCCGCTTTGCCCTCAGCGGACCGCTGCGCCGTTACGGCCGACTCAAGGGCCTGGGCTTGCCCGATCGGTACCGCCTGTTCCTTCCGGACATTTGAGGCGGAGGGCCGGCGTCTGCTGCTGATCCTCTGGCTTGGCTAGCCGCGTAAAGACGGCGATCGCAACGACTGCTATGCCGTGTTCACGCGGCTGGTGCAACGCGGCGAGCTGCCGGAGGGCTGGAAGACCCTGAGCGCGAGATCGATGCCAGCAACGTCCAACGAAGGGTGCGCTCAACCGCACGATTGGCCGTACGACGAAGTGGGCCAGAGTGAGGCTGATGCAAACGATCTCCGCTAACGAGCACAAGACCTCCGGAATCGGCGCCATTGCCCGTGCGCTCGACCACGAGCTGGAGGTGGAGTTGAGTGTACGCGGCCATTTGCGGTATGTGGTGATGTCAGCCGACGCCTATCAGCGCCTGCGCGACTGTGAGCTGGAGATCGCTCTGCAGGAAACCCGCGCCGATCTGGCGGCTGGGCACCTCCATGCCGACACGGTGGACGATCACCTGCGCCGCCTGCGACACCACCAAACAGCGCCAAGTCCAGTACGCTTTCACGTACGAAAGGGAGAGCGGCCATGGCCACGGTGTCTGCCACGGAAGCCCGCAAGAGGCTGTACGCGCTGATCGATGAGGTGGGCGCTTCGCACGAGCCTGTGCAGATCACCGGCAAGCGGGGCAACGCCGTGCTGCTCTCGGAAGAGGATTGGCGTGCCATCCAGGAGACGCTGCATCTGGTGTCGGTGCCAGGGATGCGTCAATCGATCCTGGAAGGGATGGCCACGGATGTGTCTGAGTTGAGCAGCGAACCAGGCTGGTGAGCTGGACGATTCTGTTTACCAAGCAGGCCCAGAAAGACGCCCGCAAGCTCGCCTCAGCGTCACCGGCCCTGAAGCTGAAGGCTCAGGCCCTGCTGGAGCTGTTAGCCAGCGATCCCTATGCCCAGCCACCGCCGTACGAAAGCCTCGTAGGAGACTTGCGTGGTGCCTGCTCCAGGCGGATCAACATCCTGCATCGGCTTGTTTACCAGGTGCTTGAAGAACAGCGCATCGTGAAGGTGTTGCGGCTCTGGACGCACTATGAATAGCCGTTGCTGACTTCCTGGCCCAACAGCCTCTACGGCGCAGGCAGGAGTGTCAGCAGGTGGCATTGGTGTGGTGGGGGCCCTGCCCGCCACGGGATGCCGCCTGCCTTCGATGACGACCCCCACTCCACCGCCCGGCGGCAGCGCACCGCCGCCGCTTCCGCCAGACTCAACAGAGCTGCTTCCCCAGGCTGGCCTCGGCCCCCTCGAGCTGGCTCGCCTTGGTGCCACCGAGGCGGTCGGCGGCCTTGCCATCGGCCTGATCGCTCTGTTCTCCTCCTATGACCACATCGCCTTCGCCGGGTACAACCTCCCCGTCGCGCAGCAGTGGGGAATCGTTTTCATCGCTGCCTCGGTGGCGACAGTGGTTGTCGATGCTCAACTGGCGTCGCGATCCCGATTACGAGCAGCGCAAGATGCTCAGCGAGCTGCGGATCAGGCAGATCGAGAACGAAACCGAGCAGCTGAGGCAAGAGAACGCCAGAGGCAGGCAACTGCTCGCCTCGATCGATGCGCTCTGCTTTCCGCCCGAGTACTCCTCGACCCATCCGAATCCAACCGAGCCCGACTCCAGGCCTTCCTCGCGCTGATCAGCCAGGCGCCGCCGGAGCCATGACGATGGGAGCCCGCTGGTGCCCCGACCCAAACCCCTCGCTACGGTGAATACCAGAGAGTTCTCCGGCCCTGGCCGGCACAGCACCTGGTGAAAGACCTGCTGACGCTGCCCCTGGGACAACGGCTGGAGCTGGTGCAGACGCTCTGGGACTCGATCGCTGCCGAGCAGATGGGCCCTGAGCTCACCGAAGCTGATCGACAGCTAATCGATCAACGGCTGGAGAGCTTTCGGGCTGAAGGAGATCCCGGCCTGGATGCCGATGCGGCGCTGGATGCGATTGAGCAATCGCTCTGAGCATCGTGCTGCGGATCCCCTTGAATCCCGAGGCGTATCCCACCCTCTACCGCGGCGCACGCTGCGTCGATCCGCCAGAGAGGCTGGACCGCCCTGGCGAAACCGGGCCAGCCAGCGGTAGGCGCAGCGCAGGCTGATCCCGTTCTCAGCAGCCAGCTCGGCGAGGCTGCGACCGTGCTCCAGATGCTGGTTCACAAGCCTGAGACGGCCCCGCTGGGTCAGGCGGGCATTGGGATGGCTATGCATGGAGGCGTGAGGTCGGGGTTGATGGGTCGCACCTCAACCCGTAGCGGCCTCACACCCCTTTGTCACTGAACAACCTGCTGAGACAGAACATCTAGGCTGGCAGCATCATCCAGCCAGATCTGAACGTCATGTCAGCCCTGTTGGCTCAGATCGAAGAGCAGGCTCGCTCTTTGAGCGCCGAAGAACGCGCCATGCTCGCCGAGACAATGCTGGAATCCCTGCATTCCGCCAATCCTGAGATTGAAGCCGCGTGGGAGGGAGAAATTGTGTCACGGCTGGCGGCTCTGGATCGCGGCGAGATGCGCTCCTTTTCTGCTGAAGAGGTGTTCGCCGAGGCACGCAAGCTCTTGTCGTGAGACGTGCGCGCTTTCTTGAGCCTGCCAAACTCGAGTTGCTGGCTGAAGTTGCGTACTACAACGCCAAGGAACCTGGGCTTGGTCAGCGCTTCTTGTCTTCCGTTCAGGAAGTCACCGCACGGGCTCTCTCATTCCCGCTGACTGGATCGCCAGCCACCCAGAACACCAGGCGGATGTTTCTGAGGGATTTTCCATTCGCGATCGTCTATCGCCCAGACGATGACGGGGTTGTGATCATTGCCTTGGCACATCATTCACGGCGTCCTGGCTATTGGCGAGAGCGTGCTCCAAAGAGCTCACAGCATTAACTAGTTGCTGTTCTGAGCTGTCGATTCTGATCGACGACGGCAGGAGCATTGCATGCACTAGTTCAGGCAAGTCAACCATTCGTAGGATGGCTAAATGCCCGTTCCCACCTACGACCAGTTCATCGAACCGCTGCTGCCCAGCGGTGCGCAGCCGATCTCGCCACCGGAAAACGCCATCGATCCAGCTACGTTGGCCATGGCCGCCTGATCGGCGGCAGGGGCGTCATCTTTCCTGACAGCCACCGGCGCGGCTGACAAAGGCACGATCCAGGCTGACCAGCGCCGAGCAACCCTCACTGCGCAGCCGATGCAGGGCATCGGCGAAATCAATGCCCTGGGCATAGGCATCGAGAGCCTGCAGCACCTGCTCCTCCTGCTCCAGATGCAGCTGGCGGATCGCGATCAGGCCCCTCATGGCATGGAGGATCGCCTCGCGGGGCAGCTGGTAGGCACCGCGCAGCACCCACTCCAGCTCCAGCACCACGGTGATCGGCACGAAACAGGCGGAGCTGGCGTCGATCAACTCGGCGACGCGACGGGCCTGCTGGGGGTCGTCGTTGGTGAGCAGGCGCACCAGCAGGTTGGTGTCGAGGGCCACCGGCAGGCTCATGGTTCGCCCTTGCGCGCGTAGAGCGCCGGATCCATCCGTTCCAGGGGCACGGGCTCCCCCTGGTAGCCCGCCGCACCGATCAGCTCGTGGGCGCTGACGGCTTTGGCTGACCCCTGGGGCACCAGATGCAGGCCATCGGGCTCCAGGCTGAGGGCCAGCCGATCGCCGGCGCGCAGCCCCAGCAGCTGACGCAGCCGGGCCGGAATCACCAGCTG
>JBKCTK010000132.1:0-6702 GCA_046319055.1 Synechococcaceae cyanobacterium
CCAGCGCTGGCGGCTGTGCATTTCGACCGCCAGTGGGAAGGTGGGTTCGGCGGCCCGCTCCAGCACGGTCTTTTGGGTGCGGCGGCGGCGGGCCTCCTCGTCACCCAGGGTCACCGCCTGGATGCCTCCCACCAGATCGCTGAGGGTGGGGTTGCGCACCAGATTCTCCAGCGCGTTGCCGTGGGCCGTGGCCACGAGCATCACGCCGCGTTCGGCGATCGTGCGGGCCGCCTGGGCTTCCAGCTCGGTGCCGATCTCATCGATGACGATGACCTCCGGCATGTGGTTTTCCACCGCCTCGATCATCACCTGGTGCTGCAGCTCGGGCCGAGCCACCTGCATCCGCCGGGCCCGGCCGATGGCGGGATGGGGGATGTCGCCATCGCCGGCGATCTCATTGCTGGTGTCGATGATCACGACCCGTCGTCGCAGGTCGTCGGCCAGCACCCGGGCGATCTCGCGCAGGGCGGTGGTCTTGCCGACACCGGGCCGGCCCATCAGCAGCAACGACTGGCCCGGATCGAGCAGGTCCCGCACCATCGCCACCGTGCCGTAAACGGCCCGGCCCACCCGGCAGGTGAGGCCCACCACGGCGCCGCTGCGATTGCGGATGGCGCTGATGCGGTGCAGCGTGCGCTCAATGCCGGCCCGGTTGTCGCCGCCAAAGGGGCCCAGCCGCGCCAGCACGGCAGCCAAGTCCTCCCGTGCCACCGGTCGCTCGCCCAGGCTGATGGCGCGATCGGGGTAGCGGGCCTCGGGCACCCGGCCCAGGTCGAGGATCACCTCTTGGAGCTGCTGGCGCCGCTCCACACCCGCCAGCTCCTGCCGCAGGGGCTCAGGCAACAGCTCCAGCAAGCGATCCAGGTCATCGGTGACCCGTTGGGGCGTGATCGCCCCGGCCGGAATCGATTCCGCCGCGGCGAGCGGCGGGCCGGGACGGATGGGCGCGGGGGGCGAGGAGGGGAGGCGGTTCAGCGTTGGCGCCTGGCGGGGCCGGATCTGCCATCGTTCTAGCCAGCACCACCCCGGCCAGCGGCGACTGAACGGGCCAGCCAGGGATCCACCAGGTCGTGGGCCAAGCGCAAGGCCTGGGGGAGGAGATCGGCACAGTCGAGCAGGCGGCGCTGGCGGGCCTGGGCCGCCAGGAGCAGCGGCTGCAGCAGGGAGCGGGCCGCTCCGCCGAAGGCGACACCGGCGGCGCGGCGGCCCGTGAGCCCATCCGCCTCCAGCAGCGCCAGCGTGCGAGCGTTGGTGCCGCCGGCGAGCGTGAGGGGGCCGGGGGGAGCCAGCGGCGCCAGGCTCCGCAGCAGCCCAACGGCGGCCATAGCGGTGCCGGCGCCGATGTCGCCGCTCATCGGCCGACCATCGAGCTGCCAGAGGGGGCGAAAGCCGGCGGTGCGCACGGCGTTGAACCGCTGCCAAAGCTCCTGGGCCAGAGCTGCCAGGGCTCGATCCGAGCCAGCGCCGGGCAGGTCGAGACCGCAGCTCACCGCCAGGCGGCGCAGAGGGATGCCGGCGGCCCGCACCTGGGCCAGGCGGGCCTCGAAGGCCTCCTGGCGACCGGGGCGACTGTGCAGCTCCATCGCATCGGGGCGGATCTGGGCCAGGTGGGCGGCGACAGCCTCGGGCTCCAGCAGGGTCTGACGGGCCTGGATCAGGCCGATCGGGCAGACCGGCAGGCAGCGACCGCAGCCGTAGCAGCATTCGGCGAACACGCCGCGGAGGCGGTCTGGCGTCGCTGAAATCGCCAAGGCGGGGCAGACCGCCGCGCAGGGCCTGGAGCAGTGCTCCGGGCAGCGCTGGGGATCGAACCAGGCCTTGCGGAAGTGGGGATCGGCCCCGTCGTTGAGACTCACCATCACCCAGGGGGGGCTCCAGCCCGGGGACGCCTGGACGGCGGCCCAAGCGATGCCTCGACGGGCCGCCGCCACAACGGCGGGGTCGCAGGCCAGGTCGAGGCAATGAACGCCCACCAGGCTGTAGATGCCGGCCAGATCTTCGATCGATGCCAGGTCCTGGTTGCTGGCTCCGCCGATCCACTTGACCCAGCGGCCCATGGCCAGCGCCTGCTCGGGATCCAGGGCGCGGCGGGAAGGCGGGGGACTGACGACGGCCACGGGGGCGGACTTCTCCTGCGCTCAGCTTGCCCCGGCCCCGCCGTCCTGGCCGCGACCGCTTTGTCCCTTCAGCCAGAACGGTCCGAGACTGCAATGCCCGCTCATCCAGGACCTGCCGTCAAGGGTCCTTGCTCGCACAACCGTCAGGGGCAGCCAGGGCGAGCCGGGGCTGGGCGGGGGTGGCCATCACTCGGGACCGGTCCAATCGCCGAGGCTGGACAGACCCGACCTGTTCTGCCCAAGGCTCGGCGCCGGCGGGGCCATCTGGAGCCAGCGGGCCCATCGATCGATGGGCCGAGCGGGTGCCCTGGTCGTCAAGGGATTGTGACGAGGGCAAGGTCAGCTCACGGAGGCTGCAGCGGCCACCAGCTGGTCGAGGGGCTGCCAGCGCAGGGCCCGGGCCCCGCCCATTTCCACCACGATCCGCAGACGCGGCTCGCGCTGGGTGAGGCGACAGAGGGCTGAGAGTTCGCTCCTGGAGAGCACCTGGCCCTCCAGGAGCCAGAGCACGAGCGGCTGGCTGCCCACCAACCAGGGACCAAGGAGCGGCATCGCCCGCTGCACCTCGCCGACGGCGGCGCCCCGGCCCACGCTCTGGTGGCCAAGGTGGGGCGGGCGCACACCATGCAGTTGCAGCAGGAACGCCTCGGGATCGCCCAGCCCCCGGGCCGAGCTCATCTGCGCCTGGTATCCGGCGGCCCGCAGGCGGCGCAACAGGCGGGTTTCGGCACCACCTTCTAAGGGAGCGAACAGGGCCAAGGCGCCGGAGCGCTCCAGGTCTTGGCGGAAGCCGCGGCCGGTGAGCAGCAGGGGCATGGTCTTCAGACCGGAATCGGGCTGGAGTCTGGCAGCCCTGGAGGCGAGTTGGCAGGGCTGGCAAGCCATAAGGTAGGATTTCCTCTTGCGCTGGTGTTCTGTGCCCGTCCGCTAGCCGGGCCTCCGGAACCCAGAGCAGAGTCCGCCGCTGACGGTGGGCTCCATAGGCCAGAGCGGAAGTCACCCGGTTCGCCGTGCTCGCGCCAGCGAGCTCTGGAGATCCGACCGTCGCCCCAGACCCCTTCCAGGGTTCTGAATCGCAACGCTTCCGCCGGGAAACTGCCTACGGCCGAGACGTCAACTGTCGTCTCCCCGCGGTCGAGTCAAGTCCCAGCCTGCTGATTCGTCTCGCTAGCTCCGACCGCACAGCCCAGCCGGCCCCTCCGGCTCCCGCCACCGGTCCCCCCCTGCGACATCCGAACTCAGCACCCGCCGCCCCCTCCGGGCGGGCGACGCGCACCGGCTTCATCCGGTCCCGCGACGCCCAAGACCCGGATCTGGAGGGGTGGTTGTCCAGCTGGCGTTGTTCCTTCTCCCATGTCCATCGGCATCCTCGGGAAGAAGCTGGGTATGTCCCAGTTCTTCGACGACGAGGGCAGGTCCATTCCGGTCACCCTGATCGAAGCGGGTCCCTGCCGCATCACCCAGCTCAAGAGCGAAGCCAGCGACGGCTACACCGCCGTTCAAGTTGGTTTCGGCGAAATCCGCGAAAAGCTGGTCAACAAGCCCGCCAGCGGCCATCTGGCCCGCTCCGGCGACGAGCCCCTGCGACATCTGCGCGAATACCGCGTCGACGCCGTTGACGGACTGGAGCTTGGCGGCCAGATCACCGTGGCCTCGTTCGAGGCCGGCCAGAAGGTCGACGTCAGCGGCGACACGATCGGTCGCGGCTTCGCCGGCTATCAGAAGCGGCATGGCTTCAGCCGCGGCCCGATGAGCCATGGTTCCAAAAACCATCGCGAACCCGGTTCCACCGGCGCCGGCACCACGCCGGGCCGCGTTTACCCGGGCAAGCGCATGGCCGGCCGCTACGGCGGCAAACAGATCACCACCCGCGGCCTCACCGTTCTCAAGGTCGACACCGAGCACAACCTGCTGGTGGTCAAGGGCTCGGTGCCGGGCAAGCCCGGGGCCCTGCTCGACATCCGCCCGGCCAAGCGGGTGGGCAGCAAAGCCGCCAGCTGAGGAGCAAAGCCATGACTGAGTGCATTGTTCGCGATTGGCAGGGCAAGGAGTCCGGCACGGTCTCCCTCACCCTGAGCGTGGCCCGCGAAACCGCCGCGGCCGACCTGTTGCACCGGGCGGTTCTGCGCCAACAGGCCCATGCCCGCCAGGGCACCGCCAGCACCCTCACGCGCGCCGAGGTGGCGGGTGGCGGTCGCAAGCCTTACAAGCAGAAGGGCACCGGGCGGGCTCGCCAGGGCTCGATCCGCACGCCGCTGCGTCCCGGCGGTGGCATCGTCTTCGGTCCCAAGCCGCGCACCTATGCGCTGGCGATGAACCGCAAAGAGCGGCGTCTTGCCCTGCGCACGGCGCTGATGAGCCGGACGGACGCCATCACCGTGGTCCGCGACTTCGGCAAGGGCCTCGACAAGCCCAAGACCCGGGAGATCGTTGCCGGCCTGCAGCGCCTTGGGATCAACGCCGACACCAAGGTGTTGTTGATCCTCGACGAAACTTCAGACGTCATCCGGTTGTCGGTCAACAATCTCGAGACGGTACGGCTGATCAAGGCCGACCAGCTCAACGTCTTCGATCTGCTCAACGCCAACCATCTGGTGCTGAGCGAGGAGGCACTCGCGAAGATCCAGGAGGTTTACGGCGATGGCTGAACGTTTCACCCACCGGTTGGCGGATGTGATCCGCCGGCCGCTGATCACCGAAAAGGCCACCCGTGGCTTGGAGCTCAATCAGTACACCTTCGAGGTCGACCATCGGGCCGCCAAGCCCGACATCAAGGCGGCTGTCGAATCCCTGTTCGATGTCAAGGTGATTGGCATCAGCACCATGAATCCCCCTCGCCGCACCCGCCGGGTGGGGCGCTTCGCCGGCAAGCGTGCCCAGGTGAAGAAGGCGGTGGTTCGGCTTGCCGAAGGCAATGCCATCCAGCTGTTCCCGGAATCCTGAGGAGGGTCTGATTCACCATGGCTATTCGCAACTACAGGCCCACCACTCCCGGCACCCGCACCCTCGTCGTTACCGACTTCAGCGAAGTCACCGGCAGCGAGCGGGTGCGCTCCCTGGTGGTGTCCAAGCATCGCCGCAAGGGGCGCAACAACCGGGGCGTGATCACCTGCCGCCACCGCGGCGGCGGCCATAAGCGCCTCTATCGGGTCGTTGATTTCCGGCGGGACAAGCACGGCGTGGTCGCCAAGGTGGCCGCCATTCACTACGACCCCCACCGCAACGCTCGCCTGGCGCTGCTCCACTACAGCGACGGCGAGAAGCGCTACATCCTTGCCCCTGCCGGCGTCAGCGTCGGCCAAACCGTGGTCTCCGGTCCGGAGGCCCCGATCGAGAACGGCAACGCCCTGCCCCTCTCGGCCATCCCCCTGGGTTCCAGCGTCCACAACGTGGAGCTCTACCCCGGCCGTGGCGGCCAGATGGTGCGCACGGCCGGCGCCAGTGCCCAGGTGATGGCCAAAGAAGGCGACTACGTCGCCCTGAAGCTGCCTTCCACCGAGGTGCGCCTGGTGCGGCGTGAGTGCTACGCCACCCTCGGCGAGGTGGGCAATGCCGAGCAGCGCAACACGAGCCTCGGCAAGGCCGGCCGCAAGCGCTGGCTGGGCCGCCGTCCAGAGGTGCGCGGTTCGGTCATGAACCCTTGCGATCACCCCCACGGAGGCGGTGAAGGCCGGGCACCGATCGGCCGGTCCGGTCCGGTCACTCCCTGGGGCAAACCGGCCCTCGGGCTGAAAACCCGCAAGCGGAACAAACCGAGCAACCGCTTCGTGCTGCGCAAACGTCGCCGCACCTCCAAACGGAGCCGTGGCGGACGCGACTCGTGATGAACACCTCCGTATTGCCGTTTGCCTGATCCGCCATGGGACGCTCACTCAAGAAAGGCCCCTTTGTCGCCGACAGCCTGCTTCGCAAGGTCGAGAAGCAGAACGCCGCCGACGACAAGACCGTGATCAAAACCTGGTCGCGCGCCTCCACCATCCTGCCGACGATGATCGGCCACACCATTGCCGTTCACAACGGCAAGGCCCATGTCCCCGTCTACGTGACGGAGCAGATGGTGGGCCACAAGCTGGGCGAATTCGCCCCCACCCGCACCTTCCGCGGCCACATCAAGGACAAGAAGGGAGGACGCTGAAATCATGGCAACCACCACCACAGCCCAAGCCCACGGCCGTTACATCCGTGGCTCCGCCTCAAAAGTTCGGCGGGTGCTCGATCAGATCCGCGGTCGCAGCTATCGCGACGCCCTGATCATGTTGGAGTTCATGCCTTACCGATCCACAGGACCGATCACGATGGTGCTGCGTTCGGCCGTGGCCAACGCCGAGCACAACCTCGGCCTGGATCCCTCCTCCTTGGTCATCAGCCAGGCCTCGGCGGATATGGGCCCCTCCCTGAAGCGGTTCCGCCCCCGCGCCCAAGGTCGCGCCTACGCGATCAAGAAACAGACCTGCCACATCAGCATTGCTGTGGCGGCCGCCACCCCCTGACCCCTAGGACTGCGAACGATGGGACACAAGATCCATCCAACCGGCCTGCGCCTGGGGATTACCCAGGAACACCGCTCCCGCTGGTACGCCCCCAG
>JBKCTK010000133.1:0-4813 GCA_046319055.1 Synechococcaceae cyanobacterium
CAGATCCTGTCCGCCGCTGCCATCCGGCAGGCCCAACGGGCCCTCCGCCCCCGCCTCCAGCCCATCAACCCCGTCGTTGAGGCCTACAGCGCCAAACCGCTCCTGGAGGCGCTTGCGCAGCTCCACCGACAGGCGCTCCGCGGTGCGCCGTCCCACCCCTGGAGCTTCGCAAAGCCGCCGTAGGTCGGCTTGCACGATCGCCTGGATCAAGGTCTCCGCAGGCATCGCCCCCAGCAGGCCCAGGGCCATCTGGGGGCCGACGCCGCTGACCGCGATCAGCTCGCGGAACAGGTCGCGCTCATGGCGTTGGGGGAAACCAAACAGGGTCCAGGCGTCTTCGCGGACGCTGTGGTGGATGTGCAACCGCAGCCGCTTACCGGGATCGGGCAGGGCCTGCCAGTCGCGTTGGCAGAGCTGCACCTCATAGCCAACCCCGGCACAGATCAACAGCAGGCCGCAACGGTTGCCCTGTCGCCATGGTTCGGCAAGTTCACCTTCGAGCCAACCGATCATGGGAGCATCCGCGAATCCCCCATGCTGCCCGTGCTGCCAACCCCTGCCTCTCCGGGCGGCCCGCGGCGCTGGCTGGCCCTGCTGATCGCGCCCCTGCTGGCGCTGGCGCTCTCCGGTTGCTTGGGCTCGGCAACGCCTCCGCGACGGGTGGTGTTGGAGGCGCTCAACCTTCAGATCGGCCTCACCCAGGCGGCGATCGCCGAGGCCCTCGACCTGGAGCCCCAGCCCCAGCCGGAGCTCAGCCGGGTGCGGGTGGAGCAGCAACAGAAGCTCAGCATCGGCGAGCGGCCGGGGGTGCGGCTCAGCGGTCGCTTCGACTGGCGGTTAGCCGGAGACTCCTTCCGCCTCGACACGCCCTTCGAGCTGTATCTCCTGCGGGGCGAGCGGCGGCAGAGCTGGCGGCTGGCCCGCCCCATCGGCCAGCGGGACGGCGAACAGCAATGGCTCAGCGACCCGCTGCCCCTGGAGTCCTCCCGCCGCGGCTGAGGGCCCTCACGGTGGCCCGGTTGACTGAACGAGCCATGACCCCTGGCGCTCTGCCTGGGGCTGGGCGGCTCCGGCTGGCACGGCTGAGCGCTTGTAGCCGGGAGTCAGCCGGGGGCTTCGACGGGCTGGATCAACCCCAACCGCCGGCCCAGCAGGTGCAGCGTGAGAGCTTGCACCAGCAATGTGAGCACCACCACGGTGAACACCACCCCTTGGGTGGTGCGGATCAGGGCGTGAATGTTCTCGGGTTTCACGCCCCGCAGCTTGGGGATCCAATCGACCACCTCGAAGCTCAGGGCCAGCGGCACGGCGCCCCGCAGGCCGCACCAGGAGATCAACAGCCCCTCGCGACGGTTGAAGGGGGACCAGCGCTGCACCAACAGCACGCTCAGGGGGCGCGCCACGAGCATCAGGCAAAGGCCCACCACCAGTCCCTCGGGAATGGCTGGCAACAGCTCCAGGGGATCCAGCATGATGCCGAAGATCAAGAACACCGAGATCTCGGTCATCGTGTTGAAGGGCAGCAGGGTCTGCTGCAGTGCCTCCGGGGTGATGCGGCGATTGCGGTAGTTGGTGTTGCAGAGCACGAGCCCGGTGACATAGCTGGCGATGAATCCAGAGCCACCAAGTTGATCGGCGATCCCGTAGCTGAGCAGCGCCACGGCGATGCCCAGCACCAACAACTGGTCATGGTCCTCCACCAATTGGTCGAGGCTGAAGCGGGCCACGTATCCCACGATCACCCCAAGCAAGACACCGGAGGAGATCTTTTGCACAAAGACCTGCAGCTGGGTGTGGACAAGGTGTTCGGTGGACATCATGCCTTCCGGGGTGGAGAGCCCGATGATCAACCCAACAAAGAGAATCGCCAAAGGATCACTCAACGACGACTCAAACTGCAGCAGGGAACGCAGGCGAGGCGGGAAGTGACTGCGGTGATCCCCTAGCACACTGATGGTGGCGCCGGCATCGATCGAGCCCAGGCAAGCCCCCACCAGCATGGCCAGGCTCAAGGGCAGCTTCATGAAGCCAAAGCCCAGGGATTCTGGCTGGGGAGAGGCGGTGAACCAGGTGATCATCCCAAGGATCAGGGAAGTTGATATCACCCCAGCCAGGGCGAGCAACACGCCGTATTCGAGAAAGCCGCGGATCGAGCGCATCTGGGTTTTGAGCCCGGCGTAGAACAGCAGCATCGACAGGCTGAGGGTGTGCAGGGTTACGATGCGCTCGTGATTAAAAGCCTCCACATTTGGGTCAATCAGCAACCCCAAGATGAGCACCCCAAGGATCGCTGGAACGCCAATCTTGAGGGAGAACTTGCTGATCGCCAGGGTGCCAAGAAAGGTGCCGCCGATCCCGAGCATCAGCAGCGACAGCGGCAACTCGCCGGGGCGTAGGGCGTGATGGCTGGCAGCCGCCGTCGCATCAGCTGTCGCGCTCGCCGCGGGAGCTGTTGCGGCGGCGGCCAACGCTGGACCGGAGGCCAGCCATTCAGACACCATCCCGGCACCCCCTGCCAGAGCCCCAACCAAGGGTTCCAGCCGCGCCTGGGCCATCAACGGCGCCACGGCTCCATGGACCACCCGGGCGACCGGATCCAGCGCCATGGGCGACAACACGCTGACCGGCTCCGCCCCGATCAGAGGAAAGGCCAATGCGTGCAGGCCTTCAAGGCTCAGCATCCCGGCTGACCAATTACCAGTGACTTTAGATCCCTTCCCCGGACTGGCGGCACAACGCGGGCTGGCCAGGCTCCAGGGGTGGTGTGAGGCTGCACAATGGAGGCGAGATTGACCCCATCGGTGGTGCCCGCCCACCCCTGATCCTCGTTCAGCCCAGCCCCTCCCTCTCAGTCTCCGTCTTCAGCTCCGGGCTGCTTCCAGCCGCTGTCAGCGCCACGTCCCGCCTCTGTTCCGCCGTGTCCACGCCCCGGCTCCATCCCCGCACCATCGAAGCCGTTAAGGAACGGGCCGACATCGTGGATGTGGTGGGAGAACACGTGGTGCTGCGCAAGCGCGGCCGCGAGTTCGTGGGGCTCTGTCCGTTCCATGAGGACAGCTCCCCCTCGATGACCGTGTCGCCGGCCAAGCAGTTTTATTACTGCTTCGCCTGCGGCGCCGGTGGCAATGCCATCAAGTTTTTGATGGAGCTGCAGCGCACCAGCTTCAGCGATGTGGTGCTGGAGCTGGCCCGCCGCTATCAGCTGCCGGTCGAAACCCTCGATGCGCCTCAGCAAGAGCGGCTGCGCCAGCAGCTCAGCCGACGCGATCAGCTGCACAGGGTGCTGGGCCTGGCGGCCGGCTGGTTCCGGGACCAGCTGCTCCAGAGCAGCGGCTCTGCCGCCTTGGCCTACCTGCGCGAGCAGCGCCGCCTGACCCCGGCCACGATCGAAAGCTTCGGGCTCGGCTACGCGCCGGACCGCTGGGATGGCCTGCTCAGCCATCTTCAGCAGGTGGAGGGGTTGTCGGCGGAGCTGCTGGTGGAGGCGGGCCTGGTGGTGGCCCGCAAGGGGGGATCTGGGTTCTACGACCGCTTTCGCGGCCGCGTGATCGTGCCGATCCGCGATCGCCAGGGGCGGGTGATCGGCTTCGGCGGCCGCAGCCTCGACGGCAGCGAACCCAAGTACCTCAACTCCCCAGAGACTGAGGTGTTCGAGAAGGGCAAGCATCTGTTCGGCCTGGATCGCGCCGCCGACGCCATCCGCCGCGCCGACCATGCGGTTGTGGTGGAGGGATATTTCGATGTGATCGCTCTGCATGCCGCTGGCATCCACCAATCGGTGGCTGCCTTGGGCACCGCCCTCAGCCGCCATCAGGTCACCCAGCTGTGCCGCTGCTGCGACTCCCGGCGTTTGATCCTCAACTTCGATAGCGACCGCGCCGGCGTACGGGCCGCCCAGCGGGCGATTGGCGAGGTGGAGCAGCTCGCCCTGCAGAACCAGCTGGAGCTGCGGGTGTTGCACCTACCCGCCGGCAAGGATCCCGATGAGTTTCTACGGGATCACGGTCCGGGCGACTATCGCGCCCTCATCGATCAGGCGCCCCTCTGGCTCGACTGGCAGATCGACCAGGTGCTGGCGGATCGTGATCTGGCCCGCTCTGATCAGTTCCAGCAGGCGGTGAGTGCCCTGGTGGCGCTGCTGGGCAAGCTGCCGGCCAGCGCCGTGCGCTCCCGCTATCTGCAGCAGGTGGCTGAGCGTCTCAGTGGCGGCCAGGCCCGACTGGCGCTGCAGCTGGAGGACGACCTGCGCCAGCAGGTGAAGGGTCAGCGCTGGCACGGTCGCTCCCAGCGCTGGGAGCAGCCCGGTGAGGCGGGTCTGCGCGAGCGGGCCGAAGCCGAACTGCTGCGCCTCTACCTGCATTGCCCCACCAGCCGCGCGGCCATCCGCGCCGAATTGCGCCGCCGGGAGCTCGACGATTTCGCTCTGGCCCACCACCGCCAGCTCTGGGCCGCCATCAGCTCCCTGGAGGAGGACAACCTTGGTGTTGGCCGGCTGGAGGCGATCAACCGCGGCAATGATCCCGGCCATGAGCTGGCGGATCTCGATCTGCCGCGGCTGCTGGCTGATCAGCTGCTGGTCAGCCAGGACGAGGACACCCCACCGGCCGCCGGCACCGATCTGCTCAGCCGCCTCACGCCCCTGCTGGAACCCAGCGATGTGCAGCGACTGGCCCTGGCCAACCCGCTGCTGCAGCTGCGCGGAGCCACCGCAGCTCTGGAGCGTCAGCGCAGCATCAAGCGCTGCCGCCACCTGCTCAGCGCCTGGAGCAGCCAGCGGCTGGAGACCCTGGAGCGCTGCATCGCCCGCCTGCTG
>JBKCTK010000134.1:0-8645 GCA_046319055.1 Synechococcaceae cyanobacterium
GCTTTTCCCAGCCGGGGTTGATCAGGCCGACTTGCTGCAGTTTGAGCACATCGGCCGGCAGGGCCAGGGTGACCACATCGGCATCGAGGCCATCGATGACAGCGCGGGTTTGGGCCGCGGAGGGGCCGAAGCTGGTGCGAATCGTGAGGTCTTGGCCGGTGCGCGCCTTCCAGGTGGCCCGGAAGCGGGGCAGGATCCGGTCGTAGGCCCCCTTGGTGACCGCATAGCTCACCAGGGTGAGGGAGGTGGCGCCGCTCGCCCCCGTGCTGGAGCTGGGCTGGGAGCCGCCGCAGGCGCTGAGCAGCACCAGGGGGACGGCTGCCAGCAAAGCGGTGCGGACCGCAGCTGAACCCGTACGCGGCAACGGCGCCGCGCGGAACCTCCCAAAAGGCACTTATGCCGATGTAAAACTCGGGTTAAAACTAGCACCGGCCCCCGGGGCCCTCGATTCGGGTCCCGGGGATGCGGCTCAGTGGTTAACGGGTCTTGCTGAAGATCTGATCCCAAACACCGCCCTTATCAAAGTGCTTCTTGGTCACCGCAGGCCAGCCGCCAAGATCGCCAATCCGGAAGAACTTCACCTCCTGGAACTTGCCCTTGGCATAGGCTTTCCCTTCCGGGGTAACCGGTCGAAAGCCGTTGTCCACAAAGGCTTTCTGAGCGGTAGGTGTGAAGAGGTACCGGGCGAAAGCCTCAGCCACTTGCCGGGTGCCTTTCTTGTCTACATTCTTATCGACCACGGCAATCGGCATCTCAGTTAGGATATTGGGGCTGAAGATTTTGTAGGGCGTTTTCCATTCGCCGGTGCGCTTGGCTAGGATCCCTTCTGTTTCCCAGTTCAGCAGCACATCGCCTTTCTTTCGTTTCACGAAGGTGTCTGTGGCTTCCCGAGCATCCTTGGGCAACACTTCAGCGTTTTTATACACACCGGTCAGGAACTTCTGAGCATGGGCTTCACTGCCGCCCGGCTCGGTCACCGACCCCCAGAGGGCAACGTAATTCCAGCGGGCGCCACCAGAGGTCTTGGGGTTGGCAAGGACGCTATCGACATCCTTGTTATCCAGATCTTGCCAGCCATTGATCTTTTTGGGGTTGCCGGGGCGCACAAACACCACCACAGTGGAGTTGGTGGCCACCCCATTGTTGGGCAAGCGATTCTCCCAGCCTGGGTTGATCAGCCCCGCCTGCTGGATTTTGGTGACATCGGCCGCCATGGCTAGGCCCACCACATCGGCCTCAAGACCATCGATCACGGCCCGGCTCTGGCTGCCGGAGCCCCCGTAGCTGGTGCGGATGGTGACGGTTTGGCCCGTCTTTTTCTTCCAGTCGGCCACGAACCGAGGAATGATCTGGTCATAGGCGGCTTTGGTGACCGCGTAACTGACCAGTAGCAGCTCCTTGGGGGCGTTCGCCTGGGCCTGGGCGGCGGCGGCGGTGAACGGAATGGGCAGGGTCGCCAGCGCCACCGGGGCGAGGGACAGACCGGCCACGGCGGAGACGCTGAGCAGCTGGCGCCGGGCACCGGAGAAGGCTGAAAACACGGTAAACCGATTGGGGTACAAGGCAATCATGGGGATCGGGTGGCCAGGGCGAGGTAATCCCGATTACACCGATAGGGATCCCGGGTTCTTCGCGACCATCGCGCTCGCGGGGCCTGGCTGCGCAGTACCCCAGACCGCTTGAGTCCGTCGACGGATTCGACCGAATCGCCACAAACCACGCCACCAAGCCACCACATCGCCACAGCGGAGGTGGCATAGAACACAAAGCCGGTGGGTTTTGCGTGCTACCTTTTGTTCAGCTGCACGACGCGCCATGCGCTGTCCCTGTCGAATGCCCTCCCCCGGCTGTCAGCCGGTTGTCTCTCCCCTCGCCATGACCGCCTTTTCAACACGCCGCCATGACCACCTCCCGACCGCCCCAACTACTGCGCCTCACCCTGCAGCCCCATGACGTTCTGCCCGATGGCCTGAGCTGGAGGATCCTCGACGGCTACATCCGCACCTCCGCCTGGGATGAGGAGGGCGAAGCGATCACCCTGGGCCTGTGGGGCCCTGGAGATTGGGTGACCAATGCCCACTCGGCCCTCAGGCCTGTTGAGGTGCAGTGCCTCTCCACCGTGGTGGTGGAGCAGTTCCACCCGAACGACAGTGAAGTTCTGGAGTTCATGCGCCAGCAGATCCAAAATACGGAAGAAATCTTTCAAATCAACCGCATCCGTAGTGCCGAACATCGACTGCTGATGCTGCTGCGCTGGATCGGCACCCGTTTTGGCCAGGTGAGCAGTAAAGGCTACCGTCTGTCGCTGCGCGACATGAACCTCACCCACAAATCCCTCGCCGAGCTCTGCGGGCTCACCCGGGTGACGGTGACCAAGAACCTGAATCGCTATAAGGCCATGGGGTTGCTCCAGAAGGTCAGCGACGACGACCTGATGCTGCCGGTCGAACCCCTTGTGGCGGGCTTCTAAGCCTACTTGTTTACCCCCTCATTCCCTGATCTTCATCCATCGCCATGACAGCCCAGATTTTGCGCGCCCATCTGTCCGATGACCGGCTCCAGCGCTACACCTTGGTGTTCCGCAATGGCGAGCTGTTGCGCCACCAAGACCCCATCTCCCTAGCCCAGTTCCGTGCCGATGCCCGCCTCCTGCGGGTGGAGCCCGAAGCCGCCCAGCGCCAGGTGGCCTGAGCACCCCGCAACGCTCTGCGGCACCGGACACCGGTGCCGCCCTGGAGAACCCACCACCGTCCGGAGTGCCCGCGTTGGACTCCGGGCGGTTTGGGTTTGGGCGTTCTAGTTTGGGTGCTCTAAAGATCAACGCTCCCAGGCCGCCTGCCCAAACCCAGCTCAAGCAGAACCAGCTGGCTCAGCGCAACCGCTGCTGCGGCCCGTGGGGTCTGGCAATCCCTGCAGATCCGCGAGGGATGTGGTGGCCAGTTCGGCTGACCAGCGTTCAATCAGGTGGCGCAGCCATTGCTCTGCCTTGTGGTCGTGGCCTGCAACGCTGCCGACGGGGCCCGAGAGGGAGCCTTGGCGTTGGTCTTCGCCACCGCCAGCCAGCGAGTGGTAGAGGTCGAGCAGGTTCACCTGGTGGGGCTCGCAGGCCAAGCGATAGCCGCCGTTCTTGCCCTTGTGGCTCTGCACCAGGCCGAGGCGGCGCAGATCGGCCAGCACCACCGCCAGATAGTGGGGAGAGAGCTGATGGCGGCTGGCGATGGTGCCCGCCTGCAGCCGCTCGCCGCTGTCCGCTAGCTCCAGAAGGCTGATGAGGCCATAGCGGAAGGTGGTGGAAAACACGACGCGGGCGGTTGGGTGTCCGGGGCGGCTGGGCCAACGGCAGCGAGGGATCTGCGGTGGGATCCGCTGCTCAGGCATGGGGCTGGGCCCCAGCAGGGAGAGGATCGGGGCCTTAGCCCCACCGCGCCCCGAGCGGCCAGCAAGCGACTGAAACCTGGCTGCCGAAGCCAAGGGGCAAGCGCCGTTCCCAACAACTGAGACCGATAATCCGCTTGGGATGCCGCTGTATCGACCCCACTGTCGGCCCCACTATCGGCCACCTGATGCGGGCTGGATGTGGCTGGCTTTACCTGCCCTTGTGCCCGAACCCGAACCCGAGCCCGAACCCCGCCAAGGCTGCCCCCACCCACGGGATCGACCTGCTCCTAAAGCCCGATGGGAGAATCGGGCAATTTGGCGGTTGGCGGTGATACGGTCGGGAAACCCGCCGTGATCGCCCACCCATGAGCGCCATCCCGCGCCGCCGGACTGCCGCTTCGCTCTTGGGTGGCTTCCCCAAGCTGCCCAGTTGGCCGTGGCGGATCACCTGGGTCTACCTGTCCTTGGTGCTGTTCCTCCCCCTCGCCGGCCTGCTGCTCCGGGCGGCCCGGGTGTCCCCCGCCGAGTTCTGGGAGATGGCCACGGCGCCCGATGCCCTGGCCACCTACCGGGTGAGTTTTGGCGTGGCCGCCCTGGCCAGCCTGATCAACGGCTTCTGCGGCCTGGCGGTGGCCTGGGCCCTAATCCGCTGCCGCTTCCCCGGCCAACGCCTGCTCGACTCGCTGATCGACCTGCCCTTCGCCCTGCCCACCGCCGTGGCCGGCCTGGCCCTGTCGTTCGTGTACAGCGAGCAGGGCTGGCTGGGACAGCCGTTGCTGCAACTGTTCGGCCTCAAGGTGTCCTACACCGTGGTGGGGGTGGGCGTGGCGATGGTGTTCATCTCCCTGCCCTTTGTGGTGCGCACGGTGGAGCCGGTGCTGCGCTCGTTGGAGCGGGAGCAGGAGGAGGCGGCCTGGTGCCTGGGGGCCAGCCAGCCCCAAACCTTTCTGCGGGTTGTGCTGCCACAGCTGATGCCGGCGATCCTCAGCGGGGTCGCCCAGGGCTATAGCCGGGCCGTGGGAGAGTACGGCTCGGTGGTGATGATCTCCAGCAATGTGCCATTCAAGGACCTGATCACCCCCACCTTGATCGTGCAGAAGCTGGAGGAGTTCGAGGTGCCCGCCGCCACCGTCATCGGCACCGTGATGCTGCTCTTCTCGCTGGTGAGTTTGCTGGTGATCAATGCCCTGCAGCTCTGGGGGCAGCGCTACCTCGGCAGCAATCAATCCGGCTGAGCACCGGCCCTCGCGATTGGGCCTTGGCTGCACGCCAGCGCCACACCGATCCCCACCACACTCTGCTCGCCGGCCCACTGCCGCCCGAGCTGGTTTTTCTCCATTTCTCGCAACGCTTCTGCGTTTTCGGCCATGGCCATCGTCATCCCGCCCCTCGAAGATGTTCAGCCCCCCAGCTGGGTCAAGCCCGGACCGAAGAAAAAGGGCAGCCCGGGGCTGGGCTGGCTGATTCCCCTCTTCGCCTGCCTCTACGTGGGCGTGGTGATCTTGGTGCCGGCCCTGGCGGTGGTGGCCCAGGCCTTTGCCAAGGGGGTGGGGGTGTTCCTGGAGAACTTGCGTTCCGAGGAGTTGTTGGCGGCCCTGCGCCTCACCTTGATCGCCACCGCCGTCGCCGTGCCCTGCAACACGGTTTTCGGCCTGGCGGCGGCCACGGCGATCGCCCGCCGCAAGTTTCGGGGCAAGGCGCTGCTGCTGAGCATCATCGACCTGCCCTTTTCGATTTCGCCGGTGGTGGTGGGCTTGATGCTGGTGTTGCTCTATAGCCCCAACCACGGCTTGCTGGCGCCGATCATCAACAGTCTGGGTTGGAAGATCATCTTCTCCTGGCCCGGCATCGTGCTGGCCACGATCATTGTCACCTTCCCCTTTATGGCCCGGGAGGTGATTCCACTGCTGGAAGAGGAGGGCTGGGAGCAGGAGGAAGCGGCCCGCACCCTGGGGGCCAATGATTGGCAGGTGTTCTGGAAGGTCACCCTGCCCTCGGTGCGCTGGGCGGCGCTCTATGGATTGATCCTCACCACCGCCCGGGCCCTGGGCGAATTCGGCGCGGTGGCGGTGGTGAGCGGCAACATCCGCGGCGAAACCCAAACCTTGCCGCTGTTCATCGAAGATGCTTACAAGCAATACCACACCGAGCAGGCCTTCGGCGCCGCCACCTTGCTGGGAGGCGTGGCGTTGGTGTCGCTGCTGCTGAAGATGGTGGTGGAGAACCTGATGGAAAACGAACGCAAGGCGCTGCGCAGCGGCGGGACGGAGGAGAGTTAGGGCCATGCATCCGCGGCCTGCCCATGACGATCGCCAAGCCCATGAACCGCTTGGCCATGGGTGCCGCTCGGGAGCGGATCCTGCAGACGCACCCGCAGCTGGAGGACTCTGACAACGAGTAGTCCCTGGCGAAGAACAACCCCATGCTGTCAGAATCAGGCTCAAAATCGATACGTGAACTTAGCGCTAGGGACCTGAGCCACATAGCCATCACCGGCGCTGAGGTCATACTCCAAACGCAGCTCGAATCCGTCGACTTTTAAGACCTGCACGCCCAGATTCAAGCGCCCCACAACCTCTGGCGCATTACCAAAGAGCTGATAGGAGCCATTGCCGCTGAAGGCATTGCTGAAACTGGTGTTGATCGCCCAGTTGAAATCAGGGCGGACGCTCAGGCCCAGGCCGAGATAGAGGCGCAGGGTTGTGGTGGGATCGAGCTGTTTTTGACCGCCGAATTCCAGCATTGGAGAGAGGAGCAAGGCTGTCTTTTGGCTGGTGCTGAAGCTGAGCGGCAGGCCGCTGGTGCCGTATTCCACAAAGGCGGGCATCTCGGCGTGGAGCAGGTCCACATCGAGATAGGGGCGCAGGAAGAACGTATTCAGGGGGATGGTGTAAGCCGCCCGCAGCCGGCCGCCGATCAGCCAGGGGCTGACCCGACTCCTGTAGGTGCCGCTGCTGCCCGGCAGGCTGCCGGCGGCGGGGAGAACATAGGAACGGCTGTTCTGAAAGTCGCCGCTACCGAACGCCAGGGAGCCCGAAACGCTCCAGGCCTTGTGTACATGCCGCAGCGTGAGGCTGCCGCTGTAGACGTCTCCAGTGCTGGAGAAGCTCCCAGAGCCATTGCTGGCATCGGCCCACGACTGCCCGTAGCCCAAGGCGCCGCCGAGGAACCAGCCCGGCGCCAGTTTCCTCTGGCCTCCCAACCAAGTGCTGGCGCCCGTCAACGCCGATCCGGGATCGCCGTTTTGGGCGGATTGGTTAGCCCAGGTGCCTGCCCCTCTCACCCACACACAGCCGGAGTCCAGCTGCAGCAGCTTGCTGGAGAAATCCCCTGGACAGTCGATCGACGACCCCAATGAAAACGGCGCCGTGTTGAGTAGGTTTTGCAGTTGCACGGTGTGGGCCTGGGGGGCCATGGCTTGCAACACCTGCTGGTATTGAGTACCCGTGCTCAATTGGGAGAGATAGCCGAAGGTTGGCGCCAACGCGCGATCGCTGTTGCTCCAGGCTTGGTCGAGGTAATGGGTGAGGCTGTTCTGGCTGGGGCTGATGGGCAGCCAGGCGGGCCGGAAGGTTGGCTGGGGCGTCACAGAGAGGGTGTTGTTGCTCAGGCTCGGCATCCAGCCAAAGGCGATGCCATTGCGCACCTGCGGCGTGCCGCTCAGGCTGGTCGCGCTCACCACGGGCAGAGAGCCCGGCAGCAGGGCGCTGGCCAGCGGCACGATCGTGCCTCCCAGTTGGGCCTGGCCGTTCACGATCAACCGGTCGCTGGCTTGGGAGCCCAGCGAGTTGACATCGACCCCGAGCACACCGCTGGCGGTTTGGGCAAAGCCGCCCGTGATCGTGGTGGTGCCAATGCGCCCCATGCCGCCGGGGAAGAGGTTGCCGGCATTGGTAAAGGTGTTGGCCGCCACCACCACCGTGGAGCCCGCATTGAACGTGCCGCCGGCGTTGGTGGTCAGGTCGCCGGGCGTGCTGCCGAGATCGACGCTGCCGGTGACCGTGCCACCGGAGTTGATTGTGACATTGGTATAGCCGGAATTGGCCTGAATGGCGGTGCCATTAACGCCGCTGGCGCTGGTGACGAGACCACCGGAATAGACATTGATCGTGTTCGGCGCAGCGCTGCTGTTGCCACCTCCGGAGACCAGGATGCCGGCGCCCGTGCCGCTGCCGCCCGAAACGGTGCCCGCGACCGAAATATTGATCAAGTAAGGATTGACGTAGCTGCTCGTGATGCCACCGCTGCTTTGCGCCAGGATGCCGATCGAGCCGGCCCCTGACGTGTTAATCGTGCCGCCGGTTTGGTTGATGCTGATGCTGTTGCCGCCGCCGGAATAGCTGGTACTGGCGGTGCTTTTGTTGAACTGGTAGGCATTGCCCATCACCACCTGGGCATTGGGGTCGTAGCGGTAGCCACCGGCCACGCCGCCGCCGCCACCGATGCTTTGGGCCACCACCCCATGGGCATTGGTGCCGGTGGTGCTGATCGCGCCGGCGAGGTTGAGCGTTACGGTGCCTCCATTGGCGTAGTGGTTGTCTTTGTTGGAGACGAACGGCACGGAATTGGAGACCGGCGTTAACAGCGGCAACGATGGATCCCCCAGGAAGCCGCCACCGCCGCCGATGCTCTGGGCCAGCAGGGCCCAGGCTCCATCGCCGCTGGTGCTGATGCTGGCGCTGGAGCCCAAGGTCACCGCCACCGCGCCGCCGGTGGCGTAGCTCTGCCCCACCTGGTTGGTGAGCATGGAGGCATTGGAAATCGTGTTGTAGCCGCCGCTCACGAAGCCGCCGCCGCCGCCGATGCTCTGGGCCAGCAGGCCGATGGCGCCATAGCCGGCGGTGACCACGGTGCCGCTGTTGGCGATGGTGACCGCATCACCGGAGCCGCCCACGCCGCCTTTGCCCCCGAGGCCGATGTTGGCGCTGATCGTGGGGGCCACCCACTGGTTGATGTCGGCGTTGATGTTGTTGCCGATCGTGCCGGGCTGGGTGACGACGCTGCCGCCGGAGCCGCCGCCGCCGCCGATGGATTGGGCCAGCACGCCATGGGCGCGGATGCCCACGGATTGCACGCTGCCGCTGTTGGCCACGGAAACGGAACCACCGCCGCCGCCGGAGCCGCCGGAGCCGCCGATGTTGAGGGTGGCGGCGTAAGCCCGGGGCGTGCTGCCGGGCAGGAGGTTGACGAGCATCCCGGCCTGCGTCCCACCCCCCGCCGGATCGGCGGAGCCGCCCACGCCGCCGCCGCCGCCGATGCTCTGGGCC
>JBKCTK010000135.1:0-2599 GCA_046319055.1 Synechococcaceae cyanobacterium
GCGGGCCGCCGGACGGGGGTGAGGACGCGAGCAGGGCCTGCCCACGGGCGGTCGCCAGCCAAACCCCCGCATCCCCACGGCCGGCCTGGGTTGCCAGCGCCTCCAGCCGCTGGCGATCGAGCAGGATCCGGCCATGCTCCGGGCAGTAACGAGCCAAGGCTTCAGCCCGCTTCTGATCTTGAGCGTTGGGCAGATCCATCCATGCCCTAAAGCTGGTGAGAAAAAACGGCGAGTTGGCATCTGCGCCTGTGCTTGCCATAGTGTCTACAGCCATCTAGAGCACCACCGCCCGGATGCATCGCGTTCGCCCCCTGGCATTGCTCTGGTGCGCCTCGCTGGTGGCGGGTCAATCTGCTCTGGCCGCTGATCTGCCTGCGGGGATCCAGGAAGCGGTGCGTGCTTTGGAGCAGGCCTGGAAGGCTGAGCCCCGCACCAGCGCCCTCGCCTTCCCGTCGATCACCGCCGCCGCCGCAACCAGCCATATCCAGCGGGACTGCCCCCAGGCCTGGAGCACGGCACCGCAAGCCTTGGCTCTTTACTGCCCGGAGCAAGGCCGGATCCTGATCGATCGCCCACGGCTGGAGGCGTTGGCAACCCAGGCCGGCCGTTGGGATGCGGGCGTTTGGCTGGCGACAGCCCTTGGGCAGGCCCTCATCGCGTCCTCACCCCCATCCGGCGGCCCGCCGGGGAGCTTGCCGGCCAACCTGCAGGCGTTTTGTTTTGGCGGCACCTTGCTGGGCCAGGGTCCAGGTCTGCGGCTGCCAACCGATGGCAGTGCGCTGTCTGCGGCGTTCACCGCGTTCCCGGCCCGGCTCAAGGGGCAGCAGGGCACACCAGCCCAGCGCGCCTATGCCCTGTTGACGGGTCTGGGTGGCACGGCCAGCGATTGCGGGGTCGCGGCAATGGCCAATCTGGCCGCCAGAGTGGTGCCGGATCCCGTGCGCTTGCAGGCCCTGGCTGCCAATCCAGATCGGTCCACGGGAGACGGTGCCATCGGTAGCGTGATCGACGCCCTGTGCCTGCCCAAGCCGCCCCTGGGCTGCCCCCGTCGCCTGCCGCCAGCCCGTGTGCGATCCAACCCCTGAGCCGCGCCGGCCCCTACTCCATCGCCTGCCGCCCTGGCTGACATCGGGAGACGTGCATGAGTGGACTAAAACCGTGGCTGTGGTGGTGGCCGCGCTCTGGGGCATGTACACCTTCATCTGGAAGGACATCCTGGTGCCGAGCTGGGCACCCGCCTCGCTGGTGATTGAAGTCAAATCCCGCCAAGATGTAGCAGAGGCCAGGCCAGAAGCGGGTGGCACGGGCCCCCCGCGTTTGCGATTGCGGGTGATCGCCACCAACCCCAGCTCACGGACCCTGTACCTGTTGCCCAATGTCTGGTGGGCCTCAGCGATGCAGCGGACGCAGGCGGATCCAAGCCGGTCGTTTGAAACGGCGGCCAATGCGGTGTTGCGCGACCCCTCGGTGCTCCAGGCCGAGCGCGGGAAAGAGTTGGTCAGTAGCGGGGTGTTGGCGACTGGGCGCCTGTTCATCGACGATCAGATTCAGCCCGGAGAAACCTTGAGCCGCGATCTTTCTATCGGTCTGCCAAGAAGCGATTCGCCTTTGGTGCTGCAATGGTTGGTACCAGCCCTGACCCGCAAGCCGCAGAGCGCATCTGGACAACCACTGCTCTTTGCTGGCAATCGCCTGGGCTGGGCCTACAGTGAGGAGAATGATGTCTTATACCCGTTAGTATGCAAAGATTCAAAATCAGGATTGAGTTGCAACGCGAAGAATAGAGCGCTTATTCAGAGTGAGATCAAGACTTTTGATCCAAGCTCCGTTGTTTTCTCAAAATCCATGCTCATCAATGATTAACTCTTTCCTGCTCTTCATCGGCCAGCGTCACCAGGCTCAAACACTGAGCTCCGCTTTGCTCGTGCTTGCAGGGGTGCTGGTCTGGCCACAACCGCTGGTGAAGGCTGGGGGAGTGGCGTCCGGCCAGGCGAGGCTGGTGGCGCAAGCGAGAACTGGCGTTGAGGAGGTGCCGGCGGAGGTTAAGGCGTGGAGGCAGCAGGTGCAGGTACTCGATCAGCAGGGAAAATTTAACGAAGCGATTCCTCTGCAGGTACAGGACTTGGCCTGGACACAGAAAACCTATGGGCCCGATCATCCCACTACCGCCACCAGCCTCAACGTACTTGCAGGGCTGTACGAGAGCCAGGGCGCCTACACCAAGGCTGAGCCCCTCTACCTTCGCGCCCTGGCGATCAGGGAGAAGGCGCTGGGGCCCGATCACCCCACTACCGCCACCAGCCTCATCAACCGCGCGGCGCTGTACGACAGCCAGGGCGCCTACGCCAAGGCCGAGCCCCTCTTCCTTCGCGCCCTGGCGATCAACGAGAAGGCGCTTGGGCCCGATCACCCCACTACCGCGACCAGCCTCAACAACCTTGCGGCTCTGTATAAAAGCCAGGGCGCCTACGCCAAGGCCGAGCCCCTCCAACGCCGAGGAATCGCCATCCAAAGCCGCTTTCTCCAGGAGCAGCTTCCCCTCTTGCCCCAATCAGCAAGGCAAGCTCAGATTCAGGCGCTTGGCGATGCCTGGGAAGTT
>JBKCTK010000136.1:0-4632 GCA_046319055.1 Synechococcaceae cyanobacterium
ATTCCACATCGCGACCCATCCAATGACCTGGTCCCTCAGGGTCGATTTCAATCTCGAGCAGGAGGGCACCCTCGGCCTGGAGCGGGGGTGGAGCGCTTCGATCCCACCCGCGGCTTTCGCTTCTCCACCTTTGCCTACTGGTGGATCCGCCAGGGCATCACCCGGGCCATCGCCAACCAGAGCCGCACGATCCGGCTGCCCTCCCATGGGAATGAACAACTGAGCCGCATCCGCAAGGCCCAACGGGAGCAGGCCCAACGCCTCGGCCGCTCGGCCACCCTGACGGAGCTGGCCGCCGAACTGGGGCTGAGCGAACCCGTGTTGCGGGCCACTCTGGAACGGTAGCCCCAGCCCATCTCCCTGGATGCCCCCCACCATTCCCCCGAACAGCACCTCATCCGCCAACACTTTCATCAGGCGATGGAGGCCCTCCTCGGGGAACTCAGCGAACGGGAAGCGCGGCTGCTGGCGACGGAGCTGGCCTTTGGCCGGGTGCGCCAGGAGCGCTGGGGACCGCGCACGCTCGATCTGGATTTGATCTTGTATCGGTCGCCATCCCCTTCGTCAGGCGCAACGTTGGCTCAGACCACCGAGAAAGACGTGTCCTTCCATCAGCGGTGACCATCCCGCGGCTCCTCAGCAAAAGACACCGCCGAGATACGCCTCACAGAAGTCCTGCCAGTCGCGCTTCACGCCAGGATCGCTCGCACCTTGCCCTCACTGTTGGGATCGGCGGCAAGGGTGCGCTTGCCATCCATTGCAGGCGCTGGCCACCGAGCTCGGTGCGGTCCTCGATCAAGCTTTTGCAGGAGCGATCTTCGAGGCTGTGCAACAGATCGCGAATCATGCTCTCAGCGGTCTGCCGTTCCATCCAGCGGGCTTTGCCCAGGCGCCCGGGGTCTCGGCCCTGGTTGAACGCTTTCAGACCGTCGGGGAGCGCTTTGAGAGGGTGTGCCAGGCCAATCCGGAGGCGGTGCTGGAGCTCACGGCGGAAGGCCAACTCATCGTCATGACGACAACAGGGGGGGGAAACCAGCAGCCGCAATGGCCGAGCTGACGGAGGGGCTGAAGCTGGAGCTGGAGGAGATCTGGGCGGTGTGAGGGAGGTGGGCGAGGGGGCCACCGCTCCACGGGGTGCGGTCGCGCTGCGGCGCTTAACGGCCGGCTGCCTGGCTCCGCAGGGGGCCAGGCCACTCCAGGATCGCCTGGTCCGCCGTCAGCAAGGTGGCGCCCCTTGCCAGGGCTGTCGCCACGATGAAGCGATCCGCCGGATCCGCATGGAAGGCTTCCAGAGCGCTTGCCGCCACGGCGTTGGCCCCGTCCAGGGGGATCTCCTCCAGGCCGGCCCGCAACCAGTCCAGCCTCCAGCTCTCGGGCGTCTGGCGCAGGTTGATTCGGCCCCTGGCGGCGAGCATGGCCACCTCCCAGAAGGATATGGCGCACACCGCCACGGCACCGTTTGTCCAGGCGTCACGGATCAGCTCCCTACTGGTTGGTCCAAGGGCTGGGTCGTCGCGATCCAGCCAGAGGAGCACGTGGGTGTCGAGCAGGATCACGCCAGAGCCGTCCAGGCGGTGTCGATCGGGGCGAGCACATCACCAGCGATCGACGCCTCCGGATGGAGGCCAAAGGGGCTGGGGCGCCTTGGCGCGGCGCAGGGATGGAGCTCGGCCACAGGTCTGCCGTTCTTGGTGATCACCAACACCTCCCCAGTAGAGGCCACCTGATCCATCAGTCCCAGGCAGCGGGCTTTGAACTGGGAGGCGCTGATCGAAGCCGCCATGGTGGAGGGACAAGGAACGCGAGACCAATCTAGCCGCTGCTGACCATGGGCGTGACCAGGGTCGTAAAATGGGCGAAACGAGGATTTGTGAGGCCAGGTCGCGCATGGCTCGACGGCGGCAAAGGGCACGGCGCTCTGCAACAATAAGTATGTGTGAACCACTCAGGCCAACGCCATATTCGGTTTCAAGCAGGTCTCGCCAGTGCACTCACTTCAGGCCAGCCAAAAGCACGAGAACGTTTGCAGCACAGCTGAATTGAGCGAATCACCAACCCCGAAACAATTCGCATCTTTCTCAGTTCGACTCCGGGTTGAAACTCCTCGCCAGCGGAAATGTCCCAAGTTTCCGCTCGGAGATCTATGTGCAACAGCCTCCTGGTAGTTTGCCCTGCCCCAGTCGCCCCAGCTGTTCAAGCAGCTGCTGATGGTGGGCGGCCTCGAGCGCTACTACCAGATTGCCCGCTGCTTCCGCGATGAAGACCTGCGGGCCGATCGCCAGCCGGAGTTCACCCAGCTGGACATGGAGATGAGCTTCCTCGATCAAGAGCGGATCCTGGCGCTGAACGAGGGCCTGATCGCGTCGGTGTGGAAGGCGGTGAAGGGGATCGAGCTGCCCCGCCCCTTCCCGAGGCTCACCTGGGCCGAGGCGATGGAGCGTTACGGCACCGACCGGCCCGACACCGATTCGGCGCTGCAACGGCAGGTGCTGCAGACGATCGGCCTGCCGTTGGAGGAGGCCAACCGCCAGTTCGGCTTCCTGCTGGAGGCCCTCGATCTGGGGGCGCCGCCCCACGGCGGCATCGCCTACGGCCTCGATCGCCTCGTGATGCTGCTGGCGGGCGAAGACTCGATCCGCGACACCATCGCCTTCCCCAAGACCCAGCAGGCCCGCTGCCTGCTCACCGGCGCCCCCGGCGATGTGGCTCCGAAACAGCTGCAGGAGTTGCATGTGGCCAGCACCTGGGTGGCGGAGGAGGGGAGCTGACGCCGCCTCTCCGCAGGCTCAAGCGGTGTTGCCGAATGCTCAGGCTGCGGCGCCCCGCACCCGGCGCCGCAGGCGACGGCTGGCATGGAGCATGGCCGGCAGTGCTCCCACCCACAGGGGCCCCGGCACCTCGGGGTTGAGCCTCAATGACAGGGAAGGATGGCTGGAACTGCACTCCAGGGCAGCGCCAGTGGCATCGGTGCAGCTGGAGCCGCTGCTGGCCGGCGTGGCATTAGCCAGAAGCGTTGGCTGGCCAGCCGAGTTCACGGTTTTCGGTGATGCTCAGACCCCTCTGGTCGACTGTGAAATCTGCGGCCACAACACCCAGCGGCATCGTGCCTTGCTCCAGTGAAGCCGCGGGGCAGAACGGTGTGACACCAGCCGCCCGCAGATCGCAGAGCAATGATGTCTGATCTCGCCTAAATTCAAGCACGGCAGGATTGTCGTCAACATCAAGGTTGATCTTGACAACGTTACCCACGGCATCGTTGGGCCCAAAACCCCAATCCATCTACACCAGCCCTGCCAGAAAGTGGCGCGGGGGATTAGGAGGGGGATAGCTGTTCACGCAGCCCTGACTCCAGGGGGGCGATGGAGAGGCCGTGCACCAGCTCGTGGCGAAATAGCTATTGTTGAAGCGGATCTTCTCTGCCCGTCCAGGCGCTCCGGCCGCCAGGCCGCCAAACAGCACCCCCGCGAACAACAAACGGCGCAGAAGCGGTTGCAGCGCCACGGAACCAGCCCGGCACAACACGGAAACAACAGGATTCATCTGCCTAGGAGGGCGCGAAACCGCCGGCGGCCTCAACCTCAAGGCCTGCCGCAACACCTTCATTTTTGCAAGCGGATCATCGGCGTCGCTCTAGCGCGGCCCAACATGGATCAGCCCGCAATTGGGACCACAAAACCAAAATCTTCACCCCGCAGCAACGGCCAAGGCCAAATCCAAAGCAAATCCCGGCATCGCTCGCCCATGTCTCAGATCGATTGCAGCCTTGGACTTATTCACGGTTCGTCCATGGCGGGGTCCTCCACCAGCACCGACCTGGTGCGGCAGTACCTCCAGGAGATTGGCCGGGTGGCGATGCTCAGCCAGGAGGAGGAGCTGCTGCTGGCCCGCCAGGTGCGGCAGCGGGAACAGCTGCTGGCCGGCCGCGGCGCGGATGAGCCCGCCGACCCCACTCCCGGCTGGGCGGGGCGGGTGGGGCTCAGCCTGGCCGATCTGCGCCGGGCCTTGCATCGCGGCAAGCGGGCCCGCGAACGGATGATCCAGGCGAACCTGCGGCTCGTGGTGGCCGTGGCCAAGAAGTACCAGCATCGCGGCTTGGAGCTGCTCGATTTGGTGCAGGAGGGCAGCCTCGGCCTGGAGCGGGCGGTGGAGCGCTTCGATCCCACCCGCGGCTTCCGCTTCAGCACCTACGCCTACTGGTGGATCCGCGAGAGCATCACCCGGGCGATCGCCTGCCAGAGCCGCACGATTCGTCTGCCGGGGCACATCCTCGAAAAGCTCAACCGCATTCGCCGCGCCCAGCGGGAGCTGTCCCTGCGCCTCGGCCGCGGCCCGAGCACCGCCGAACTGGCCCAAGCGCTCGACCTCAGCCCGGCGATGGTGCGCGACACGTTGGCACGGGTGCCCCAGGCTCTCTCCCTCGATCGCCCGATTGGCGAGGCGTTCGACCTCGAGCTGGGAGACCTGCTGGAGGATGGGCAGGCCACCCCCGAGCAGCTTTTGGCCCGGGAGCTGTTGCGGGAGCGGCTGGAGGCGTTGCTGGCCGACCTGAGCAGCCGCGAAGCCCTGGTGCTGCGCCAGCGCTATGGGCTCGCGGACAATCAGCCCCGCACCCACACCGAGATCGGCGCCCAG
>JBKCTK010000137.1:0-10256 GCA_046319055.1 Synechococcaceae cyanobacterium
CCTATGCGTTGCTCTGGGGCATCCCCGGCCGCAGCAATGCCCTGGCGATCGCCCGCCGCCTGGGGCTTGATGCCGCCGTGGTGGAGGCCGCCGCCGCCGGGCTGGAGCAGCAGGATGGCGGCACGATCAACCGCGTGATCGAGGGCCTGGAGCGGCAGCGGCGCCAGCAGCAGGAGGCGGCGGAGGCCGCCGCCGCGGTGCTGGCCCGCACCGAGCTGCTGCATGAGGAGCTCCTCGCCCGCTGGGAGCAGCAGAAGGAGCAGAGCGCCGAGCTGCAGGAGCAGCGCCGCTTGCAGCTGGAGCAGCAGATCCGCGCCGGCCAAGGGGAGGTGCGGCGGCTGATCCGGCAGCTGCGCCAGGGCGGACGGGGAGGCAGCCGCGAGGCGGCCGAAACCGCCCGGCTCACGGGCCAGCGGCTGAAACAACTGCAGCGGGAGCACGCGCCGCCACAGCCCCGGGCCGAGCACCGCGGCTGGATGCCGGTGGTGGGCGATCGGGTGCGCCTGCTGGCCCTCGGCAAGGCGGCCCAGGTGCTGGCCATCTCTGACGACGGCCGCGAGCTCACGGTGCGCTGCGGCGTGCTGCGCTCCACGGTGGAGCTGGCGGCGATCGAGGGCCTGCACGGCGAAAAGCCCTCTCCACCAGAACCTGCCCAGCCCCAGGTGGTGGTGCGCAGCCGCCGCAACCCCGCCAGCCGTGGGCCTGAGGTGCGCACCGAAGCCAACACCGTCGATGTGCGCGGCCTGCGGGTGCATGAGGCGGAGGCGGCGGTGGAGGAACGGTTGCGCGGTGCCAATGGGCCCCTGTGGGTGATCCACGGCATCGGCACCGGCAAGCTGAAGCGCGGCCTGCGCGACTGGTTGGCCACGGTGCCCTACGTGGAGCGGGTCAGCGATGCGGAGCGGGGCGATGGCGGCGCGGGCTGCAGCGTGGTGTGGGTGAAGTGAGCGGCGGGAACCATTTCACCAGCCTCGTCCCAGCTGGGAGCGAGCCTCCGCCCGTTGAGGTGGCGTGCATAGGCAGCGCTGCTGGGCCGAACCCAGCTGACTACAGTAGAGAGGTGAAGCTCACTGACAACGCCGATAACGGAAGGCATCAAATCAAACAGAAACCTGCTCAGCGGCGGTGAGGTGGAGCTGCATTCGTAGCGGCTGTGCCAGAATCAAGAGGCCATCATGTGCGCCAGAGGATCGATCGGGATGCGGGTTCTCGTCACGGGGGGAGCTGGTTATATCGGCAGCCATGCGGTGCGCGCCCTGCGCCGAGCTGGCCATCAACCGATCGTGCTCGACAATCTGGTCTATGGCCATGCCGAGCTGGTCGAACAAACCCTGCGGGTTCCCCTGGTCGTGGGCCAGCTGGGTGATCGCTCCCTGCTCGACCTGGTCTTGGCTGAGCACCAAATCGAGGCAGTTTTGCACTTTGCTGCTTATACCTATGTTGGCGAATCCGTCCAAGATCCCGCACGTTATTATCGCAACAACCTTGGGGATACCCTCACTCTTTTGGAGGCTTTGTTGGCCTGTGGTCGCGAGCGCGGCTTGCCGATTCCAATCGTCTTTTCCTCCACCTGCGCCACCTACGGCGTGCCCCAGCAGATTCCGATCACGGAAGACCACCCCCAGCTGCCCATCAATCCCTATGGACGCAGCAAGTGGATGGTGGAGCAGTTGCTCAGCGATTTCGGGCGAGCCTACGGCTTGCCCAGTGTGATCTTTCGCTATTTCAATGCCGCTGGCGCCGATCCAGATGCCGATCTCGGTGAGGACCACGACCCAGAAACCCACTTGATCCCAAGGGTCCTGGATGTGATGGGTGGTCGTTCACCCTACCTGCAGATCTTCGGAGACGACTATCCAACATCGGATGGTACCTGCATCCGCGATTACATCCACGTCTGCGATCTGGCTGATGCTCACGTACTTGGATTGGAACGCCTGGTGGCTTTGCAGAAAGAGCCCCAGCCTAGTTTCAAGCCACTCGTTTACAACCTCGGCAACGGCACGGGGTATTCGGTTCAGCAGGTGATCGAAACGGCCAAGGCGGTTACCGGCTGCGGGCTGCTGGCCCACGTGGCGCCTCGGCGCGATGGGGATCCGGCCGTGTTGGTGGCCAGCGCCCAACACGCCTTAAACGATCTGGGCTGGAGGCCCCGCTACCCGGATCTCACGGTGATCATCGAGCATGCCTGGCGTTGGCACAAGCAACGCCATCTCGCGGCCGCCCCCAGCAAGGCCTCGTGAAACTGGTCTTTCGCTCGTGATATGACGACCCAGCCAGCATCGCCTGATCCCACCCTCACGGCCCTGGCGGAGCTGGTGGCGGTGGTGGACCAACTGCGGGACCCGGAGGCCGGCTGCCCCTGGGACCTGGAGCAGACCCACGCCTCGCTGATTCCCTATGTGCTGGAAGAAGCCCACGAAGTGGCTGACGCCATCCGCCATGGCGACGACGCACACCTGCAGGAGGAACTGGGCGATCTGCTGCTGCAAGTGGTGTTGCACGCCCGCATCGCCCGCGAAACCGGCCGCTTCGACCTGGCCTCGGTGGCCCGGGGCATCAGCGCCAAGCTGATCCGCCGCCATCCCCATGTGTTCGCCGGCGCCACCGCCGCCGACAGCCAGGCCGTGCGCGCCAGCTGGGAGGCGATCAAGGCCGAGGAGAACCGTCAAGCCGTCGGCGGCTCCGGCCAGCCCTGCTCCAGCCCCTTGAGTGAGCGATTGGCGGGCAAGGTGCGGGGGTTGCCGGCCCTGGCCGGCGCCATGACCATCTCCCGCAAGGCCGCCGCCGCCGGCTTCGAGTGGGACGACCTGGAGGGGGTGTGGCAGAAGGTGCACGAGGAGCTCGATGAGCTCAAAGAGGCGGTGGCCAGTGGCGATCGCCCCCACGCTGAAACGGAGCTGGGCGACGTGCTGTTCACCCTGGTGAACGTGGGCCGCTGGTGTGGCCTCGATCCGGAGGAGGGGCTGGCGGGGACCAACCGGCGCTTTCTCGCCCGCTTCGCCCGCGTTGAGGCCGCCCTGGGGGGCGAGCTCGCCGGCCGTAACTTGGCCGAGTTAGAGGCCCTATGGCGGCAGGCCAAGGAGGCGATTCGTGCCGAAACCGCGCCCCCGCCAGGGGACGCCCCTTGAGGCCAACCCCGCGTCCCATGGCGGCTCACTCCCCAAGCGGTTGGCGGCGGTCAGCCTTGAGGGATCCTCGCTGTCGCTTGATCTCCAGGCGACGTCTCTGGGACGAGCGCGAGGGGCGGGTGGGACGGCGCGGCGGCGGTGGCGGGGCCAGGGCCCCGGCCAGCAGCTCCGCCAACCGCTGGCGCGCCGCCTGGCGATTGCGCCATTGGGAGCGGTGCTCCGCGGCCACCACCACCAACTCACCCCCCGCCAGCCGCCCCCGCAGGCGCGTGAGGGCCCG
Organism: Synechococcaceae cyanobacterium; assembly: GCA_046319055.1. Taxonomy (GTDB): domain Bacteria; phylum Cyanobacteriota; class Cyanobacteriia; order PCC-6307; family Cyanobiaceae; genus Cyanobium. The sequence continues at coordinate 3,412 of JBKCTK010000137.1, forward strand.
ACGCCGCAGGGGTTCGCTCAGGGCCGAACTGGACGCCAGATCAAACACCAGCTCCACCCGTGAGTCGGTGGTGTTCACCCCCTGCCCTCCGGGGCCGGAGGCGCGGGAGAAGCGCCAGCGCAGCTGCGCCGCTGGAATCACCACGGGGGTGGCGTCGATCGGCAGGTCGTCGGGGCCCACGCAAGCGCTATCGGCATCAGCCCATGCTGCGGTGACAGCCGGCCCCTTCGGCGGTTTAGCTGGTGAAGCGCCCTCCAAGCCATCTCCAACCGCCATGCCCGAGCCCCAGCCCACCTGGATCGACGAGGAGCATCAAGGCGTGCGCTATGGCTTAGCGGGCCGGGTGATCGCCGAACAGCAGAGCGCCTACCAGCGGGTGACGATCATCGAAAGCGAGCGCTATGGCAAGGGCCTGCTGCTCGATGGCTGCTGGATGACGGCGGAGCGACAGGAACTCCAGTACCACGAGGCGCTGGTGCATCCGGCGCTGTGCGCCGCCGAAGCGATTGAGCGGGTGCTGGTGATCGGCGGCGGCGATGGAGGCACCGCCCGTGAGTGCCTGCGCCATCCGGGCGTGCGGCACCTCGACCTGGTGGAGATCGACGGGCTGGTGGTGGCGTGGAGCCAGCAGCATCTGCCATCCATCGGCGGGTCCGCCTGGAGCGACCCCCGCCTGCAGCTCCATGTTGGCGATGGCATCGCCTGGGCCGCCGGCGCCCCGGACGCCAGCTACGACGTGGTGATCGTCGACGGCTCCGATCCGGCGGGACCGGCGGAGGGCCTGTTCAACCGCGCCTTCTTCGAGCAATGCCGGCGGATCCTGCGCCCTGGTGGCGTGATGGCCACCCAGAGCGAATCACCTGAGGCCTTCGAGGGCGTGCATCTGGCCCTGGTGCGGCTGCTGCGGGAGGTGTTCGGCCACGCCGATCCGCTCTACGGCTGGGTGCCGATGTACCCCAGCGGCTGGTGGAGCTGGACCTTCGCCGCCGTGGACGGACCGCGCTACCAGGAACCCCAGCCGGAGCGAGCGGAAGCGGTGGCGGACGGCTGCCGCATTTGGTCGCCCCGCTGGCAGCGGGGTGGCTTCGCGGCCATGCCCGCCTGGATTGAGCGACAGCTGGCGTGAACCAGCTAGATCCCCATTGAAACAGCCCCATGCTGAAACAACAGCCGCTGCGGTCTGCCGCAACGCCGCTGAGGTCAGTAGCAGCAGGTGCCGCTGGTGCGCTGCTCCCGCAGGCGTTGGTGCTGTTGGCGGATCAACGACAGCGCCAGGGTGGGGTGGTTGTGCAGCATGTTGAAGAAACGCAACCGATCCAGCCGCAGGATTTCAACCGGAGTGCGGGCCATGGCGGTGGAGCGATGCTGACCCTGCTCCCAGGTGATGTCTTGGAAGCAGAACACCTCACCAGGGCGGTAGCAGGTTTTTTCGCCGTCGTCGCCCACGAGCTCGACGATGCCGCGCCTCACGGCATAAATCGAGCCTGCCGCAGCGCCGCGTTCATAGACCGTGGAACCGGTGGGGAGGGTGAAGGAATCGCAATCGAGCTGCGCACAGATCAGGTCGATCGGCGCGGCGGAAGCGGGGGTAGCGACCAACTCAGGACACCTCCTACTGGGTGAGACGTGGACACCGTGGGTCATCCCTTAATAAGGCATGGATGGCACCTCGTGGGGTGACGGACGCTGCCGAGCCCCGTCCAGCCGGGATTCTTAATCTTTTCCTCAGGATTCCGCCAGCACGGCTGGCAGGCTCAGCTGCTCCTCGCGGCAGGTCCAGTCCGATTCGGCCGGCGACAGGGGGCTGAGGTTGGGAAGCCGGGGTGGCCTGGCCGTCCAGTGGGGGCACCAAAGGTCTGTCACCAGGTCGGGGTGGATCGGCAACTGTCGCAGCTGACACCAACCCAGTTGCATGCCGCTGGGCGGCAGACAGTGGCGGCAACTACGGCAGCTGGGGCGATTGCCCATCCGACCAGGGAAGTGAGCTCGCCAGAGTAAGGGTAGGGATGGGTCGTTGCGGTTTTTTCGATCCCGATCCACAGGCTTTCTTCAGGCTTCAGCCCCGCAGGCTTGGTTGGGCGTCTCGTGCGCTGATGTCAGCTGAACGTTCCCCGATTGCCCGGGGTCACCGCCCCAGGCTGCCGATCCTTTCCGCCGCGCGGCTCGTTTCGCCGCGCTGATGGCCATGGCCCAGACGGCGGGGAACCGCTGGCGCATTCCGTTGCGGCCAGCAACCGCACCCAACCCCAGCTCAGCGGGCTGACCCTGGGGCGCACCCCACAGGTTGGCGATGACGCTTTGTTTGGGCAGGAGGCAGTGGGGAGACCGGGTTATTGGAACAGGGGGCAGCCCGGCAAGCGAGCTTTCGTGTCGCCGCGCCTGGGTCACCTGGATTGCGGAACAGCTCAAGACGGACTGGAATTCCCCGGGAAACTCCAAGGCTCAGGCGAGACGTTCCCCATCGCCGGTGTCACCAGCGGCTCGGCTCCGTTCCAGGAATACGGGCGGGCCGCAACGCAGTCATCCGGATCCTCAAGACAGCTAAGGACCCTGAAGACCCGCCGGCTGCCAAGGGGCCGATGCGCCGCGCCCACGCCATAGCGCTGTCTTCACCCGACCTCAGCTGGAGCCGACCACGGCTCCATAGGATCCCCGTCCGATCGCAATGCCTCGCCATGGTCGAGCCCACTGCCCCCGCGGACGCTGGCCAATCCCTGCGGCGCACCCCATTGCACGCTGCCGCCAAGGCCGCCGGCGGCCGGTTGGTTCCCTTTGCCGGCTGGGAGATGGCGGTGCAGTTCGCCGGCTTGGTGAAGGAGCATCAGGCGGTGCGGCAGGCCTGCGGCGTGTTCGACATCTCCCATATGGGGGTGCTGCGCCTGCGCGGTGAAGCGGTGAAGGATGCCCTGCAGGCCCTGGTGCCCAGCGACCTGTTCCGCATCGGCCCCGGCGAGGCCTGCTACACGGTGCTGCTCAATGAGCGGGGCGGCATCCGCGACGACCTGATCGTCTACGACCGGGGCCGCCGCGGCGCCTTGGACGACCCCGAGGAGCGCGACGAGGTGGTGCTGGTGATCAATGCCGCCTGCGCCGAGGCGGACACCGCCTGGATCACCAGCCAGCTCGCCCCCGCCGGCATCACCGTGATCGATCTCAAACAAGAGGGTGTGCTGCTGGCGTTGCAGGGTCCCGAGGCCCCGGCCCGGCTGGAGGCCCTCTGCGGCGAGAGCCTGGCGGGCCTGCCCCGCTTCGGCCATCGCGAGCTCAGCCTGCGCGGCGGCGAGCTGGAGGGGGCGCCGGTTTTCGTGGGCCGCACCGGCTACACCGGCGAAGACGGCTTCGAGCTGCTGCTCAGCGCCGACGCCGGCCAGGCCCTGTGGCAACGGCTGCTGGCGGAGGGGGTGGAACCCTGCGGCCTCGGCGCCCGCGACACCCTGCGGCTCGAAGCGGCGATGCACCTCTATGGCCAGGACATGGACAGCGACACCACGCCGCTGGAGGCGAACCTCGGCTGGCTGGTCCACCTGGAGATGCCCGCCGCCTTCATCGGCCGCGAGGCCTTGGAACACCAGAGCGCCGAAGGCGTGAAACGGCGACTGGTGGGGCTGAGCCTGGCAGGGAGGGCCATCGCCCGCCACGGCTACCCCGTGCTGCATGGCGGCGAGCCGGTGGGCGAGGTCACCAGCGGCACCTGGTCGCCGACCCTGGAGCGGGCGATCGCCTTGGCCTACGTGCCCGTCGAGCTGGCCAAGCTCGGCACGGAGCTCTCGGTGCAAATCCGCGGCAAGGAAGAGCCGGCTGTCGTGGTGAAGCGGCCCTTTTACCGGCGCGGCTGAGCGGTGGATCCGAGCCCCACATCGGCGGACGACGCCCTGCACATCAGCGGCATTCGCGCCTACGGCTACACCGGCTATTTCCCGGAGGAGCAGACCCTTGGGCAGTGGTTCGAGGTGGATCTGACGATCCAGCTCAACCTCTCGGCCGCGGGCGACGACGACGAACTGATCCACACGCTCAATTACGCCGAGGTGGTGGAGCGGGTGAAGGGCTTGGTGGAGACCAGCCGCTACCGCACGATCGAGCGGCTCTGCGCCGTCGTCATCGACGCGGTGCTCGCCTTCGCTGCCGCTCGCCAGGTGCGCGCCCGCCTCACCAAGGTGGCGGCTCCGATCCCCGGCTTCGACGGGCGGGTGGCGGTTGAGATGGTGCGTTCGCGCCGTGGATCCCTCTGAAGCCCCGAGCGGCGGGGCAGCGGGGGCGGAGCGGGCCGCCATCGCCCTGGGTAGCAATCTCGGAGACCGGTGCGCCAACCTCGATGGCGCCGTTGCCAGGCTGGCTGCCAGCCCAGGGATCCGGCTGCTGGCCCGCTCGGCTTGGCACTGGAGCGCCCCGGTGGGACCGCCCCAGCCGGATTACCTCAACGGCTGCGCCGTGCTCGAGACCAGCCTCACGCCGGAGGCCCTGCTCGATCGCCTGCTGGCCATCGAACGCCAGTTCGGCCGGGTGCGGGGTGAGCGCTGGGGTCCGCGCACGCTCGACCTGGATCTGATCTTCTTCGGCCAGCGGCGGTTGCGGAGCGCGCGGCTGGAGATCCCGCACCCGTGCCTGCGCGAGCGGGCCTTCGTGCTGGAGCCCCTGGCGGAGATCGCCCCCGGCTGGAGCGATCCGGTCACGGGCCTGAGCGTGGCCCAACTGGCCGACGCCCTGCGCAGCGGCCCAAGCCCCGCGGACTGGCAACCCGGCAGCCGCTGCTGCGACGCCGCGAACGCCGCCGATCAAGAGGCGACCTGATCAGCAACAAAGCTCCTCCTCAGAGGAATGCGTTCTCACGCTTGGCAAGAACGGGCTTCCGGCGCCTCGCCTTTGGGCGCTCATGAGTGCTAGTCAGCATTCCTCTCAGCATTCCTGAGCCAGTGATCGTTGGCTGTGCGGAGCTTGATTGCGGATCAGGAGAGGCGAAGCCGATGCGCTGATGACCGCGGTTCCGGCGCTGGCGCTGGTGGCGAAGCTGTTGACCTCAGTGCCAGTCCCACGGCACCTGCCCCAGCCCACGGCACCCGCCACAGCCCGGGGGGGGGCGGCACAAGGGCAAGGCAGGGCGCCAGCGGGTGCCGTGGGAAAATCGCCGATCTGCTTGCTTTTCCACCATGCGCAGCCACGGGTGCGGCGATCTGCGCGCCGACCACGCCGGCCAGGCGGTGCAGCTCTGCGGCTGGGTGGATCGGCGCCGCGACCATGGCGGCGTGATCTTTGTGGACCTGCGCGACCGCAGCGGCACCGTGCAGATCACCGTGGATCCGGATCTGGGCGCCGCGGCCTTCGCGGTGGCGGAGCACCTGCGCAACGAAACGGTGCTGCGGGTGAGCGGCACGGTGCGCCCCAGGCCGCCGGAATCATTGAACGAGCGGCTGGCCACCGGCGCCATCGAGGTGCTGGCCAGCGAGATCACGGTGCTCAATGCGCTCAAGGCCAACCTGCCCTTCCCGGTGTCGGTGCACGACGAGGAGACGGTGCGCGAAGAGCTGCGGCTCAAGTACCGCTACCTCGACCTGCGCCGCGAGCGCATGGCCGCCAACCTGCGCCTGCGCCACGCCACGGTGCGGGCGATCCGGGCCTTCCTGGAAGACGCCGAGGGCTTCCTTGAGGTGGAAACGCCGGTGCTCACCCGCTCCACCCCCGAAGGCGCCCGCGACTATTTGGTGCCGAGCCGCGTCTGCGGCGGCGAATGGTTCGCCTTGCCCCAGTCGCCCCAGCTGTTCAAGCAGCTGCTGATGGTGGGCGGCCTCGAGCGCTATTACCAGATTGCCCGCTGCTTCCGCGATGAAGACCTGCGGGCCGATCGCCAGCCGGAGTTCACCCAGCTGGACATGGAGATGAGCTTCCTCGATCAGGAGCGGATCCTGGCGCTCAACGAGGGCCTGATCGCGTCGGTGTGGAAGGCGGTGAAAGGGATCGATCTGCCTCGGCCGTTCCCGAGGCTCACCTGGGCCGAGGCGATGGAGCGTTACGGCACCGACCGGCCCGACACCCGCTACGGCCTGGAGCTGGTGAACGTGAGCGACATCGTGGCCGACATGGGCTTCAAGGTGTTCAGCGGCGCGGTGGCGGCCGGCGGGGCGGTGAAGGTGCTGCCGGTGCCGGGTGGCAACGAGGCCATCAGCAATGTGCGCATTAAGCCCGGCGGAGATGTGTTCAGCGAGGCCCAGAAGGCCGGCGCCGGCGGCCTGGCCTTCATCCGTGTGCGGGAGAACGGCGAGATCGACACGATCGGCGCCATCAAAGACAATCTCAGCGAGGCGAAGAAGGCCGAACTGCTAGAGCGCACCGGCGCCCAGCCCGGCACGTTGCTGCTGTTCGGCGCCGGCGACACCGCCACGGTGAACAAGGCCCTGGATCGGGTGCGGCAGTTCCTGGCCCGCGAGCTTGGCCTGGTGCCGGCCGACCGCGACAACGCCCTCTGGAACTTCCTGTGGGTGGTGGATTTCCCGATGTTCGAGTTCAACAAGGATGAAAACCGCCTGGAGGCGCTGCACCACCCCTTCTGCGCCCCCAACGCCGAAGACCTGGGCGACGACCCGGCCGCCTGGGCGGAGCGGCTGCCCACGGCGCGGGCCCCGGCCTACGACCTGGTGCTCAACGGCCTCGAACTGGGGGGAGGCTCCCTGCGCATCCCCGATTCGGCCCTGCAACGCCCGGTGCTGCAAACGATCGGCCTGCCGTTGGAGCAGGCCAACCGCCAGTTCGGCTTCCTGCTGGAGGCCCTTGATCTCGGCGCCCCGCCCCACGGCGGCATCGCCTACGGACTGGATCGCATCGTGATGCTGCTGGCGGGAGAGGACTCGATC
>JBKCTK010000138.1:0-7188 GCA_046319055.1 Synechococcaceae cyanobacterium
CCTGCCCTTCAGGCTGTAATCCCCATCAGTGCCATAGATGCTGACGACACCGTTGGAGCTGATTGTATCTGGTGCATAGAAGTGATCACCGGCTATGGTTCCGGTGTAAGTTAACCCCGACACAGCGGTGCCATTTTTGACGGACGACCCAATCGCGGCATGGGTTGCTCCGCTTGATCCTGACGTGGGGGTGGTCCGCAGCAGGCTCTCCACGAACTGGGTAATGCCCATGCTTTGGCTATTGAGCTTAGCGACAGTATCGGGGCTGAAGCTTAATCGCATGAAGGTGGATGCCTGATTGGTTTGATTATTGTACGATAGCTCAACAGAGGTTTGACCAAAAGAGTTGGTCGCCAACCGCGTATAGTAGCTTTCGTTGGTCGCCAACTTGGGCAGGAGAATTGTATCAACGCCCGGTTCAAAATCGAGGATCTCAACCAGTGAGCGCTTCTGGGTCACATCAACAGTGCCCCATCCATCGCGACCCTGCCCATCAAAGAAATTACCAATGTCTGCGAGCGAGTTTTGGAATTCTTCGATGTCATAATTGTAGTTGAGTTCAATGTTCGCTAGGTCATTGGCAAGGTGAGCTGTGGTCGCGACGACACTGATCACGGCCTCAGCGGTATTGGAACCATAAGGGAGTGCGCCCGTTAACGCAGTTGCTGCAGCAGCTGCGTAATCGATACCAGCAGCGGTGACCGCAGAGGCAATGTCTGCGATGTGCCGCTTTTCGCGAACGTCCCAATCGGGTGTGACCAGCAGCTCGGCGAGTTGCTTCAGCTTACCTGTATTAAAGTCTAAGCCCACGATCCCTGATGCCGGTTGAATCGAAACATTGAAGATGTCTGCCCCTGCACCTCCGTAGACGCGCTGAGATGTGGTCAGCCCATCATAGGAGCGCAGCTGGAAGATGTCATTCGCATTGCCACCGCTCGCTGTGATGCTGATGTTATTTGGACGGTCGAGAGTAATGAACTGTGAGCCATTATTGCCAACGGTCTTGAATTGGTTGATTTCGACAATACCGCGTAGCGATGTCGATCCAGAAAAGTCATTCCAGAGTCCAGCGCCCCCGAAATTCATGCCGACATAATCTTCGTTGCCCAGGTTGTTGGGTTCTCCAGGCGCCCAATTTGTGAAGTTGCTGGTCTCCCCATTGATCCACTTGAACTGGCCTTCTGTGACTTTGTCGGTCAGGCCGATCCAGAGTGATTCTGAAGCGCCAAAGTAGCCCTGGAGAAAGTCTCGCTCGGCCATCGAATTGATCGTGACAAGATTGCCGCCTAAGGCTGCGGCCTGGAGCTGAGCTTGTTCCCAGGTTGCCGGTCCAGTCAGCAGATACTTGCTGCCATTCCACTCGAAGAACTTGTTCTCTACGATGCCGCGGAAGGAGCTCAAGCCGTTACTGTCATTCCATTTTCCTGGAGCGCCAAAATTCATGCTCACATAATCTTCATTGCCCAGGTTATTGGGCTCTCCAGGGGCCCAATTCGTATATGTAGAACTTTCGCCAATGGACCAGCGGAACTGGCCTTCTGTGACCTTGTCGTTCAGGCCAATCCAGTACTCCTGACTGCCACCGAATTCGCTGATCAGGAAATCCTGCTCCTGCTGGGAGTTGATGGTGACCAGATTGCCCCCAAGGCTCTGCGCCTGGGCCTGGGCCTGCTCCCAGGTGCCGGCTTCCAGGAGGCGATAGAAGGACCCGTTGTACTGGCGATACCCTTGGGTAGGAAGCAGCGTGGTTACGCTGCCATAACGATCAATGCCATCTGTGCCACTCAGTTTTACGCTGGCATTGTTGTTGATGAACAGGTCGCGCCCCTGGGCTTCACCGTTGTTGGCACCACTGCCGCCCGCAATGGTGCTTCCCTGGATTACACTATTGAACGATGTGAGGCTGGCGCCGCTGTTGACGAAGATGGCGCCACCGAGACCCGCGCCACCACCGCCACTGCCACTCCAGCGGTTGGAGCCGCCATTGCCAGCGCTGCCTTTTCCACCGAATTGGCCAGCGGCTCCGCCAGATCCACCGCTGCCATCTTCATCCCCCGACCAGTAATCGTGGTCATCTCCACCACCGCCACCGGCACCGCCGCCAGCGCCGAACCCGCCTGCACCGCCGGCACCGCCATTGCCCCCGTTGTCGGAGGGGTCGTTGAAGAAACTACCCCGGCTTGCGCCTCCGCCTCCGCCACCGGCGCCACCTCCGACGCCAAAACCGCCGGAGGCTCCACCCCCACCATTGAGGCCACTGTTGCCTGACCGGCCACCTCCACCTCCGCCCGAGGCGCCTGCCGCTCCGTTGATCCCGCCTCCAGCTCCGCCAGCGAGTCCGTTGCTACTACAGCTGGCGCCATTTTGAATTGAGGATCCACCGTTGCCACCGATGGCTTGATTGCCCATGAAGGTCACGTTGTTGAGCACAACATTGCCCGAGTTGATGAACAGGGCACCACCAGCTCCCAATCCACCACCGCCGCCGTTCAGCCCATTGGCCCCACGGGCCAAGCCATTGGCGAGGGTAAGCCGAGACAGGCTGACATTGGCTCCGTCGATGCTGAAAATCTGGCGTGCCGACTGTCCACTGATGGTGGTATTGCCATCATCTTCAAAGACGATGTCATTGCCTCTGTTGATCGAGAGTGTGCTGTTCAGATTGATCGTGCCGGCGACTCCTCCGAGATCGATTGTATCAATTCCGGGGTTGCTGTTGGCATACTCAATGGCAAACCGCAGGGAGCCAACGCCACTGTCGTTGTTGTTGGTTACTCGCAAGGGATTGGCGACAACCTGGATCGACGACGTTTTATCATTGAAGCTGTCAACCCACGACGCATCCGCTGTGAACAGACGGCTCGCGCCAGAGAAGCCAGCATGTTCATACAGAATCGCGGCAAAACCTTGCGTTACTTTAAGGGAACTTAGGCTATCATTGCCAATTGACAAAGCGCTGACATTATAGCTGCCTGCGCCTAGAAGTTGAGAGGCTCCCGTATAACCTCCATCCCGGTAGATCGTCACCCCCGCCTGAGTGTTCTGTTCGATGTCGATCGTCTTGCCATTGAGGTTGATTTGCCGATGATCATTCTCGGCTCGCAGTGCAGCAAGTTTCGCGGGGGAGAGATCCTCATTTAGGACAAGGCGTGCGAAAATCTCCCCCTCATCGCCGGCGCTGCGGGTTGCGTTGATCGTGTCGTCAATAAAGTGGCCGATCTCTTCCAGTAGGACAGCGGCAATGGCGTTTGGATTCAACCGATTCTGGTCCAGGAATCTCTGGTTCAGGAAAATCGTCTTCTCCGAGGCGGCGTAAGCACCATTCGTCTTGCCAAGTTGGTCGGCGGAGAGAATCCTGATTTCGGGAATGGCCGACAAATCGCCCTTGGCAAAAGCGCGAAACAACTGGCTTGCAAGCTTTTGATCGTAATTCTTGCCAAAAGCAACATCAACCGAGAACTTTTTCCCGAAGTAGGATGATAACCATTGGCCAACAATGTCAAGTGGCTTTTCAATGAGGGCGGAAATGCTTGCCTTGGGTTCGGTTTTTTGGGGGGCTTTCATGGGTGCGTCCTCGTGTGTCAATGAAGGAATTGGGAACAACAGATAAGCCGATTCGGCCATGCCTCAGCGGGCTAACCTTTTCACGGCCTTGAGGCGTGTGCTGAGCGATTGGGATGGAGCCGGAAAGACTGAGGCTGTGCTGAACTCCTGCGACTCCATTTACAATGACCGTTTGCTGCTGAACATGCTGTTCAGTACCCTTCAGCGGCCTTGATAGTTCAAGACACCTCACTGTCGGCCAGCTGACACTCCCCTGTCATCGGCTTGATGGGCTCGTTGAGCTGATGCTCTGCAGGGTGCTTTTAGCTGACCACGCAGGCTGATCTCTCTGTCAGCCTGCTGGTTTCACCTGTTGATCCCTCACGGAGAAGTGATTAGCGGAATCCCACCTGAGCACTCCGGCTGCAGTCCCCTGCCCTGCGCTCGGACCGTCACCTACTCCCGCCTGCGCTTCGCCCATGCCGGTCCAGCGGATCCGTTGACGCTCAGGTTTGACTGGCCCCCTGGTGGATCGCTCAAGCCGTGTGGACTTCCTGGCTGACATAGGCGGCAGCGTCGGCGATTACGAACCCAGCGCTCAGGCGTTGCCGATCCCGTTCTGGGCGATGGACCACGACCGCCGCAGCTCCGGCTTCGGCCTGCGGCTGAGGGTGGCCAGCCAGGTTGGCGCGCTGGCGCTGTCGCTTGGACAACCTCTGGCCCAGCACCGACCATGGTGGTTGCCAGGCCCGACGCCAGGAGCTACCGCCGCCGGAGTGATCGTTGTCCCCATCCCCTCACGCCCCACCCTCCACCACCGCCCCAGCGGCGACTCCGGCGCCCGGCGGCGCCGCTGGGGCGCCTGTCGTGGAGCAGGTGGCCGCCCTCGCGGCCCGGCGCATCGCCTTGCAAATGCTGGAGGAGCGGGGCCGTGGCGCCGTGCTGGTGGGCGTCGCCCGGGTGGATGCCGCCTTGGAGCGGCTGCTGCAGGCCGTGTTGCTGCCGGCGCCAGGCCGCAGTGATGTGCTGTTTCAAGCGGATCGCCCGCTGGGGTCCTTCGGGGCGCGCATCAGCCTGGCCCACCGTCTGGGGCTGATCGAATCCCCCGTGGAGCGGGCCCTTCACACCCTGCGGCGGCTGCGCAATGCCTTCGCCCACTCCAGTGATTCCGCCTCCCTCGCCGACCCCGCCCATGCCGAGCGGCTGGCGCTGTCGTATCGCGAGGCCCGCTCCAATCCTCTCTGGGCACCGCTGGAAACCGTGCTCAGCCAAGCCGGCGATGCCGCCTCTCCCTTGGTGGATCCTGAACTGCGGGATTACATCTTGCTGATCACGATCTTGGTGGCCTTCTTGGAGGCCTCGGCCCAACGCCTGGCCCCGCACCCCCCCGCTGTGGTGATGGGCTTTACCGGCATCTATGCGCCCCCGCGCCACACCAATGCTCAGCCCTGAACCCTTGCCGCCCTGGCGAGCCCTGCTGCGCGGTGCCCGGGAACGGGAGGGTCGTGCCCCCCAAGCCCGCTGGCTGCAGCTGGCCAGCGTGGCGGCCGATGGCACCCCCCGGGTGCGCACGTTGGTGTTTCGCGGCTGGGCCGGCCCCGCGGCCCTGGATCTGCTCAGCGATGTCCGCAGCGCCAAGGCCGCCGAGCTGGCCCGGCAACCGGCGCTGGAACTCTGCTGGCTGCTCCCCAAGGCCCGGGCTCAGTTCCGCCTGCGGGGCCGGCGGCAGCTGTTGCCGCCGGCCTTGGAGCAGCGGGAGCGCCAACGGCACTGGCAGGCCCTCACCCCTGGCGGTCGTGCCGTCTGGTGCTGGCCCTCCCCCGGGGAGCCCCTCGATCGGCAGGCGGCCTTCCCGAAGGAACTCGCCGATGACGCGCCGCTGCCCGCGCACTTCCTGTTGCTGCGCATCGCCGTGGAGCAGGTGGAGCTGCTGGAGCTCAAGGGCCACCCCCATGCCCGTCGCCGCTGGCGGCTGGAGAAGGATTGGGCGGAAGAGCCCCTCAATCCCTAGGACCATCCCTAGGCCCATCCCGTAGCCCAACCCCCGGCCCGCTGGCGTCACGAACGGGATTCAGACCACCCCGGGCAAGGGGTGGTTCGCCGATGTCCGCCTTGACGCCGATGGGGGTCGGGGGGCGGCCCAGCACTGGCTTCACAGTGCTGGAAGCCCAGTGCTGGCGGCCTGTTTGGGCAAGCGATGGAGAATAGGGGACTCGAACCCCTGACCTCTGCGGTGCGATCGCAGCGCTCTACCAGCTGAGCTAATTCCCCGGTCTGCAGGCATTATGACCGGAAGACAGCCCGGTTCCCGTGCCTGAAACCTCCCTGTCCGAGCCCATGGCGATCACGCCTGAGCAGCTCGCGTCGTTCGACGAGACGGCCGTGGCCCAACTGGCCCAGCGTCTGGAGGAGGACGACTACCCCACCCCCTTTGATGGCTTGGCGGACTGGCATCTGCTGCGGGCCCTGGCGATCCATCGCCCCGACCTGATTGAGCCCTACGTGCATCTGGTCGACCAGGAGCCCTTCGACGAGGAGTGAGGCTCCACCCCCTCCGGCTCCAGGGCGTGCCTCCCAAGGGTCGGCCGCCTGGGCTGGGGCCAGCGGCTGCGGTCTCCGCCCATGGCCTTCCGGTTGCGCGGTTGGGCCCCCTTGCGCGGTTGAGCCCCCTGGCTCCGTCAGCCCGAAGGCTCCGTAGAGCCCGTGGCCGTGGCACTGAGGGCTGACCCAGGCGTTCAGGCCGCTGGATTTCAGGCGGCCAGAGGGTTGCTGGGCGTGTCCCCGCAGTCGTCGGAACCGGGCGACGGGTTTGGCACCTCCGGAGCCTCGGGTTGCAGCAGGTCGAGGAAGGTGCGCAGCTGCAACCGGGGGATGTAGGGCCAGCCGCCGCTGCGCTCCATGTTGGCCAGCAACTCAAACAGGCGATTGCGGTCCTCCGGCAGGCTGCTGCGGAACGGGCCCTCCTGGATGGCGCGATGGGCCGCCTCGATCGCCCGCAGCAGGGCCAGCAGCCCGGCGGTGTCGCCTTGCAGCTGCTCCGCCCGTTGCAGCAGAGCGGTGATCAGCGGGTCGCCCACGCCCACGTCGCCCCAGGCGTAGGGGGTGGAGGCGGAGCCGCTGGTTGGCTGGGGGGTGCCGCTGGCGGCCTCCAGACCTTCTCCCATACAGGTTGTTGAGACCGGCGGAAACCTATCAGGGATGGGCGATTGACACCGGTAGGATCCCGGCCAGCCCAGTTCCATCTCCGTCCCTGCGGCTTCTCCCCATGCGTTTTCGTCCCTTGCTGGCTGTCGTGCTGGCGTTGTGCCTGACCCTGGTCACCGCATGCAGCGGCGGAGCCAAGGCGGTCGACCGCGCCAATCTCACCTACGAGGACATCCACAACACCGGTCTGGCCAACGATTGCCCGACGCTGCCCGATTCCGCCCGCGGCTCGATCGCCCTCGACTCCTCCGCGCGGTATCAACTGCGGGAGATCTGCCTCCATCCCTCCGAGGTGTTCGTGAAGGGTGAGCCGGCCAACAAGCGCCAGGAGGCCCAGTTCGTGAAGGGCAAAATCCTCACCCGCTTCACCTCCAGCCTCGACCAGGTGTACGGCGACCTCAATGTGGCGGGCGACAAGCTCACCTTCACCGAGCTGGGTGG
>JBKCTK010000139.1:0-7212 GCA_046319055.1 Synechococcaceae cyanobacterium
AAGCGGCGCAGTGCCTGGCCATCGGTCACCATCTGGGTCTGCACAAACTGGGCCCCGGCTTGCTGTTTGCGGCGCAACCTAGCCGTCAGACCCTTCCAGCTTCGGGTCTGGGGATCGGCCGCCGCACCGGCGAACAAGCGCGTGCCTCCATCCGGCAGCGGACCGCCGAGGGGATCTTCTCCGGCATTGAAACTGGTCACGAGCTGCAACAGCCGTACCGCCTCCACTTCGTTCACGGGGCGACTGCCGGGCTGATCGCCAGTCCGCACAGGATCGCCCGTGAGGCAAAGGATGTTGGGGATGCCCAGAGCATGGGCCCCCAGGACGTCAGCCTGAAGCGCAATGCGGTTGCGATCGCGACAGGTCATCTGCAGCACCGGCTCGATTCCGGCATCCAACAACAGTCGACAGACGGCCAGGCTGCTCATGCGCATCACCGCCCGGCTGCCATCGGTGACATTGACGGCATGGACCCGCCCACGCAGGCAGGCGGCTGCGGCGAGGGTGCGGCTGGCATCGCCGCCGCGGGGTGGGGTGACCTCAGCGGTGATGGCGAATTGGCCACTAGCGAGCACCTGCTGCAGCACCTCGGGTTCCTCAAAAGAGCTGCGCCATCATCAGGCATTGGGGCTGCCTACAGTGATCATCCAGCTGAGGGAGTGCCCGATGATGGATCCAGGGGTCCCGCCGCCCCGCCGCCCGGGCAATACCGCAGACCCCCCAGCCCCTGGGGCTCGAGCCGAGCGGCCGAGCGATCGCGAGGACACGGCAACGCGTCCGGAGCTTTCCCAGCGTGAACTTGAAATCATCGAACTGGTTGCCGTCGGCCTCACCAATCAGGAAATTGCGGTGAAGCTCACCATCAGCAAGCGCACCGTCGATAACCACGTCAGCAATATCTTCACCAAAACGGGGGCTCGCAATCGCGTCGCCTTGCTCAACTGGGCGATGGATCACGGCAAAATCTGCCGTGACGGTTTCAACTGCTGCGCCATCAACCCCGATCCTCGCCGCTGAGGCCCCCCTGCCAATCGACTTGTCCGGCGAGCAGCGCCTCGCGCGCCCAAGCGGACCAGTGCCCCAGGGGCCGAGCCGCCAAGGCGGCATTGCTGAGCTGGTGCCAACCGGTGAGTTCAATGCCACACCAATCGGGCAGTCTGAGCTGCGCCGCGGCGTGAGGCAGCTCCACCTCAGCCACCACCAGCGGAGCGTTCTCCGCCTCGAAGACATCCACCACCCAATCACCGCCGGCCAGATCAAGGCCATAGCGGCACTTCTCCAGGCGCCGCCCGGTCAGGGCCAGCAACTGCTCGCCATCGGCCAGCGGGATCGGGTATTCAAACTCCAGCCGCGTCAGCGCTTGGGCCGCAGGGCCCCGGGAAGGTTCGGCCGCGGCGGCGCCTGCATCGGCGGACTCAGCAGGGCATGGTCGCTGGTAGGCGGCTTGATCCTGGCCGGAGATGTCGTCGGGGGAGACCAGCGGCGGGGCCGCCTTGAGGGTGAGCCAGGCCCGCTCGGCTGGCGCCGCGGACGGCAGCGGCCCATCGGGCTCAGACAGCCAGCCTGCTGGTTTCGGGACAGGCCCGGCGCCGGGGAAGGCTGGCGGAGACGCCAGAGACTGGCTCAACCGCACACGCAGGGTGAAGCCATCGGGGTCGCTGCGCAGGTAGCCCTGGCGCAGCCGGGCCTGCCAGCACACCCGCGAACGCCAGCCGCTGCCCTGAACCAGAAAACGCCGCTCGATCTCTAGGCCCATCGGATCGGTCCATTGGCTTGGGTTGGCCCAACCATGCTGAGTCAGCGCATCGCCCTTCCAGCCGCTTGCGGCCGCTCTGAACAACCCCGTGCTCGGCAAGCTCCGCGCCGAGGCGGGGGGCTGATTGGCCAGCACCTTGGCGATCACCCCGCCGGGGACCGCGGCCAGCCCAAGGCTCCAGCCCCGCGGCGCGGTGCATCGGGCGGGGACGGCGGGCTTAGTTCAACGAGGGCTCGGCCGCCGTCAGGCTGCCAGCCCAATGCAGCTTGCGGCTAAGGGTTCGGTAATAGGAGGGACTCTGCTCAAGCAACAGAAACAGGGCCGGATGCCGCGAGCGTTGGATCAGGGCCCGGTCCCCAGGTTCCAGCACGGTGGCATGGGCGCCATCCTTCCAGAGCTTGACGCGACGGTTGCTCTCCCCGAGGGGCCAAACCGTGAGGAGTGAACGGGGAGGCACCACGACCGCCCGCGAGGAAAGACTCATCGGACAGATCGGCGTGACAACGATGGCCTCGATCCCGGGATGCAGGATCGGACCACCGGCAGCCATGGCGTAGCCCGTGGAGCCTGTGGGCGTAGCAATGATCAAGCCGTCGCCGCGGTACTGGTCGACGACCTCAGCGTCGATGTCGAGCTCCAACAAGCAGGTGGGGGAAACCTCCTCAAGACTGGGCCGGAAGTAGAAGTCGTTGAGCGCAACGTGGTCCGCTTCATCCAGGGCAGAGAGTGCTTCCGCATCAACATCAGCGGGCAGGATGGAGCTATCTCCCCGCTCGACGTGGCATTCGAGCATCATCCGCCGTTCCAGCGCAAACCGCTCCTCGCGTAGACGGGTCCAGAGGTCTTCAGACCCCTCTGAGCCACTCAGGGTTAGCAGGCGGCGGTCATGGCTGAGAAAGCCAAGGTTGCCACCGATGTTGAAGCTGAGGATGGGAACTGCATAGGGAGCTAAATGGCGGGCGGCACCGAGAACGGTGCCATCACCTCCAAGGACCAGGGCGAGATCGGGCAACTCCGACTCCGTAGCCAGCAGGCCCGGGAAGGGGTTATCAACGAGGCCACTGCTGGCCACACAGACCTGCACACCCTGGCGACGCAGATGCTTGGCGCAGCGATGGCCATGGCGTTGGGCCGTCAGACTGCCGCTGCGCAGAATGATCCAGATCCGCTCCAGGCGCATCGCCAGGCCGCTACCAGCGCAGGAGGTTGAAACGCTCCATATCGACAGTTTCGCGGTTGCGATAGAGAGAGAGCAGGATCGCCAACCCCACGGCAGCCTCAGCGGCGGCGACGGTGATCACGAAGATCGCGAACACCTGGCCGCGCACCAACTGGCCATCGACGTAGCTCGAAAAGGCCATCAGATTGATGTTCACGGCATTGAGCATTAACTCAATGCTCATCAACACACGCACGGCGTTGCGGCTATTGATCAAGCCCCAAACGCCAGTACAAAACAGGGCCGCCGCGATGGTGAGGAAGGCTTCCAGAGGGATGGAGCCAGCGCTGAGGTCGCTCAGAAAGGATGGGGTGTTCATCGGCCGGCCTCAACGGGTGCAGGGGTGGAGGGGGTTTCCAACAGGAGTGGGGAGCGCGATTTTTCGAGCAAGCCTTGATCCGCTGGCTCACCGGTGATCACATCTGAGCTGTACACATCACGGCGAGCCAGAACAATGGCCCCGATCATGGCCATCAACAGCAGAACTGAAGCGAGCTCAAAAGGCAACAGATAATCACTGAAGAAGTGCTCACCGATGCGGATGGTGGCCTCTTCGCCCACAGGGGCTGGACCTGGGTTCGGCCAAGGGGTAACAAACGCAACCCTCAGCAGCAGCAATAACAGTCCACCACAGACTCCTGCCGATAAGAGGCGGCGTAGACCAAGCCCGGGAATGCTGGAAAGATCCTCGCGTTTGTTGACCAGCATGATCGCGAACAGAATCAACACGTTCACCGCTCCCACGTAGACCAGCACCTGGGCGGCGGCGACGAAACTGGCATTCAGCAACAGATAAAGGCCAGCGACGCCAAGGAAAACACCGCCCAGGAGGAAGGCGGAATAGACGATGTTGGGAAGCAAAACAACACCCAGAGCTCCGACCAGGACCGTGGCGGCCAGCGCCAGGAAGCAGATCAGCTGGGTCGTAAAAGCGACGGTCATCAGGCCTGATCTCCGGAATCGGGGGTAGGGGTCGAAGCAGCGGCGGCTGGCTTGGGGAGGCTAGCCAGAACTTGCTCGGGCAGTTGACCGGCGCGGCGCGCGTCGGCGGGAAGATCATGGGGATCCATGATTCCCTTGGGCAAATAGGCCAACTCCCGCAGCGCAAACACGGCGGGATCGCTGGTCACACTGGTGGGGAGACGCCCTAAGGCGACATTGTCATAGTTGAGGGCATGGCGGTCGAAGGCGGCTAGCTCATATTCCTCTGTCATCGAGAGGCAATTAGTGGGACAATACTCAACACAGTTACCACAAAAGATGCACACACCAAAATCAATGGAGTAGTTGCGGAGCTCCTTCTTCTTCGTGGCCTTATTCATCACCCAATCGACCACGGGCAGATTGATGGGGCAGACTCTCACGCAGACTTCACAGGCGATACACTTGTCGAATTCATAGTGAATGCGGCCGCGATAGCGCTCGGAAGGGATCAGCTTTTCATAGGGATATTGCACCGTGATCGGCCGACGACGCAAGTGATCGAAGGTAACACCCAGGCCCTGCGTGATGTATCGGGCTGCGTTGACCGCATCCTGGGTGTATTCGCCGACTTTTTGGAGGAACCCGAACATGGCGGAGAGGGTGAGTTTCGGTAAGAAGGGCCATGATGGCCCGGATCTGGCTGAACTGGGGAGGGATGCTAGCCGCCGAAGGCAAGTGGGAAAGCCAGTTTGAGAGCGGCGGTGACCAGAAGGTTGACCAAGGCCACCGGCAGCAGAAACTTCCAGCCCAGATCAAGCAGCTGGTCGATCCGCACGCGAGGCACGGTCCAACGCAGCAGGATGGCGAAGAACACGAGCAAGTAGGCCTTCAGCACGGTCATCACAATGCCGACACTGGCGGACACAACTTGCACCAGCGGAGCATCAACAGATTGGCCCAGCAGGCCTGCCAGCCACTCAACCGGGAGAGGGAAACCCCAGCCACCCAGATAGAGGACGGAAACCAGGAGAGCTGAGAGGACAAGGTTGATATAACTTCCGAGATAGAAGAGAGCAAACTTCATGCCAGAATATTCTGTTTGGTAGCCAGCCACCAATTCCTCTTCCGCCTCGGGGAGGTCGAACGGTAGGCGCTCGCATTCAGCCAGGGCGCAAATCCAGAAAATCAAAAACCCAACGGGCTGGCGCCAGATATTCCAACTCAGAATCCCAGCCCCTGTTTGCTGGTTGACGATGTCTACGGTGCTGAGAGAGTTGCTGATCATGACCACCGCCAAAACGGCCAAGGCCAGGGGAATCTCGTAGCTGATCGACTGGGCTGCAGCCCTCAGGCCGCCGAGCAACGAATACTTGTTGTTGCTGGCATAGCCACTCATCAACAAGCCAATTGGTTGGATGCTGCTGAGGGCAACCCAGAGAAAAATTCCGATTCCAACATTGCTGATCAGCAGATTCTGGCCAAAGGGCACCACCAGCCAGGAGAGGATCACCGGCACCAACACCAGCACCGGGCCGAGGGTGAACAGCAGCCCATCGGCGCGACGGGGGATGATGTCTTCCTTAAAAACGAGCTTGAGACCGTCGGCCAGGGGCTGCAACACGCCAAGGGCTCCGGCGTACTCCGGACCGATCCGCTGCTGCACCGCTGCAGAGATCTTGCGCTCGAGCCAGACGTTGACCAGCACGCCGACCACGGCCGCCACCAGAACGGCGAGCATGGGCAGAGGCAACCAGAGCAGGTGGGCTGCTCCAGGGGGAAGGCCGAAGCCTTCAAGCACTGTGGTGAATCCGGCCTGAAGGTCGAGGCCGGAGCCGGCAATCGCCTGACTCACGAGGATGTCGGTCTCCGAGGACGCCATTATGGGAACCCAACTTAGGCGGTTGGGGCCTGGATTGGCGCAGGTACCGGACGGCTCTCGAGGGGAAGCCAGGCACGTTCCGCCGGACCGGTGTAGATCTGGGAGGGTCGGAAGATCCGATTGGCGCCGAGTTGCTCGCGCCAGTGGGCCAACCAACCCGCTGTACGGGCGATCGCAAAGATCGGCGTGAACAAGTCGCGGGGAATGCCAAGCTTGCGGTAAACCAAACCGGAATAGAAATCAACGTTGGGATAAATTCCTTTTGGCCCCAACCTGGTCACGGCAACCTCCTCCAGTCGGCGTGCCACGTCGTACATCTCATCGTGGCCGAAGCGGCTGAAGAGATCTTCAGCCAAGGATTGCAGGATCACCGCCCGGGGGTCCTTGACGCGATATTCACGGTGACCAAAACCCATAATCTTCTGTTTCTGGGCCATGGCCGTATCGAGCCAGGCCTCCACCCGGTCAACACTGCCAATCTGGTCGAGCATATCGAGCACATCCTCATTGGCACCGCCATGCAGGGGTCCGGCAAGGGTGCCGACGGCGGAGGCCACCACCGCATAGGGATCGGTCAACGTGCTAGCGGTAACCCGGGCGCTGAAGGTGCTGGCGTTGAGGCTATGCTCCGCATGCAGGATCAGGCAGGCATCAAAGATGCGGGCCGCCATAGGATCGGGCACCCGCTCGGTGAGCATGTAAAGGAAGTTGTTGGCGTAGGGCAGGTCGTCGTTGGGCTGGATTGGATCTTGGCCTTTGCGGATTAACTGGAAGGCCGCCACCATGGTGGGGATCTTGGCGATCAAGCGCACCACCGCGTCGACGATGTATTTGGGGTCGTATAGTGCCCTACGAGAATAAAACAAACCGAGCGACGCGGCGCTAGCCTGGAGCGCATCCATCGGATGCCCCGAGGCGGGAAAACACTTCATCATGTCGCGGATGCGGAAACTAACGCGCCGGTGCATTTGCACCTCGTTCTCAAATTCCCGCAACTGGAAGAAGGTAGGCAATTCACCCCAGATCAACAGGTAGGCCGTCTCGAGAAAGCTGCTGTTGCGAGCCAGCAGCTCCAAGGGGTAGCCGCGATACGTGAGCAGTCCGCGCTGGCCGTCGATGTCGCAGATGGCCGACTGGGTGGCGGGAACCCCCTCTAACCCCGGTCGGAACACCGGCGTGGTCGCCTCCGGGGGGCTGGCTGGGGTTGCCGCGGGAGGACTGTCGCTCGCCTCCTCAGCGGAGCCGCTGGAACTGGAGGAACTGGCGGAGTTGGTTCTGGCCACCATGCCGAGCCATTGATGTGAGCTGAACTTACGCGCCCGGTCGGGTTTGCGCCGTAGCCCTGATGGCCGTCCCCCGCACCTGGCGGGGCGCCGCCGCCAGCCGCTCCAGCCGCCGCTCAGGCCCCACCGCCGCCGACCAAGAGCGCCGGTG
>JBKCTK010000140.1:0-11137 GCA_046319055.1 Synechococcaceae cyanobacterium
TGCGCTCCGCTACGAGATGGCGATCGAGCTGTTTCAGCAGCTGCAGGACACCCCGGCCTCGACTGTCCAGCTCTACGCTCGGCTGGCGGAGCTCCCCACCGTCACAGAGGTGGGCATGAACGTGCTGGCGCCGGTCGTCTCCCAGGGGCGCCTCAGCCCCAGCCTCTCCTCCAACGATGGCGGAGCGATCCAGGGATTCCGTGCCGGCGAATTTCTGGTCACCAATCCAGACACACGCCTGCGCGCCATGCAGGCCCGAACTGCCAGTGGCACCTGCCTCAAGCTCAGCCTCGAGGAGGTCACCAACCTCAAGGCCGACACCCTCAAGAAGAAGGTGGAGCAATCCCGGCTGCTCATGGTGCATAGCCGCGAAGTCGATGAGGCCGGCGAGAAGGGGGTGGGCCTCGATGTGTTCGAGCGCGTGCTGCGCGATCTCCGCTCCGCCTGGCAACGCCTGCGCACCGCAGGCGTCCGCAACTTCGTGATCACCTCCGATCACGGCTTCCTGCTCAATGAAGGAGCGCCGCCCGCCGTGCGGAGCCACGGCACCAAGACAACTCCGTCCCGCCGCCATGTGTTCCGCCCCCATGCCGCCAATCACGACGGCGAAGTGCGTGTGGCCCTAGCGGATCTGGGCTACCAGGGCTTGGAGGGGCAGCTGATGATGCCGCTGGATACCGCCGTGTTCGACACTGGCAGCCGCGCCATGCGCTTCGTGCATGGCGGCAACAGCCTGCAGGAGCGGCTGATCCCGGTGCTCACGATCGCGCATCGCGAGAAGCCAGGCGGTTCCACCCAGCGGTTTCAGATTCTCGCTCAGCAAAAACAGGGACTCGGGGACTATCTCTGCCTGGAGATTCAGGTGAACACGGTGGAGCAGCTGGCCCTGGCGTTTGGTGGCCGCAGTCGGATCGAGCTGGCTCTGAAGTGCCCCGACAACCCGGACCTGCAGGTGGAGCTGTCTCTGGCCCGCGGCGCCGCCCAGCTGAAGGACAACCTCATCCAGGCCCCAGTGGGCGAAGCCTTTGAGCTGTTCTTCCGGCTGATCGGTTCCAGCCAGGAGAAAGTCCGCGTCGAGGTCTTCCACCCCAGCGCCACCGATCAGGTGGCGTCCTGCATCCCCGAGGCCCGCTTCGCGGTGGCGGCCCTGGCGGGAGTTGGCCAGCGCTCCGAACCGGCCGCGGCGGCCACGCCGGCGCCGGCCCCCTCCACATCCGCATCCACCTCCACGCAGCTGGAGGAGTCGCTGCCGCCCCCAGGCTCAGCGGCTGCCACCCCGGCCGCCACCCAGGCTGCTACCCAGGCCGCCACGCCGGCGAACGACGATGCGATGGCGCCATGGCTGCTGGACCTGTCGCCGGATGGGGCGATCCGGCGCCTCTTTGCCCACCTGGCCTCCCACGGCGCCATCACCGAGCCGGAGGTGGCTGCCATGCTGGGCTCCCCCCGGGCTGCACGGCGCTTTGCCCTCCAGGTCGATGAGCTGGCCAGCCGAGCCCCCTTCTCCGTTCGCGTCGTGGTGGTGGGTGAGGTCAAGCGCTACGTGAAGGAGCAGAGCTGATGGGCACCCTGACCGCTCGCGATGTCAAGCATGTCTTCGAGGCGCTGCGCAAGGGGCTGGTGCCGGAGCGCGGTATCGACACCTTCGCCGTGGGCATCGAGAAGCAGCGCGGTGAGCTGCATCGCCAGCTGGAGCTGGCCGCGGACGGTGAGGGCACGATCAAGTTCCTGCGGGGCGGCTACGGCTGCGGCAAGACCTTCCTGGCCCGCCTGGCGTTGCTCGATGCCCAGGAGCGCGGCTTCGCCACCAGCTTCGTCGTCGTCTCCGACAACGACCTCAAGTTCCACCGCTTCGATGATGTCTACCGCAAGGTGATGACCGAGCTGGGCACCGCCACCTGCCCCCGCGGTGCCCTCAACGACATCCTCGATCGCTGGATCGCGCGGGTGGAAAACGCCCTGATCGCCGCCGGCGAAGACGAGACCGCCGCTGACTTCGATGCGGCGGCCTTCGATGCCAAGGTGCAGCAGCGGCTGGAGGCCGATTTGGCCTCGTTAACCGGTGGTCAGGCGCCGCAGGATTTCATCCGCGTCATCCAGACCATCTTCCGCCTTAAGCAAGAGGGCGAGGTGTCTGAGGCCGGCGCTCTGATCTCCTGGCTCTGCGGAAGCGGCAATGTGGCCGCCGCATCCAAGAAGGTGGCAGGCATCAAGGGGGATATCGGCAGCCGCGATGCCCTCGACTATCTCCGCGGTGTGCTGGAGATTGTCAAAGCCGCCGGCTACAAGGGCCTGCTGATCGTGATCGATGAGGCGGAAACAATCCTGCGCCTGCGCTCCGACTCCCGCCACAAGTCGCTCAATGGCATCCGTCAAATTGCTGATGCGGCCGGCTCCTATCCGGGGATGCTCTGGCTGTTCACCGGCACCCCCGAGTTCTTCGACACCCGCTACGGCGTTGCGGGGCTAGCGCCCCTGCACGATCGGATCCGCTTCCTCAAGCAGGGAGCCTTCGCGAGCTCCCGCCAGGCCCAGCTGGAGCTGCTGCCCTTTGATGCCAAGCGCCTGCATGCGGTGGCCCTGGGCCTGCGGGAGATCTACCCCTCCGCCCAGCGATCGCGGTTGGAGGAACGCATCTCCCTCGCCTTCATCGACCGCCTGGTGGCGGAGGTGACCAAGGGCTTCCGCGGTGACGTCGGCGTGGTGCCCCGCCAATTCCTGCGCGAGTTCGTCACCCAGCTCGATCTGGTGGAGGAGGACATCACCTACGTGCCGATGGAGATCTACGGGTTTGATCCCCACAGGATGCCTACCGCGACTCTGAGCCCCGAGGAACAGCGACGCCTCGGCGGAACACCCGATTCCGCCTCCCTGGATGGCGAAGAGGAGGGGCCTGAGCGGATCCCCTTCGATGCCGCCCCCGGCGCGGAGTTGGAGCAGGGCCTAGACCTGATCCCCAGCGAAGACGTGTGGTGAGCTCTGCGGAGCGGCTGGCAGGAGGTTGGCGGTGAGTGTGTTCGCGCGCCTGGCGCCCCGGCTGCAGGAGGCGATCGTCGCCCGGCTGGGCTGGAGCAGCCTCCGCCCCGTGCAGGAGCAGGCCGGCGAAGCGCTGCTGGCCGGCGCCAATGCCGTGATCCTGGCGCCAACGGCCGGGGGCAAGACCGAAGCCTCGATGTTCCCCACCCTCTCCCAGCTGCTGGTGTCGGCTCCCGCTGGCGTCGGTGCCCTCTACATCGCGCCGATCAAGGCCCTGCTCAACAACCAGGCCGAGCGCCTGGGGCTTTACACCGAAATGGTCGGCCTGCGTCGCTTCGTGTGGCATGGCGACACCGCCGCCGCCGCCCGCCGCAGGTTCCTCCAGGAGCCGGCGGAGCTGCTGATGACCACCCCCGAATCCCTGGAGGTGATGCTCGTCTCCCAGCGGCTGGAGGAAACCCGGCTGTTCGGCGATCTGCGGAGCGTGGTGATCGACGAGGTGCATGCCCTCGCTGGCTCGGACCGCGGGGCGCATCTGATGAGCGTGCTGGAGCGCATCGCCCGGCATTCGCGCCACGACCTGCAACGGGTTGGCCTCAGTGCCACGGTGGGCAACCCGGAGGCGATCCTCCGCTGGCTGCAGGGCTCCTCCCAGCGGCCGGGCCAGGTGGTGGACCCAGCCAAACCCGCTAGGCGCCGGCAGCTGCTGGTGGTGCACCGTCCGGAGCTGCGGCTGCTCGCCCGCGATGCTGCCCGCCTGGCCCAGGGCCAGAAGAGCCTGTTCTTCTGTGAGTCCCGCGCCACCGCGGAGAAGGTGGCCGAAACCCTGCGCCGCACCGGCACCACGGTGTTCGTGCACCACAGCGCCGTCTCCAAAGAGCAGCGCTTGCTGGCGGAGAACACCTTCCATCAGGGAACTGCCGACGGCAGCGGCGCCTGCATCGTCTGCACCTCCACCCTGGAGCTGGGGATCGACGTGGGCGACCTCGATCGCGTGCTGCAGGCCGATGCCCCCGACACGGTGAGCTCCTTCCTGCAGCGCATGGGCCGCACCGGCCGGCGCGACGGCCAGGCCGCCAACACCACCTTCTTCTGCGACTCCAGCGCCAGCGTGCTGCAGGCCACGGCGTTGATCGAACTGGCCAAGCAGGGCTGGGTGGAGGCCGTGCCGGTGCAGGACCGCTGCTGGCCCGTGCTGATCCACCAGCTGCTCACCATGGCCCTGGCCGGTGGAGGCCTCCGTCAAGACGTTGCCTGGGATCACATCTCCAACGTGCCGGACTTCGCCGGAATCAGCCGGGCGGAGTTTGAGCGCCTGATCCGCTGGCTGCTGGCCGATGGCGGGTTAAGGGAGGCCTCCGGGCAGCTGCTGATCGGCCCCAAGGCCGAGAAGCGTTTTGGCCGCAAGAACTTCATGGAGCTGTTTGCGGTGTTCAGCAGCCCCATCAGCTACACGGTCGTCACGGCCGCAGGCCAGCCCCTCGGTTCGCTCCAGCAGGCGTTCGTCGATCGACTGGTGGATGGGGTGAGCAGCTTTTTGCTGGGTGGCCGCGGCTGGGTGGTGCAGCGCATCCAGCACGACGACCGCCGCGTGGTTGTGGATCCCGCGCCACGGGGCAAGCAACCCACCTGGGGCGGCTACCTCCCCCAGTTCCTCGGCCTGGAGGTGTGCCAGAAGATGCGCGACATCCTGCTCTCCTCCACAACCTTCCCCTATCTCGATGAACAGGCAGCCGTCGCGCTTGCGGAACAGCGGCAGGCGATTCAGCCCCTGTTCCGCTCCCGCCATCCCGGCATTGAGGCCAGGGATGGCGAGCTGCGCTGGTGGACCTTCGCCGGCGGCAAGATCAACGCCACCCTCCGCTACGGCCTGGAAGCCGTGGGTGGCGACTGGAAAATCAGCACCGATAACCTTCTCGTCAAGGCCAAAGGAGAGGGCATCACGCCAGAGCGCTTTCACGACGCCATCCAGCGCTTGGCCACCCCGGAGGTCTGGGACGATGGCAAGCTCTGGAAGGATGTTGCCGAGTCACTCCCGAACTACCGGCTCAGCAAATTTCAGGACCTGATGCCGGATTGGGTGGAGCAGGAGCTGGTGGCGGGCTACCTTCTTGCGATCAAGACAACCCAGCAGTGGGCCGAGAACTATCTTCTCGAACTTTAGGAAAGAAGTGCCTCGCAGCGAACCAGAGGCATTCACGACACGTCTCCAATCAGCTCCGCCAAAAGCCGGCCTTCTTGGCCAGCTGGTTCCATGGGGCGTCTCGTGCAGAGGCGCTGTGACCGGTGCCCATGACGGTCCATGATCGCAGCTGCTGCTTGGCGCGGCCATCCCAGGCGCCTCATTCAGCCAAGATGGGGTCGATACCGCCTGAATCGCTCAGGCGAGATCCGGATTGTTCAGGCTTCTCTGCATCCGATTCGACCAAGATAGGCATTCACTGTTATTCCATGCTCGACAAGTCTCAGGTGGACAGCCTGGAGGGCGCGGGGCCGGGGTTGGCTGATCAACACCTCCCCGCGTGTGGTGCCGATCCAGGCGGCACACCCTTGGCGGCCCGGTTATCGCGCCTACCATGGCGGCCAGCTGGCCTGTTGCTGGGGTGATTGCGCTGCCGAAGGGTCCCCAGGGCCCACCCCAAAGCGGCCAGTTGCCGGACCTCTGCCTCACCGTTGGCCAGCAGCAGAAGCAACTCCCACCACGCCACGGTGCCCGGAGCCATGGCGGTGCCGAGGATCGCCACACCGCGAAAGCCACGGGATGGGTCGGCGCCAGAGCTGATGGCAGGCCCCACTTCACCCCCCTCTACCCCCGCCCAGCCCTCCAGCGCGCCGTCCCCCTGGCGGTTGCCCTGGCCTGCGGGGCACTGCTGGGGGCCTGCCGCAACCAGCCCCAGGTCCAGGCGCGGCCGCCGCTCAGCGTGCAGGTGGAAGCGGCTAAGCCGGCCCGCTTCGGCGAGGTGGTCAACACCGTGAGCACCCTCGAAGCGCTGGGTGAGGTGAACATGGCCGCCCAGGCCGGCGGCCGCATCCAGCGCCTGTTCGTGCGCCAAGGCGATCTGGTGCGGCCGGGCCAGCCGCTGCTGGTGCTCGATCAAACCCAGACCCGGGCCGATGTGGCCCGGCTGGAGGCCGAAATGGAAACGAAAAAGCTCAACTACCTGCGCTTCGAATATCTGGTGAGCCAGGGGGCCGCCAGCCCGATTCAGCGCGATCAGCTGCGGCAGGATTTCATCTCCACCCGCATGAACCTGATCTCCCGCGCCGCCGATTTGGGCTTCCGCGACCTGCGGGCGCCGATCGCCGGCATCGTCGGCGATGTGCAAGTGAAGGAGGGCGATGTGATCCAGGCCGGAGCCCCCTTCACCAAGATCATTCGCAACGACCGGCTGGTGGCCCGCATCGATGTGCCGGCGGTGTTCTCGGCCCGCCTGCGGCCCGGTCTGCCGGTGATCCTGATGGACCCCGCCAGCAATCGCCCGATCGCCCAAAGCGCCATCCGCTCCCTCGATCCCGCCGTGGCGCCCGGCACTCAGGCGCTGCTGGCCAAGGCCGACTTCCCCAATCCCACCGGTCTGCTGCGCAATGGCCTGCGCACCCGCACCACATTGGTGCTCGATGCCCGCGACCAGCTCTCGGTGCCCTTCGCCGCCGTCAGCCAAATCTCGGGCCAGAGCTTCGTGTTCGTGGCCGGCAGCCTGGCCGAGCTGGCCCAGCGGCCCGGCCAGGCCCAGCTGGACACCCTGCGCAACCTGCCCCCGAGCACGTTGTTCGCCCTGCAAACGCCGGTGCTGCTCGGTCCGCTACAAAACAACCGCTATCCGGTGCTGGCTGGCCTCAAGCCCGGCCAAAACGTGATCACCACCAACCTGATCAATCTCCGGCACGGCCTGCCGGTGCGGCTCTACTAAGCGCGGCGGGGATCTGGGTTCATGTCTCTCTCCAACAACTTCATCGTTCGCCCCGTCCTGACGACGGTGTGCAGCCTGCTGATCGTGATCGCCGGCCTGATCGCGCTGCCGTTGCTGCCGATCGAAAATCTGCCCGATATCGCGCCACCCACCGTGCAGGTCACCTCCCGCTATGTGGGGGCCGACGCGGTGAGCGTGGAGCAGGGTGTGACCAGCGTGTTGGAGCAGCAGATCAACGGGGTGGAGAATATGGATTTCATCTCCTCCTCCAGTGCCGCCGATGGCACCAGTTCGATTCGCGTGTCGTTCGCCAGCGGCAGCAATGGCGACATCAACCAGGTGAATGTACAGAACCGGGTTGCACTAGCCCAACCGAGCCTGCCTGAGGAGGTGCGCCAATCCGGGATCACGGTGAACCAGGCCTCCAACTCGATGCTGTTGGTTTACAACTTCACCAGCGAGGATCCGAAACGGCCCTACAGCCTTGAAACGATCAGCGGACTCCTGGATGACAACCTCACCGATGCCATCCGGCGCGTGCCCGGTGTGGGTGATCTGCAGTATTTCGGCCTCCGTCAGCTCGCCTATCGCCTCTGGCTCGATCCGGTGCGCCTCGCCGCCAACAAGCTCACCGCCTCGGATGTGGTACAGGCCCTGCGCAGCCAAAACCGCCTGGTGCCCGTGGGCCAGATCGGTGGCGAACCCGCCCCCAATGGCCAGCAGTTCACCTTCACCGTGCGGCTGCAGGGGCGGCTCAGCAGTCCTGAGGAATTCGAGAACCTGATCCTGCGCTCCACCGGCGACGGCGGCCTGGTGCGGCTGCGGGATGTGGGCCGGGTGAGCCTGGGCGGCGACAGCTTCGCGGTGGAGGCCACCGACCTGCGCGGGGTGCCCTCGGTGGGCATGGCGATCTATCAGCTCAGCGGCAGCAATGCCCTGGAGGTGTCCAAGGGGGTGGAGGCGGTGCTGGCGGAGTTTCGCTCCACCATGCCGGTGGGGCTGGAGATGCAGAAGATCTACGACAACACCGACTTCGTTAAGGCCTCGATCGCGGGCGTCACCAGCGCCTTGCGCGAGGCGGTGGTGCTGGTGGTGTTGGTGCTGTTCCTGTTTTTGCAGGATTGGAAAGCCACGTTGGTGCCGGCGATCGCCATCCCCGTCGCCCTGGTGGGCACCTTCCTGGGGGTGTTGGTGGCGGGCTTCACCCTCAACCAACTCACCCTCTTCGGGCTGGTGCTGGCTACCGGCCTGGTGGTCGATGATGCGATCACGATCATCGAGACCACCGCCACCAAAAAAGCGGCTGGGGTCAGCGCCTTGGCGGCGGCCCAGACCACCCTGGATGAGCTGAGCGACGCCGTGATCGCCACCTCCTGGGTGCTGCTGGCGGTGTTCGTGCCGGTGCTGTTCTTCCCCGGTGCCACCGGCACGATTTACCGCCAGTTCGCCGCCACGATCCTGTTCGCGATCGCCATCTCCACCTTCAACGCCCTCACCTTTTCACCGATGCTCTCGGCCCTGCTGCTGGCCTGGGACAGCGAGCCGCCAGGCCGCCGCACCTACGCCATCGCCGGTGGCTTTGTGGCCTTCGTGTATGGCTTGCTCACGGTCGGCAGCGGCGCCCTGGGGGCCTTCGCCGCCCTCGCCGTGGGGCTGGTGCTGGGGTTCGCGCTGCAGCTGCTCAGCCGCCGGCCGCTGCGCCTGCCCTTCAGCATTGGTGGCGCCGTGGCGGGGGTGGTGCTGGCGGGGGTGGCCAGTCCGCTCACGGTGCTGGCCTACACCGCCTTCGGCGCCTTGTTCGGCTGGGCCACGCCGCTGCTCTTCCGCTGGTTCAACATCGGTTACGCCAAAATTGAAGGCGGCTACCACGGCGGCTTGGCCTGGGTGCTAGGGCACCGCCGCCTGATCATGGCCGCCCTGGTGGCCGGCATCGCCCTCACCGCCGTGGCCTTCAACCTGATCGCCAGCGGCTTCGTGCCGGTGGAAGACCAGGGCTATGCCATCGGCATCATCCAGGCCCCCGAGGGCAGTTCATTGGCGAACATGCGCCGCATCAACCAGCGCGTGGCGGCGATCCTGCAGGAGGAGAAAGACATCAAGGCCGCCGCGATCTTCAGCGGCGCCAGCCTCGCCGGCAATGCCCCCAACCGCGGCTTGTTCTTCTTCGGCACCAACAACTGGAGCGATCGCCCCGCCGACACCCAAACGCTGAACGCCATCACCACGCGCCTCAACCGCCGCTTGGCCTCCATCCAAGAGGCGCGGGTGATCGTGGTGGAACCGCCGGCGATCCCGGGCTACGGCACCGGCAGCGGCTTTGAGCTGCAGCTGCTCAACCGCAGCGGTGGAGCCCTGAACGACAGCCAGTTTTTCGAGAGCGCCCAGAAGCTGATCGGCAGCGCCAACAGCAGCGGCCTGTTCGATCGGGTGTTCACCCAATTCTCGCCGGAGGCGCCCCAGCTGCAGATCCTGGTGGACCGGGATCGCATGGCCTCCCTCGGGGTGGATTTCCAGACGGCAATGCAGGCGTTCAGCTTCAACATCGGCTCGTTCTATGTGAACGACACCTTCGAAGGCGGGCGGGTGCGGCGCGTGTTCGTGCAGGCCGATGACGCCTTCCGCGCCAACCCCGAACAGCTGCAAAATCTCTACACCCGCAATGCCTCTGGCCAGCCGGTGCCGCTGTCGGAGTTCGTGCGCATCGAACCGGTCACCGGCCCAGCGGTGATCCCCCGCTTCAACCTGTTCCGGGCGATCATGGTGGAGGGCGGCCCGGCCCCCGGCCGCAGCTCCGGCCAGGCCATCGCCGACATCCGTCGCCTGTTTGAAGAGCTGTCGGTCAATGGCGTTGGCATCGACTGGACCGGCATCTCGCGCGAGGAAATCCGCGCCGGGGCCCTGGCGATTGTGGTGTTTTCCCTGGGTATCCTCGCCGCCTATCTGGTGCTCTCCGCCCAATACGAGAGCTACACCGATCCCTTGATCATTTTGATGACGGTGCCCACCGCCATGCTCGGTGCGTTGTTGTTCCTGGCGGCCCGGGGGGAAGTGCTTAACATTTTTGCCCAGGTGGGGCTGGTGATGCTGATCGGCCTGGCGGCCAAAAACGGTATCCTGATCGTGGACCTGGCCAACCAACGCATGGCGGAGGGAGCCACGGCGTTGGAGGCGGCGTCGGAGGCGGCCCGCTCCCGTTTCCGGCCGATCCTGATGACCGCCATCTCCTCGCTGTTTGGCTTCCTGCCGCTGGTGTTGGCCAGCGGCGCCGGCGCCCGCGGCCAGGCCTCCCTCGGCACCGTGGTGTTTGGCGGCCTAGCGGTGGCCACCGTGCTGTCGCTGTTCGTGGTGCCGGTGTTCTACGTGGTGATGAAGCAGCTCACCGGCACCCGCCCCCCCACCCTGGCCGTCGCCGCGGAGCTGCCTGAGCCATGACCCCGTCCCCCGGCCCCGGCGATCCGCCCAGCGCGCCCGCCAACCCCATCGCCAACGCACCCGCCAACGCCAACCCCACCAGGCCTGGGGCCTCCGCGCCGAGCCCGCTCAGCGGCCGCCGCGTGTTGGCCGCCGGGCTGGTGACCGGTGTGATCGGCCTGGCCCTCGCGTTTTTCCTGCAGGCGCTGGTGGCCAACACGCCGGTGCGGATCAGCTCCACCGCCCTGGTTTGGAGTTCGGTGCTGCTGAGCGCCAGCGGCCTCGGGGCCGGCATGGCCCTGGAGGCGGTGCGCCAGCTGAGCCAAAACAACCCCGATCCCGCCTATCGCCGCCCGCCCCGGGGCCGCCCGCCGGCCGCGTGAACCCAGGGCGGTGCCGCCGAGTCGGCAGGACCGCTCGCCCGGACCCCATGGGGTTGGCCAGGCGACTCGAGCGCCCGCTCAGCCCGCGTTAGCGTCAATTCGCCCTAGGCCTCGTGCCGCGCCCCCATGACCTACTGCATCGGCTACTGGCTGCAGAAGGGCCTGGTGCTCGCCTCCGACTCCCGCACCAATGCTGGGGTGGATTACATCTCCACCTACAGCAAGATGCACGTGTTTCAGCCAGCCGCCGACCGGCTGTTCGTGCTGCTGGCGGCGGGCAGCCTGGCCACCACGCAAGCGGTGGTGAATTGGATCCGCCGCGATCTGGAGCGGCCGGCGGAGAAGGCCGAGGGGGCGGGCAAGGATCTGCGCCATTGCGACTACCTGTTTGAAGCGGCGGCCTACGTGGGTCGCCTCAGCGTGGCGGTGCAGAAGGAGAATGAGGCCTGTCTCTTA